>NZ_JBIVMY010000012.1:0-66766 GCF_044753325.1 Pseudomonas sp. NPDC088414 | reverse complement strand
AGGCCTGTCGCAGGATCTGAACTACAACGTGATGTTCTCCCAGCGCGGTTCGTACCCGGTGATCGAGCACACCATCCAGGCCATCGTCGAGATGTTCCCGGTGTTGTCGCGGGTGCGCATGAACCGCCAGTGGGGCGGCATCGTCGACACCACCCCGGACGCTTGCCCGATCATTTCGAAAACCCCGGTACCGAACATGTTCTTCAACTGCGGTTGGGGCACCGGCGGCTTCAAGGCCACTCCCGGCTCGGGCAACGTGTTTGCCGCGAGTCTGGCCAAGGGTGAAATGCACCCATTGGCTGCACCTTTCTCCATCGACCGTTTCCACAACGGTGCGTTGATCGATGAACACGGCGCTGCTGCGGTTGCCCACTAACAGGAGAAATCCCCATGTTGCATATCTTCTGTCCTCACTGCGGCGAACTGCGCTCCGAAGAGGAATTCCATGCATCCGGTCAGGCGCACATCCCGCGTCCGCTGGATCCGAACGCCTGCACCGATGAAGAGTGGGGCGATTACATGTTCTTCCGCGACAACCCGCGTGGTCTGCACCACGAGCTGTGGGATCACGTCGCCGGTTGCCGCCAGTACTTCAACGTCACTCGCGACACCGTGACCTACGAGATTCTCGAAACCTACAAAATCGGCACCAAGCCGCAATTCACCGACAAGACTGATACGGCGAAAACAGCCACGACGGCGCTGGGAGAGAAGGTATGAGCCAGACCAATCGCCTGTCCAACGGTGGACGGATCGACCGCAACAAAGTGCTGAGCTTTACCTTCAACGGTCAGAGCTACAAAGGCTTCGAGGGCGACTCGCTGGCCTCGGCACTGATCGCCAACGGCGTCGACATCATCGGCCGCAGCTTCAAGTATTCGCGTCCACGCGGGATCTTCGCCGCCGGTGCCGAAGAGCCGAACGCCGTGCTGCAGATCGGTGCTACCGAAGCCACGCAAATCCCTAACGTGCGCGCCACGCAACAGGCGCTGTACCAAGGCCTGGTCGCCACCAGCACCAACGGCTGGCCGAGCGTCAACAACGACATGATGGGCATTCTCGGCAAGGTCGGCGGCAAGCTGATGCCACCGGGTTTCTACTACAAAACCTTCATGTACCCGCAATCGTTCTGGATGACGTACGAGAAGTACATTCGCAAGGCTGCCGGTTTGGGCCGTTCGCCGACCGAAGTCGATCCGGACACCTACGACTACATGAACCAGCACTGCGACGTGCTGATCGTCGGCGCCGGCCCTGCCGGTCTCGCCGCTGCCTTGGCCGCTGCGCGTAGCGGTGCGCGGGTGATCCTCGCCGATGAGCAGGAAGAGTTCGGCGGCAGCCTGCTCGATTCCCGCGAAAGCCTCGACGGCAAGCCGGCGATCGAGTGGGTGGCGAGCGTTATCGCTGAATTGAAAAACACTCCGGACGTGCTGCTGTTGCCGCGCGCCACGGTCAACGGCTACCACGACCACAACTTCCTGACCATTCACGAACGCCTCACCGATCACCTTGGCGACCGCGCGCCAATCGGTCAGGTGCGTCAGCGCATTCACCGTGTTCGCGCCAAGCGTGTAGTGCTTGCGACCGGTGCCCACGAGCGTCCGCTGGTCTACGGTAACAACGACGTACCGGGCAACATGCTTGCCGGTGCGGTCTCGACTTACGTGCGCCGTTACGGCGTGGCACCGGGCAAAAAACTCGTTCTGACCACTAACAACGATCACGCCTACCGTGTGGCGCTGGACTGGCTCGACGCCAGCCTGCAAGTCGTAGCCATCGCCGATGCTCGGAGCAATCCGCGTGGTGCGCTGGTGGAAGAAGCCCGCGCCAAAGGCATTCGTATCCTCACCGGCAGCGCCGTGATCGAGGCCCGTGGCAGCAAGCGTGTGACCGCTGCCCGCGTCGCCGCGATCGATGTCAAAGCGCACACCGTGACCAGCCCGGGCGAATGGCTCGACTGCGACGTGATCGCCAGCTCCGGCGGTTACAGCCCGGTGGTGCACCTGGCTTCGCACCTCGGTGGCAAGCCGATCTGGCGTGAGGACATCCTCGGTTTCGTACCGGGCGAAGCACCGCAGAAACGTGTGTGCGTCGGTGGCATCAACGGCGTTTATGGCCTCGGAGATTCGCTGGCCGATGGTTTCGAAGGTGGCGCACGTGCGGCCAGTGAAGCCGGATTCGGTGTGGTCGAAGGCACGCTGCCCAAGGCCCTGAGCCGTCTCGAAGAAGCGACTTTGGCGCTGTTCCAGGTGCCGCATGAGAAGGGCACCTCGCGGGCGCCGAAACAATTCGTCGACCTGCAGAACGACGTCACCGCCGCCGCCATCGAACTGGCGACCCGCGAAGGTTTCGAGTCGGTCGAACACGTCAAACGCTACACCGCGCTGGGCTTCGGCACCGATCAGGGCAAGCTCGGCAACGTCAACGGTCTGGCGATTGCCGCCCGTTCGCTGAACGTGACCATCCCGCAGATGGGCACCACGATGTTCCGTCCCAACTACACGCCAGTGACGTTCGGCGCGGTAGCCGGTCGTCACTGTGGGCACATCTTCGAGCCGGTGCGCTACACGGCGCTGCATCAATGGCACCTGAAAAACGGCGCCGAGTTCGAAGACGTCGGCCAGTGGAAACGTCCGTGGTACTTCCCGAAAAACGGTGAAGACATGCATGCGGCGGTGAAGCGCGAATGCAAAGCCGTGCGCGACAGCGTCGGCCTGCTCGACGCCTCGACCCTCGGCAAGATCGACATTCAAGGCCCGGATGCCCGCGAGTTCCTCAACCGCGTGTACACCAACGCCTGGACCAAGCTCGACGTGGGCAAGGCGCGTTACGGCCTGATGTGCAAAGAGGACGGCATGGTCTTCGACGACGGTGTCACGGCGTGCCTTGCTGACAACCATTTCGTCATGACCACCACCACTGGCGGCGCGGCTCGCGTGCTGCAATGGCTGGAGCTGTACCACCAGACCGAATGGCCAGAGATGAAGGTCTACTTCACCTCAGTCACCGACCACTGGGCGACCATGACCCTGTCCGGGCCGAACAGCCGCAAGCTGCTCAGCGCCGTGACCGACATCGATCTGAGCAACGAAGCCTTCCCGTTCATGACCTGGAAAGAAGGTCTGGTCGGCGGCGTGCCGGCGCGGGTGTTCCGTATCTCGTTCACCGGTGAGCTGTCGTACGAAGTCAACGTGCAGGCCGACTACGCGATGGGCGTGCTGGAGAAAATCGTCGAGGCCGGCAAGCAGTACAACCTGACGCCATACGGCACCGAAACCATGCACGTCCTGCGCGCCGAGAAGGGTTTCATCATCGTCGGTCAGGACACCGACGGCTCGATGACCCCGGACGACCTGAACATGGGCTGGTGCGTCGGTCGCACCAAGCCGTTCTCGTGGATCGGCCAGCGCGGCATGAACCGTGAAGACTGCGTGAAGGATCAGCGCAAACAACTGGTGGGCCTGAAGCCGATCGATCCGAATGTGTGGCTGCCGGAAGGCGCGCAACTGGTGTTCAACACCAAGCAGGCGATCCCGATGACCATGGTCGGCCACGTGACCTCCAGCTACGCGCACAACTCCCTTGGCTATTCGTTTGCCATGGGTGTGGTCAAGGGTGGTCTCAAGCGCATGGGCGAGCGGGTGTTCGCACCGCTGGCCGATGGCAGCGTGATCGAGGCGGAGATTGTGTCTTCGGTGTTCTTCGATCCGAAGGGGGATCGGCAGAACATCTGACGGCTTCGAACCCTGTGGTGTGGCGGATATCGCCTTCGCGAGCAAGCTCGCTCCCACAGGTTTCGGATTGTTAATGGAATTTGTGTCAGGCATCAGTCCACTGTGGGAGCGAGCTTGCTCGCGAAGGCGGCAGTACAGCCACCACAAGGACCGGACCAACAGAATTGAGATAGGTGCTTTATGACCACAGCCAATGTGTACCAACAACGCCCGACCACCGGGGCCAAGGCCGAGTCGTCGCTGCACCATGCCGACCTCGCCAGCCTGGCCGGCAAGGGTCGCAAGAACGCCGGCGTCATCGTGCGTGAAAAGAAACTCCTCGGTCACCTGACCCTTCGTGGCGATGGCCATGACGTCGCGTTCGCTGCCGGTGTGCACAAGGCCCTCGGCATCGAATTGCCCGGCGCCCTGAGCGTGATCGTCAAAGGCGAAACCAGCCTGCAATGGATGGGCCCGGACGAGTGGCTGCTGATCGTGCCAAGCGGTGAAGAATTCGCCGCCGAGCAGAAGCTGCGCGAAGCGCTGGGCGACCTGCACATCGCGATCGTCAACGTCAGTGGCGGCCAGCAAGTGCTCGAACTGAGCGGGCCGAACGTGCGTCAGGTGCTGATGAAATCCACCAGCTACGACGTGCACCCGAACAACTTCCCGGTGGGCAAAGCGGTGGGCACTGTGTTCGCCAAGTCGCAACTGATGATCCGCCACACCGCCGAAGACACCTGGGAACTGCTGATCCGCCGCAGCTTCTCGGATTACTGGTGGTTGTGGTTGCAGGATGCGTCGGCTGAATACGGGTTGAGCGTACAAGCCTAAAAGCTTACCCCCTCACCCCAGCCCTCTCCCCCAAGGGGGAGAGGGGGAAAGGGAGCAGATTTGTGTAGTTTTCGAGCCTGAGTTCGCCGCGATATTTCAGGTCGGCGTAGCTCGAAAGAACACCTCGGTCAGTCCCCTCTACCTCCGGGAGAGGGCTAGGGTGAGGGGCAAAAATCCCCCAGACACCGCGCACAAAGAACAGGAGTCACCGCACCATGAGCCGCGCCCCAGACACATGGATTCTGACCGCCGACTGCCCCAGCGTGCTCGGCACGGTGGACGCGGTGACGCGTTTTCTGTTCGAGCAGGGTTGCTACGTCACCGAGCACCACTCGTTCGATGACCGGCTCTCGGGCCGCTTCTTCATTCGCGTGGAATTCCGTCAGCCCGACGGCTTTGACGAGCAGTCCTTCCGCGCCGGCCTCGCCGAGCGCGGAGAGGCGTTCGGCATGGTTTTCGAGCTGACGGCGCCGAACTATCGGCCGAAAGTGGTGATCATGGTTTCCAAGGCCGATCACTGCCTCAACGATTTGCTTTACCGCCAACGCATCGGCCAGTTGTCGATGGACGTGGCGGCGGTGGTCTCCAACCATCCGGATCTCAAGCCGCTGGCCGACTGGCACCAGATTCCCTACTACCATTTCCCCCTCGACCCCAACGACAAGCCGGCGCAGGAGCGACAGGTGTGGCAGGTGATCGAAGAGTCCGGCGCCGAACTGGTGATCCTCGCCCGCTACATGCAGGTACTGTCACCGGAGCTGTGCCGCAAGCTCGATGGCAAGGCGATCAATATCCATCATTCGCTGCTGCCGGGATTCAAGGGTGCCAAGCCGTATCACCAGGCCTACAACAAAGGCGTGAAGCTGGTCGGCGCGACGGCGCATTACATCAACAACGACCTCGATGAAGGGCCGATCATCGCCCAGGGCGTCGAGGCGGTGGATCACAGTCATTACCCCGAGGATCTGATTGCCAAAGGGCGGGATATCGAGGGCCTGACCCTGGCCCGGGCCGTGGGTTATCACATCGAAAGAAGGGTGTTTTTGAACGCCAACAGAACCGTGGTTCTTTAGATCGCCATCGCTGGCAAGCCAGCTCCCACAGGGATTTGTGCCGTACACAATCTTTGAGTTCCACCCGAAACCTGTGGGAGCTGGCTTGCCAGCGATGAGGCCATAACAGGCAACACAACAATCAGCATCTGTACCCGAGCACTCAACGCGCTGCCTGCCTGGGCAACGCGGTTCCATAAAAACAACAGCGAGGTGAAAGCATGTCTGGCAATCGTGGTGTGGTGTATCTCGGCGCTGGCAAGGTCGAAGTACAGAAAATCGACTATCCGAAAATGCAGGACCCGCGCGGCAGGAAGATCGAGCACGGGGTGATTCTGCGTGTGGTGTCCACCAACATTTGTGGCTCCGACCAGCACATGGTGCGCGGCCGTACCACGGCGCAGACCGGTCTGGTGCTGGGCCATGAAATCACCGGCGAAGTGATCGAAAAGGGTTCCGACGTCGAGAACCTGAAGATCGGCGACCTGGTCTCCGTACCGTTCAACGTGGCTTGCGGGCGCTGCCGTTCCTGCAAGGAGCAACACACCGGCGTCTGCCTGACCGTCAACCCGGCCCGTGCCGGCGGTGCGTACGGTTATGTCGACATGGGCGACTGGACCGGCGGCCAGGCCGAATACGTGCTGGTGCCGTACGCCGACTTCAACCTGCTGAAACTGCCGGATCGCGACAAGGCCATGGAGAAAATCCGCGACCTGACCTGCCTCTCCGACATTCTGCCGACCGGCTATCACGGCGCCGTGACGGCGGGCGTTGGCCCGGGCAGCACCGTGTACATCGCGGGCGCCGGCCCGGTCGGTCTGGCCGCTGCGGCCTCGGCGCGTCTGCTGGGGGCGGCGGTGGTGATCATCGGCGACGTCAACACCATTCGCCTGGCGCACGCCAAGGCTCAGGGTTTTGAAGTGGTCGACCTGTCCAAGGACACGCCGCTGCACGAGCAGATCGCCGAGCTGCTGGGCGAGCCGGAAGTCGATTGCGCGGTGGATTGCGTGGGCTTCGAAGCGCGCGGCCACGGGCATGACGGGGTGAAAGCCGAAGCCCCGGCCACTGTGCTCAACTCGCTCATGGGCGTGGTGCGCGTGGCGGGCAAGATCGGTATTCCGGGCCTGTACGTGACCGAAGATCCGGGTGCCGTGGACGCCGCCGCAAAAATGGGCAGCCTGAGCATCCGCTTCGGTCTGGGCTGGGCCAAATCCCACAGCTTCCACACCGGCCAGACCCCGGTAATGAAGTACAACCGCCAACTGATGCAAGCGATCATGTGGGACCGCATCAACATCGCCGAAGTGGTTGGCGTGCAAGTCATCAGCCTCGACCAGGCGCCGGAAGGGTATGGCGAGTTCGATGCCGGTGTGCCGAAGAAGTTTGTGATTGATCCGCATCGGTTGTTCAGTGCGGCGTAAGTTTCAGGCAATGCAAAACGGCGACCTCAAGGTCGCCGTTTTTTATGGGGATGAGCACTAAACCTGTGGCGAGGGAGCTTGCTCCCGCTCGGCGGCGAAGCCGTCGTAAAATCCACACATGCGGCATCTCAGGAAAATTACCCACTCAAGATTTGGGTCGCTTCGCAGCCCAGCGGGAGCAAGCTCCCTCGCCACAAAAGGTTTGTGGTGCCAGAGTCAGAGAGCCGCTAACGCCCCTTGGTAAAGCACCGGCCCCGTCGGTTGCCCGGTCGGCGAGCCGCCCTTGGGTTCCAGACTCACCGCCAGCGCAATCGGCTGGCCGATCAAGGCTTTCTGCGCCGCGCTCAACTCGACCTTGCCTTTGCCTCCTGCAGGAATCACCCCCAGCGAAATCGGCTTGCCATCCGCCGGAATTGCCCACAACTCCAGGCTACGATCCGCATCAACGGCCGCCAGCGTCAGCGGCTCGACCTGCAGATAATCCGCATGCGCTTCGACCTTCAGCGCCGGTTGCGCGTCGGCGCTCAGCAGGGTGGCGCGGTAGCGGGCGTCGTCGCGGTTGTACAGCGAGCCAAGAAATACCAGCACGGCGATGGAGCAGATCGCTGCGGTGAGTCGCAGCCAGTTCCAGAACGGTCGTTTGGGCGGTACATGCAGCTCTTGCGGATCGATGCGTGCGGTGATGCCTTGCCACACCCGATCCGGCACCGGTTGCTCCGGCAATGTATCGGTCAGGCTGGCGAGACTCTCCTGCCACTGCGCCAACTCGGCTCGCAGTGCTGCGTCATCCAGCAGCAATTGCTCAAAGCGCCGACGCGCCGCCGCCGACATCAATCCGATGGCGTAATCGGCAGCGAGGGCGCGGCGCAGGGCCGGGGTCTGGTAGTTCATGATTCGAGGCACCTGCGCAGACGTTCCATGCCGCGACGAATCCACGACTTCACCGAGCCCAGCGGCGCCGCCAGGTGTTCGGCGAGTTCCGCGCAGGACAGGCCCTGAAAGTAGGCGACAGTGATCGACTGGCGCTGCATGCCGTCGAGGGTGTCGAGGCAGCGGTGCAGCGCACTGGCTTCGCGGCTGCGGTTCAACAGGTCATGGGCCGAAGGACTTTCGTCCGGCAAGGTGTCTTGTTCGAACTCGGTCAGCGGCCGTTCGCGCTGTTTGCGCAACTGGTCAATGGCCTGATGGCGGGTGATGTTGATCATCCAGGTCAGCGGCGCCGACAGATGGGCTTCGTAGCGCGAGGCGTTGTTCCAGATGCGCACGAAGCTTTCCTGCAGCACTTCTTCGGCCAGATCCGCCCGACCCATGAAGCGCAGAGCGATGCCGTGCAGGCGCGGGCCGACGCTGCGATAGAGGGTTTCGAAGGCGCCTCGGTCGCCCAGTGCGCACTGGGCCAACAGATGCCTGAGCTGATCGGTGTCGACGATGGAAATGACAGGCCTCCAGGCAATGCACGGGCGACGAAGGCGGGCCCCGGGTTGTTCACAGGCTAGTTCAGCGACAGCGCTTGCGCCATTCATCTCGGGTTATCCACGGTTTCACGTTTTATATACGTGGCTATGCTGAAAATGGATGCGCCGGCGAGGAACATGCTGGCTGAAACCCGGTCAAACCGGCAGTTTTGCCGCCCATTGACGGGCGGTCACCACAGCGCAAGAGGATGTCTGAATGAAGATTTCACGCGGTATTGCCTTGGCTTCACTGATGACCCTTGCAGCGAGCCCGGTGTTTGCCGGCTTCAGTCTGGACGATGTGACCAAAGCAGCTTCGAGCATGCAGGGTGGCAACGCAGCCACCGCCGCCGCGCCGACCTCGGAAACCGCCGGTTTGCTGCAAGCCGTGACCGGTCTCGGCGTGACGCCGCAGCAGGCGGTTGGTGGCACCAGTGCCATGCTTGGCCTGGCCAAGAACCAGTTGAGCAGCACCGATTATTCGCAGTTGGCCAAAGAAGTGCCGGGCATCGACAAATTGTCGGGCGGCAGCGGCAACCTGGCGGCGTTGAGTGGTTTGCTGGGTTCGTCGGGCAAGTCTGCCGGGCTGGAAAATGCACTGGGCAACGTCAAAAATACCAGTGACCTGAACAACGCCTTCGGCGCCTTGGGCATGGACAGTGGCATGGTCGGCCAGTTTGCCCCGGTGCTGCTCAAGTACCTGGGTGACCAAGGCGTCGGCGGCCCGATTCTGCAGAGCCTGGGCAGCATCTGGGGCGCCGGCACCGGTAGCTGATTCAGCTGCGCTCGCCGCGCAGTTCGCTGATGCGCTGATCCTTCTCGGTCCAGAGCTGGTTGACCCAGTTCTGGACCTGCTGGCGAAACAGCGGATCGTTCTCGTAATCGCCCTGCGCCAGCGCCGGGTCGAGTTCGCGGGTCTGGATGTCGACGATCACCCGCGGCACGCTGCCGCTGATCAGATCCCAGAACCCCGGAATCTTTTCCTGTGGATAGACCACGGTCACATCGAGCAGCGCATCGAGTTGTTCGCCCATTGCCGCCAGAACAAACGCCACACCGCCCGCCTTGGGTTTGAGCAGATGCTTGAACGGTGACTGCTGCTGCGCGCTTTTCGCCGCCGTATAGCGGGTGCCTTCCAGATAATTCACCACCGTGACCGGCTGGCGCTTGAACAGCTCGCAGGCCTGTTTGGTGATCTCCAGATCCTTGCCCGCCAACTCAGGGTGTTTGGCCAGGAACGCTTTGCTGTAGCGCTTCATGAACGGGTAATCCAGCGCCCACCACGCCAGACCGAGGAACGGCACCCAGATCAGCTCTTTCTTGAGGAAGAACTTGAAGAACGGTGTGCGCCGGTTGAGGGTCTGGATCAGTGCCGGAATATCGACCCACGACTGGTGGTTGCTGATCACCAGATACGAGGTGTCACCGCGCAGGTCTGCGCCGCCGCGAATGTCCCATTGGGTCGGGATGCACAGCTGAAAGATCAGCTTGTCGATCTCGGCCCAGGTCTCGGCAATCCACATCACCGCCCACGAGGCGTAGTCGCGCCAGCGCCCCGGCGCAATCAGTTTGAGCAGGGCAAAGACCAGCAACGGCCCGATCAGGATCAGGGTGTTGAGCAACAGCAGCAGGGTGACGAAACAGCCGGTGAGCAGGCGGCGCATAAGCAACTCTATGAAGGCGGATGGGCGCGCCATGATAAGTGGCTTCGGGCGGCAGGCCAAATCGGTGGTGACGAATGTTTCACTTTTGCTCCGTTATTCTTTGAATGATTAAACAGCATCCTGTGGCGAGGGAGCTTGCTCCCGCTGGGGTGCGAAGCGGCCCCAAATCCATTCACCTCGGTGTGTCAGGCGAAACCTGCAGGCTGGTTCACGCCGACTGCGTCGTCGAGCGGGAGCAAGCTCCCTCGCCACAAAGGTCGGCGGCGAACCAACTATCGTGTTTTTTCGCGGTCTAGAATTCGGCGTTGAGCCCTCATTTTCCAAGGAAGCCCCTTACGTGAAATCCCTCCTTGCACTGTTTGCCCTCGTCGCCCTGCCGGTCATGGCCGCCGAGCCGACCCTGTACGGGCGTTATGAATACATCGCGCTGCCGGAAATCGGTGGTGAGGTGCTCAAGGCCAAGATGGACACCGGCGCGCTGACCGCCTCGCTGTCGGCCAAGGACATCGAGACCTTCACCCGCGACGGCGAGAACTGGGTGCGTTTCCGCCTCGGCACCAAGGACGCCAGCAACAAGGTCTACGAACACAAGGTCGCGCGGATCAGCAAGATCAAGAGTCGCTCGGATGAAGAGGACGAGGGTGACAGCACCGAAGTCGCCAAGCGCCCGGTGGTCGATCTGGAACTGTGCCTGGGCAACGTCAAGCGCACCGTTGAGGTCAACCTGACCGACCGCAGCAACTTCAACTACCCACTGTTGATCGGTGCCAAGGCCCTGCGCGAGTTCGGCGCGGCGGTGAACCCGGCGCGGCGTTTCACCGCCGACAAGCCGGACTGCTAAGTGGTCTCATTGACGTAAGGTCAGGCTTGGGGCACCGTTCGCGCACTTAACCCATGGGCTCGGACGCCATGCCTCATATCCTGATTGTCGAAGACGAAGCGGCGATTGCCGACACGCTGATTTTTGCCCTGCAGGGCGAGGGGTTCGCCACCACGTGGCTGAGTCTCGGCGCGGCGGCGCTGGAGTTTCAACGGCAGACCCCGGCTGACTTGATCATTCTCGATATCGGCCTGCCGGACATCAACGGTTTCGAAACCTGCAAACAGCTGCGGCGCTACAGTGAAGTGCCGGTGCTGTTCCTCAGTGCCCGGGACGCCGAGATCGATCGGGTGGTGGGGCTGGAGATCGGCGCCGACGATTACGTGGTCAAGCCGTTCAGCCCACGGGAAGTTGCCGCGCGGGTGCGGGCGATTCTCAAGCGTATGGCGCCGCGTCCTGTGGTTGAAGCCTCCTCGGCACTGTTTCGCATCGATGCCGAGCGTGTGCTGATCACCTACCGCGGCCAGCCATTGAGCCTGACCCGCCACGAATTCCGTCTGCTGCAATGCCTGCTCGAACAACCGCAGCGTGTGTTCAGCCGCGAGCAATTGCTCGATGCGCTGGGGGTTGCCGCCGACGCCGGCTACGAGCGTAGCATCGACAGCCATATCAAAAGCCTGCGCGCCAAATTGCGCCTGGTGCGCGCCGATGCCGAGCCGATCCAGACCCATCGCGGCCTCGGCTACAGCTACAGCCCGGGGCACAGCTGATGTCGTTGGGGCTGCGGATTTTTCTGGTGTATGTGCTGTTTGTCGGCCTGACCGGTTACTTCGTGCTCAACACGGTGATGGAAGAAATCCGCCCCGGTGTGCGCCAGTCCACCGAAGAAACCCTGGTCGACACCGCGAACCTGATGGCGGAGATCCTGCGTGATGATTTCAAGGCCGGGACGCTCAGCGAGAACCGCTGGCCCGAATTGCTGCGCGCCTACGGTGAGCGCCAGCCACAGGCGACCATTTGGGGCTTGCCGAAAAACCAGGTCAACCACCGCATCTACGTCACCGACGCCAAAGGCATTGTGGTACTGGATTCCAGCGGGGTGGCGGTCGGGCAGGATTACTCGCGCTGGAACGACGTCTACCTGACCCTGCGCGGCGAATACGGCGCGCGCTCGACCCGCAGCGATCCGAATGATTCGGCGTCGTCGGTGATGCACGTTGGCGCGCCGATCCGTGATAACGGCAAAATCATCGGCGTGGTCACCGTGGCCAAACCCAACAGTTCATTGCAGCCTTATGTCGACCGCACCGAGCGGCGCTTGCTGTTTTACGGCGCGGGGTTGATCGGCCTCGGTCTGCTGTTCGGCGCTGTGCTGTCGTGGTGGCTGAGCCGCGCGCTGCACCGTTTGACCGGGTACGCCAAAGCGGTGAGTGAGGGGCGCCGGGTGGAAGTGCCACATTACCGTGGCGGTGAGCTGGAACAACTGGCGACGGCGGTGGAGCAGATGCGCACTCAACTGGAAGGTAAGGCCTACGTCGAGCGCTATGTGCACACCCTGACCCATGAACTGAAGAGTCCGCTGGCGGCGATTCGCGGTGCGGCGGAATTGCTGCAGGAGGAGATGCCAGCGATTCAGCGCCTGCGCTTTGTCGGCAACATCGACAGTGAAAGTGCGCGGATGCAGCAGTTGATCGAGCGGCTGTTGAATCTGGCACAAGTCGAGCAGCGTCAGGGGCTTGAGGAACGCGTGGCGGTGCCGCTGGCGGCGCTGGTCGATGAATTGTTGCGCGCGCAGGCAGCGCGAATCGAAGGCCGGCGGCTCACGGCTGAGCAGACCATTGCGCCGGATCTGATGCTGATCGGCGAGCCGTTTCTGCTGCGTCAGGCGCTGGGCAATCTGCTGGAGAATGCGCTGGATTTCACCCCGGTCGCCGGGTTGCTGCGCTTCAGTGCCGAACGCGTGGGGGAGCAGGTCGAGTTGCGCCTGTTCAACGAAGCCGCCCCGATTCCCGAGTACGCCTTGCCGCGTCTGTGCGAGCGGTTTTATTCGCTGCCGCGACCGGACAGTGGGCGCAAGAGCACCGGGCTGGGGCTGAACTTTGTGGCAGAGGTAGCCAAGTTGCATGGTGGCCAACTGTCGATCAGCAACGTGTCGGGCGGTGTGCAAGCCGTTCTGAGCCTGCCCTGAAACCTTACGGACAGGCCGGGCTCAGGGTGGGGACGAGGCCGCTGCGGTGTGCTGAAGCTTCTTCCGATGGGCGAAATTCAACGCTGGTTGCTCCACCAGACGCCATGAAGCGATCGCCAGCATGATCACGATCAGCGCCGAGACAAGCATGGACGGCAAAAAGCTCAGGTGGGACTTGTTGATGACCAGTTGCTGGACCGGGAACGCATACAGATAGATTCCGTAAGAAATATCGAATCGGCCCCGGATACTTTTGTCGACGTAGAGCAGGCCCAGACTCAGGGTGACCAGCGCACAGCCCAGCGTCGCCAGCACTGTGGCCAATGGGGTGCCGACGCTGAGGCAGATCAATCCGGTCCCGGCCGCCAGAGCGATCGCCAGCACACGGGGATTGCCGAGGTACTGTTTGTGAAAGGCAATCACGGAACCGGCAAAGAAGGCGATACCAGCACCGCAGTAAGTCGCCAGTTTTTGCGCCATGGCGCCGGACACTGCACTACTCAAGACATACGTTGCCACCGCAAACCCCATCAGCAGGATCCATGGCAACAGGGCTTTTCGGTACAGACCCAGAACCGCCGCCAGCAGCAAGTAAAAGCCGAATTCGATTTTCAGCGTCCAGAGACTGCCATTGAAGGATTCGTCGAAGATAAATCCATTGGTGATCTGTTCGATAGTGGCTTGACCGAAAACCGAGATTCGCAGGAAGTCGATCGTGGCGCTCAAGCTTGTGACATAGCCTTCGGCAAACAGTGCACCGGCGATATAAGTCATCGCGAAGGCGCAGAGGATCAATGCTGGAAAGATGCGGGCAATGCGTTTGATCAGATAGTCGGTGAAGTTCGTGGCGTTGACGAAGCTGCGAGTGATCAGCAGGCCGGAGATCGCAAAGAACGCGATCACGGCGATACCGCCCAGTGAGTTGAAGCCGGCGATGCCTGGCTCTGGCAGACCCCACAGCGCAAAGTGATGGCTGATCAGCACCATGAGTGCCGCCAAGTGCCGGATCAAATCGAAAGAGTTGTTGCGCAACGTGTCCGTCCTTTCTATGAACATTGCCAAGGTGATGAGGAAAAAGCGTTTTACAGGTATTTCCACGCAAAGCCCACACAACCTCCATAACAAAACCACAAAGCACTCCCAGACTGGCCACATTCCAACCAGGGAGCGTCGTTATGAATCGAAATCTGACTATCAAACTCGGGGCTGTCGCCCTGTTGATCCTGCTGTTGCTGATCCCGTTGCTGATGATCGACGGCATCATCGATGACCGCCAGCAACGGCGCGACGGCGTACTCGAAGACATCGCCCGCAGTTCCAGCTACAGCCAGCAACTGAGCGGGCCGGTGATGGTGGTGCCGTACCGCAAGGTGGTGCGTACCTGGAAGACCAACGAGAAAACCAGTCAGCGCTATGAAGAGCTCGGCGAAGAGCGCGGTCGGCTGTACTTTCTGCCGCAACGTTTCGAACTCGATGGCCAGGTGCAGACCGAGCTGCGCAAGCGCGGTATCTACGAGGCGCGGCTGTTCCATGCCGACAATCGCATCAATGGGCATTTCTCGTTGCCGGCGCAGTTGGGGATCAAGGAAGACTTCGCCGATTACCAGTTCGATGCGCCGTTTCTGGCGGTGGGCATCAGTGACATTCGCGGTATCGAAAACGCCCTGAAACTGGAACTCGACGGCCAGCGCCTGGACTTCGTACCCGGTACTCAGGTGGGCTGGCTGGGCGAAGGCGTGCGGGTCACGCTGCCGGCGCTGGATACCCGCAAAACCACGGAACTGACCTTCGGTTTCGACCTGCGTCTGCAGGGCACCGGTTCGCTGCAGGTGTTGCCGGTGGGCAAAACCAGCCACGTCAGCCTCGCGGCCAACTGGCCGCACCCAAGCTTCATCGGCAATTTCCTGCCGGGCAAACGCGAGATCAGTGATCAGGGTTTCAGCGCCGATTGGCAGACCACGTTCTTCTCCACCAACCTGCAAGAAGCCATGAGTCGTTGCGTGACGGGCAATGAATGCGAGGGGTTCAGCGGGCGCAGTTTTGGCGTGAGTTTCATCGATCCGGTGGACCAGTACCTGAAGAGTGATCGGGCGATCAAATATGCGCTGTTGTTCATCGTCCTGACCTTCGCCGGTTTCTTCCTGTTCGAAGTGCTCAAGAGTCTGGCGGTGCATCCGGTGCAATACGCATTGGTCGGGGTGGCGCTGGCGTTCTTTTACCTGTTGCTGCTGTCGTTGTCGGAGCACATCGGCTTTGCCCTGGCGTATCTGCTGTCGGCCAGTGGCTGTGTGTTGTTGATCGGGTTTTATGTGTGTCACGTGCTGCACAGCGTGCGCCACGGCCTGAGTTTCTCTGCGGGATTGGCGGCGTTGTATGGCCTGCTGTACGGACTGCTGAGCGCCGAGGATTACGCGCTGCTGATGGGTTCGCTGCTGTTGTTCGGCTTGCTTGGGGTGTTCATGGTGCTGACGCGCAAACTCGACTGGTACGGGATCGGGCAGAAACCGGCCAGGCCGCTGGAGTTTGATGGGGGGGCGATGCAATGAGCGGGTTGCGCGAGGATCAGCGCTGGAAGGAAGCGTTGGTGACGCGGATTGTCGAGTTTCTGCCTGTGGATGCGAGTTGGTGCCATCGCTGGCAAGCCAGCTCCCACAGGATTTGTGCTGAAACAGAGGGCTCTGTCATATCCAAATCCATTGTGGGAGCTGGCTTGCCAGCGATGAGGCCGGTACAGGCACCGCCGATTTAAGGCTTGGGCAGGGTGGCGACCATGGACGCTCGCTGGCTCACCTCGAAATACCAGCTGGCCAGTTGCGGGTTGGCGCTGCGCCAGTCCAGATCCGGATGACGCAGATCGATGTAACCCAACGCACAAGCGACGCTGATTGCGGCCACGTCGAAATGGCTGGTCAGCTCGGCGATGGCGTCACTTTCCAGATAGGCCAGGGCGCGACGGATTTTCTCGCGCTGGGCGTTGAGCCATTCGTCCCAGTGCTTTTCCGGGGCGCGCAATACCAGTTCGTAACGCACCATCACCGAGGCGTCCATGATCCCGTCAGCCAGCGAGGCCAGGGTCAGACGGCGCCAGCGGGCCGCGCCTTCGCGGGGGATCAGCGGATTGCCGACGTGCTGCTGGTCGAGGTATTCGAGGATCACGCGGCTGTCATGGATGACGCTGCCGTCGGCCAGACGCAGGGCCGGGATTTTGCCCAGCGGGTTGTCGGCATTGAGCGCAGCGTCCGGGCTGACCGGGCTGAGCACGCAGTCTTGCAGGGCGACGCGATTCTGCTGGCCGGTCTCGTGCAACAGCACCATCACTTTGCGCACGAACGGGGAGAGCGTGTTGTGAAACAGGGTCATGCTGGGGGCGGACATTGGCAAACCTCGGTGGTCATCAAGAACAGCAGGTTAGCCTAGCTACAACCACTGTGGCTGGCGAGGAATTGATGGTGTTCGTGAGATCGCCATCGCTGGCAAGCCAGCTCCCACAGTTTTTGCAGCGAACACAAATTTCAGATTCAGCATAAACCCCTGTGGGAGCTGGCTTGCCAGCGATGAGGCCATCACCGACAACACAAAAACTACCTGCGCTGCAATAAACCTCTAATGGCCAGATAAGCCGGAACACCCAGCCCGACCCAGCTCAACGCATCCCAGATTCCATCCCCCAACAGCGCCGAAAACAACCCCGCCGCACTCAGCAGTGCGATCACCAGCGGCGTGCTGAACACTTTCCAGAAATTGCTCTGACGCGGCTTCATGCAGCAGCCTCCGCCGTCACCGGTTTCGCCGCTTTACGCCGCACCACCCAGAGGTACACGCCGCTGCCGAGGACAATGATGGTCAGCACATCAAGGGTCGCCCAGAGGATTTTCATCGGCATGCCGCCGTAGTCGCCGAAGTGCAGCGGCTGGGACATGCCCATGGCGTCCATGTACCACGGGCGCTCGGCCACAGCGGTGACCTGCAGAGTGCTGGCGTCGATCAGCACCGGCGTCAGCAGGTGCGAGGTCAGGTGGGTGCCGCCCTTCATGAACACCGCGTAGTGATGCTCGCTGGAAAAGCGCGTGCCGGGGAAGGCGATGAAGTCCGGGTTCATCCCCGGCGCCACGTCCCGGGCGATGTCGAGCAGGCGGGTGGCGGGGGCCAGTCGGGTCAGTGGCGGGGCATCGCGGTACGGCGCGACCATGGCGGTCAGCGAGTCATTGCGCCACGCGGCGATGAGCAGGTCGGCGCAGGCGCTGATCACTCCGGTGACGCCCACCACCAGTGCCCAGGTCAGGGTGACGACGCCGATCAGGTTGTGCAGGTCGAGCCAACGCAAGCGGGTGGACTTGTCCTGACGCACGGTGCCGAACGGCAAGCGACGCATGAACGGCAAGTACAGCACGGTGCCCGAGATGATCGCGACCACGAACAGCAAACCCATGAACGCCAGCAGCAACTTGCCGGGCAATCCGGCGAACATGTCCACATGCAGGCGCAGGATGAACAGCATCAGCCCGCCATTTGCCGACGGGGTTTCCAGCGCTTCACCGGTGCGCGCATCGAGCATGAAGGTGTGCGACGAGTTCGGTTCGGTGCCGGCGGTCTTCGCCATGATCGTCAACACGGCATTGGGTTCGTCGTCCTCGAAACCGAAGTACTGCACCACTTCGCCGGGACGATGTTGTTCGGCGGCCTCGACCAGTTGCGCCAGGTTCAGGCGCGGCGTGTCGGCCGGCATCTCGCGCACTTGCGGGGCATCGCCGAGCAGGTGCTCGATCTCGTGATGGAAGATCAGCGGCAGGCCGGTCAATGCCAGCAACAGCAAAAACACGGTGCAGATCAGGCTGGTCCAGGTGTGGATGAACGACCAGCGGCGGATTGTTTTACTTTTCATTTCATGACCTTCAAAAACACCGAAGCCGTCCATGAAGGACGGCTTGGTGACAGGACCTGTTTCAGCTCACGCGGTTACCACTTGTAGGTGGCGCTGGCGACGACGCTGCGCTGGTCGCCGTAGTAGCAGTAGAAGCCGTCGCAGGTGGAGATGTAATCCTTGTCGAACAGGTTGGTGGCGTTGACCGCGACCGATGCACCTTTGAGGCTGTTGTCCAGGCGCCCGAGGTCGTAATGCACGGAGGCGTCGAACACCGTGTAAGCATTGGCCTTGCCCAGCCAGGTGTTGCCCTGATCGCCATAGGTGTTGCCGGTGTAACGCACGCCACCGCCAATACCGAAGCCGTCGAGCACGCCGCTGTGCCAGGTGTAATCAGTCCACAGCGAGGCTTGCTGGTTCGGCATCAGTTGCAGGCGGTTGCCTTTGTAGTCGCCTTTCTGCACTTCGGACTTGGCCAGGGTGTAGGCGGCAATCACTTTCAGGTTATCGGTGACGTCCGAGGTCGCCTCCAGTTCCAGGCCTTTGACCTTCACTTCGCCGGTCTGGCTGGTGATCGGGGTATTGCCGACGGTGGTGGTGACCGCGACGTTTTTCTGCGTCAGGTCATACACGGCGGCGGTCAGCAGGGTCTTGCTGCCCGGTGGCTGGTACTTGACGCCCATTTCCCATTGCTTGCCTTCGGTCGGTTTCAGCGAACCGGTGGAGGAGGCGTCGGCGCCGGTGGTTGGCTGGAAGGATTCGGCGTAGGAAATGTACGGGACGAAGCCCGAGTCGAACACGTAGCTGAGCGCTGCGTTACCGCTGAAGTTCTTGTCGCGCTGGGTGTTGGTCGCGTCGGCCTTGTTGAAGAATTTGGTGCCGGTGTGGACCCAGTCTTCACGACCGCCCAGCGTCAGGCGCCATTGGTCGAGGGCCATCTGATCCTGCACATAGAGGCCGGTCTGGTAGGTCTTCTGGTCGTAGTCGTAATACGCCGTCGAGCGATCCGGACGAACGATCGGCTGGCCGTAAATCGGGTTCAGCACGTTGGTTTTCAGGCCGTCACCGTAGATCGACAGGTAGTTGGTGTTGCTGCGCTGGTGATCCAGCCCCAACAGCACGGTGTGGCGAATGTCACCGGTGGCGAAGTCGGCCTGGAAGTTGTTGTCCACCGCGAACTGGCTGATGTCTTCGTCAACGCTGGTGCTGGTGCGCCCGACGTTACCTTGATCGTCCACCATGGTGTACGGGTAAGAGCCGACGGTCAGGGCCTGGAACGACAGATCCGACTTGGTGTAGCGCAGGTTCTGCTTGAACTGCCAGACATCGTTCAGCCGATGTTCGAAGGCATAGCCGAGCGCGTAGTAGGTGCGGTCGTAGTATTCCCAATCCGGGTCGCCGAGATTTTTGTGGTGCGAAACGCTACCGAACGGCATGTCGATCTTGGTGCCCTGCACCGGCAGGAACTGGCTGGTAATGCCGGTATCGTCGCGGGTGAACTGGCTCAGCAGGGTGATTTTGGTGTCGTCGTCGATGTTCCAGGTCAGGCTCGGCGCGATGTTGTAGCGCTTGTTATCGATGTGGTCGATCTGCGTGCCGCTGTCACGCACCACACCGCTGATGCCGTAGAGAAACTGCCCGGCATCGTCGATCTTGCCGGTGCTGGCGAAGTTGATCTGGCGATGGTTGTCGCTGCCGTACTGCAACTGGATTTCGCTGCTGGCGTCGCTGTTCGGGCGCCGGCTGACCATGTCCAGCAGGCCGCCCGGCGGGGTCTGGCCGTAGACGGAAGAGGCTGGGCCGCGCAGCAGGGCGAGGCGGTCGAGGTTCCAGGTTTCCTGTTTCGGGTTGGCGTATACGCCTTTGGGCAGCGGCAGGCCATCGAGGAACTGGGTCGGCTCGAAACCGCGCACGCGCAGCCAGTCCGCGCGGGTGTCGCTGCCGTAGCTGCTGGCGGTGATGCCGGGCATGTAGCGCACGGCGTCATCGAGGCTGTGCACGCTGCGGTCGTCCATTTGCTGACGGGTCGCGACCGAGATCGAGCGCGGTGCTTCGACCAGCGCAGTGTCGGTCTTGGTGCCGGCGGCGGTGCGGGTGGCGGTGTAGCCTTCGACCGGGCCCCAGGCGCTTTCGTAGTTTTCCACGCCGATCACTGCAGTTTCCGGCAGCGCCAGTGTCCCTTCCGGCACCGCAACCAGTGTGTAGGTGCCGGTGTTGCTTTGTTCCAGTTGCAGACCGGTGCCACGCAGGGCGGCACGCAGCGCGCCGGCGGCATCGTATTGGCCGTTGACCGGTGCCGACGTCTTGCCCGCCGCCAGCGAGGGATTGAGCGACAGCGCGAGGCCGCCCTGGCTGGCGATCTGGTTCAGCGTGGTCGACAACGGCGCCGCCGGCAGGTTGTAGGCGCGTACGCTGGAGGCCTGCTCAGCGGCGAGCAACGGGTGGCTGATCAGCGGGGTGCTGAGGGCGATGGCGACCGCCAGCAGACTGGGGCGCAACAAGGTGTCTAGCGAACGGGACATGCGAAGGCTCCTGAATGGAAATATTTCTCAATTGCCTGTGTGCCGGACGAGAATTGAAAAGTGATAGGGCTGGATGAAAATAATTTCGATTAACTGAAAAGTGACCGAGACCCTGTGGCGAGGGAGCTTGCTCCCGCTGGAGCGCGAAGCGGTCCCTGCTGTCTTTCAGATAAATCGCATTGACTGGTTTGACGACTGCTGCGCAGCCGAGCGGGAGCAAGCTCCCTCGCCACAGAGGTCGGTCGCCCTCAAGGCTTGGTATCAGCCTTCGCCACCGTGACCCAATACGGCGTGTGCTGCTCGATCTGTACCGGCAGGGTCGGCAGCAGAGCACTCAGGGCCTTGTCGGTGTCGTGCAGCGGGAAGCTGCCGGTGATGCGCAGGTCGGCGACCTCCGGGGCGACGCCCAGATAGCCACGGCGGTAGCGCCCGAGTTCGTGCACCAGATCGCCGAGCCGCGCGTTGTCCACCACCAGCATGCCGCGGGTCCAGGCATCGGCGCCGGGGGTGAGTGCGGCGACCGCGTCGAGGCCGTCGTTGCGAATCAGCACTTGCTGGCCTTCGCGCAGGATCTGCTCGTCAGGATGACTTTGCGGATGCGCCGCCACCGCCGATTGCAGGACGCTCAGACGCGTGCCCTGGTCTTCACGCTTGACCAGAAACCGCGTGCCCAGCGCGCGCATGCTGCCTTCGCGGGTCTCGACGATGAACGGTCGCGCATCGCCGTGACCGGTCTCGACCATGATCTCGCCTGCCTGCAATACGATCAGCCGCTGGCTGGCGTCGAAACGCACATCCACCGCGCTGTGGGTGTTGAGGTTGAGCACGGTGCCATCGACCAGCCGCACCGTGCGCTGCTCGCCGGTGGCGGTGCGTTGATCGGCCAGCCAGTAATCCAGCGGCAGGTAGCGATCACCGGCAAACAGCGCCAGACCGACCACCGCCACCACGCTGGCCAGTCCGCTGCCGAGCTTGCGCACTCTTCGGCGAATGCCCTCGCGCGATTGCAGCAACGCAGCGCGGGCCGGGCCGTTGGCGACGCTGAAGCGCTGATCGAGCATGCCCAGCTGGCGCCAGGCGCGGGCGTGTTCTTCATTGGCTGCGTGCCACTTGGCGAACTCTTCGCGCTCCAGCGCACTGCTGGAATCCAACGACAATTGCCAGGCAATCGCCGCGTCCAGCACCTGAGCCGAAACCGGTCTGGAGCTGGCCGGGCTCATGTCGGCTCACCGTAGAGGGCGATGTAGCACTGGCGAATGCCCTGAGCGAGGTATTGCCGCACACGCGGCACCGAGACGCCGAGCTTCGCGGCGATTTCGGCATGGCCGAGGCCGTCGAGGCGGTTATAAAGGAAAGCGGCGCGGGCCTTGGTCGACAGTTTGCCGAGCAGGCGGTCGATGGCCTTGAGGTCTTCGAGGATCAATTGCTGTTCTTCCACCGAAGGCTGTTCGCCTTCGGGGATCAGCATCAATTCGGCGATATAGGCCTGCTCCAGCGCGGCGCGGCGGAAATAGTCGAACAGCAGGCCCTTGGCAATCGCCACCAGAAACGCCCGCGGTTCGCGCGGCGTCAGCAATTGTTCGCGACCGAGCAGGCGCACGAAGGTGTCCTGGCTCAGATCTTCTGCCCGTTGCGGGCACGCCACGTTGCGCCGCAACCAGCTCAGCAGCCAACCGCGATGGTCGCGATACAACGCACCGACGAGTTCACTGTGAGGGCTTGGGACTGACGACACCAGACGCACCGATTGGGAAATGTTAACCAACGAGAATTGTTCGCGATTCTCGCAGAGGTGGGAATGGTTAGCAATTGGCCACTGGTCAGATGGTACGTTTGGATAGCCTCTGTAGGAGCTGCCGCAGGCTGCGATCTTTTGATCTTGTTTTTAAAAGCGAGATCAAAAGATCGCAGCCTGCGGCAGCTCCTACAGAGGGATGTGGGTCGGCTGCAATCTAGAAGGAAGGCGCCTGCTGCCGACGTTTCCACTGACTCAAACGCTGCTGCAGGTTCAGCGGACTATGAATCTGCTGCTGCCGTGCCCGGCTGAACAGGATCAACGCCAGCTCTGCCGTCGCCAGCGCATCGGCACTCGCGTTGTGCCGCTCGAACACCTCAAGCCTGAACCAGTCGATCCATTCATCCAGCCCGGCCTCACGGATATTCGCCTGCGGGCACAACAGCGGTGCCATGTCCGCGACATCCAGAAACACGTTCTGCAGCTTGTAGCCCAAGTGTTCTTTCAATGCGCGCCCGAGCATGTGCTGATCGAAGGGCGCATGAAACGCCAGTACCGGGCTGTCGCCGATGAATTCCATCAACTCCAGCAATGCCTCGGCCGGGTCGCTACCGGCGGCAATCGCATTCGGCCCCAGGCCATGAATCAACACGCTCGGGCTGAGTTTCAGCTCTCGACATTGCAGGGTGCGCTCGAACTGCTGGCTGAAGTCGATCGCGCCGTCTTCGATCACCACCGCGCCGATCGACAGCACACGATCCTTGTTCAGGTTCAGCCCGGTGGTTTCCAGATCCAGCACCACCCAGCGCTGCTCGCGCAGGCTGCACTCTTTCAGTTCGCTGATCGCCGGCAGCTCCGCCAGACGCTGTTGCAGGTCGGCCGACAGCAGAGGGCTGGCCGGGCGCAGCCACGAAAACAGGCTCATAGCTGATACCGCAAGGCCAGGCTGCTCTGCAGGCGCTGGGCCTGGCGCAGGGATTCACGCAGGATGCGCCGGTCCAGATGATTGAGGCTGTCCGGATCGACGCGGTTCGACCAAGGCAGATTTTCCCGCGTCTGGATCTGGTGTTGCTGCATGCGGGTCTGCTGGATGAAGTGGTAAGCCTCTTCATACGCGGCGCCGTCGAGCCGTTCGATCACCTCTTTCTCGACCAACTGACGCAAGCGTTCGAGGGTGTTGTTGGTTTCGATGCCGTGCGCCAGTGCCAACAGACGCGCGCCGTCGACGAAGGGCGTCAGGCCCTGGACCTTGAGGTCGAGGGTGGCTTTCTCGCCGTTTTTGCGCGCCAGCACAAACTCGCGAAAGCGTCCCACCGGTGGACGATTGCGCAGGGCGTTTTCGGCCAGCATGCGCTGGAATAAACGGTTGTCGCCGACCTGATCGAGAATCCCCCGGCGCAGTTGCGCGCAGCCTTTCTCGTCGCCCCAGACCACTCGCAGATCGAAATAAATGCTCGAACCGAGCAGGTTCTCCGGCGTCGCTTCGCGAATAAACGCTGCAAAGCGCCGCGCCCACTCCGCCCGAGACAGACACAGCTCGGGATTGCCGGCCATGATGTTGCCCTTGCACAGGCTGAAGCCGCACTGCGCCAGACTCTGGTTGATCTGCTGGGCAATCGGCAGCAGCTTGCCGCGAATCTCCGCCGCGTGCGCTGCGTCCCGCGCTTCGAACAGAATGCCGTTGTCCTGATCGGTGTGCAGCGTCTGTTCGCGCCGGCCTTCGCTGCCGAAGCACAACCAACTGAACGGCACGCCGGGGTCGCCTTTTTCGGCGAGGGTCAGTTCGATCACCCGGCACACGGTGTGGTCGTTGAGCAGTGTGATGATGTGGGTGATCTGCGTCGAAGACGCACCGTGGGCGAGCATGCGTTCGACCAGTTGGCCGATCTCGCCGCGCAGGCTCACCAGTTGCTCGATGCGCTGGGCACTGCGGATGGTCCGGGCCAGGTGCACCAGATCCACCCGTTGCAGCGAGAACAGGTCGCGCTCGGAAACCACGCCACACAGACGCTGATCCTTGACCAGACAAACGTGGGCGATGTGCCGTTCGGTCATGGCAATCGCCGCGTCGAAAGCACTGTGATCGGGCGACAGAAAGAACGGCGAACAGGTCATGTGCCGCTCGATGGTTTCGCTGAAATCACCGCTGCCATTGGCGACCACTTCGCGCAGATCGCGCAGGGTGAAAATCCCCAGCGGCGCCTTGTGTTCATCCACCGCGACGATGCTGCCAACCTGCTGTTCGTGCATCAGCTTCACCGCTGTGCGCAGAGATGTATCCGGGCTACAGGTCACCGGATGGCGCATCGCCAATTCGCCGAGGCGGGTATTCAGCGAATACTGGGTACCGAGGGTTTCCACGGCTTTCTGCTGGACTTGCTGATTGACCTGATCGAGCAGGCTGCTGACCCCGCGCAAAGCGAAATCGCGGAAGCTGTTGGACAGAGCGAACAGCTTGATGAACGCCGGTTTGTTCAGTTGCAGGCAAAAGGTGTCTTCGCCGGCCAGGTGTTCGGTGCGGGTCGCCCGTTCGCCAATCAGCGCGGCGAGGGGGAAACACTCGCCAGTGGTGATTTCAAACGTGGTTTCGGTGCCGGGCCTGGTGATGTGCTGACGCTCACCGATCACCCGGCCCTGTTTGACGATGTAGAAGTGTTCGACCGGCCCGTCGGCGGGCTTGATGATGCTTTCGCCCTGGCCGTAGAACCGCAGCTGACACTGCTCCACCAGATAAGCCAGGTGGGCGTGTTCCATCTGATTGAAGGGCGGGAAGCGCTGGAGGAATTGCAGGGTGCCCTGAATGTTCTGCAACACCGCGGTTTTCCCTGCCTGGGTGAAGGCGTCCGCTTTACTCATAACCATTACCGCAGTCTTTTTTGAATTGTTGTTGTCGGATCGTTGCAGCCATGGTCGGCCCCCGCGTGCGGGGTGCCCATTGGACGTAAGTCTAGGTTTGAGCTGCCGTTGGGCACATTTGGGAAGTGCCCTACAAAAACAGTCGGAAATTCCCCCGCCAGCCACTTGGAAAAAAATCCGACGAAGTGCACATTGAAGCTCTGCTTAGCGATGTCTGACGACTGTGCCAGGTGATTGATTTGAAAACTTAGAGAACGCCATGTCCGACCACGATATTTTGAGCGACGCCGAGCGTGAAGCGCTCAGCGCTGTAATGCTCGAACCTGACTTGCCGCCGCAGCGTGTGCTGATCGTCGATGACGACAAGGACGCCCGGGAGCTGTTGTCGGAGATACTCGCGTTGGACGGTATTCACTGCATGACCGCGGCCAGTGGCGAAACCGCACTGAAGATGCTTGCGGAAAAACCCTCGATAGGCCTGGTGATCACTGATCTGCGCATGGGCAACGTCGGTGGTCTGGACTTGATCCGCCAAGTACGCGAGTCGGTACGGGCAGCGATGCCGATCATCATTGTTTCCGGCGATGCCGATGTGAAGGACGCCATCGCGGCGATGCATTTGAGCGTGGTGGATTTTCTGCTCAAGCCGATTGATACGGCGAAGTTGCTGGGGCTGGTCAAACACGAATTGGGCATTGATCCGTAATCGTGTTTAACCGCTACCCTTGTGGCGAGGGAGCTTGCTCCCGCTGGGCTGCGAAGCGGCCCCAAACCCTGCATCCACATTAATCCTGACACATCGCATTCGCTAAAATTACGACGGCTGCGCCGCCAGGCGGGAGCAAGCTCCCTCGCCACAGGGATTACTGCCTGCTTGGGATTTCAATCCAAACAAAAAAGCCCTGATCGCGAGATCAGGGCTTTTTCATGTCCGGCAGTCAGCGCAGGTTACAGGCCGTTAGCCTTTTTGAACTCGCGACGACGACGGTGCAGCACCGGCTCGGTGTAGCCGTTCGGCTGTTTGGTGCCTTCGATCACCAGTTCGACCGCCGCCTGGAAGGCGATGTTGCTGTCGAAGTCCGGTGCCAGCGGACGGTACAGCGGGTCGTTGGCGTTCTGCCGGTCAACCACCGGCGCCATGCGCTTGAGGCTTTCCATCACTTGCGCTTCGGTGACGATACCGTGGCGCAGCCAGTTGGCGATGTGCTGGCTGGAGATCCGCAGCGTCGCACGGTCTTCCATCAGGCCGACGTCGTTGATGTCCGGCACTTTCGAACAACCCACGCCCTGGTCGATCCAGCGCACCACGTAACCGAGAATGCCCTGGGCGTTGTTGTCCAGTTCGTTCTTGATCTGCTCTGGCGTCCAGTTCGGGTTGACCGCCAGTGGGATGGTCAGAATGTCGTCCACCGAAGCGCGGGCACGCTTGGCCAGTTCGGCCTGACGGGCGAACACGTCGACCTTGTGGTAGTGCAACGCGTGCAGCGCAGCAGCGGTCGGCGACGGTACCCAGGCGGTGTTGGCGCCGGCCAGTGGGTGAGCGATTTTCTGTTCGAGCATCGCCGCCATCAGATCGGGCATCGCCCACATGCCTTTACCGATTTGCGCGCGACCTTGCAGGCCGGTACTCAGACCGATATCGACGTTCCAGTTCTCGTAGGCGCCGATCCACTTCTCGGCCTTCATGTCGGCCTTGCGCACCATCGGCCCGGCTTCCATGGAGGTGTGGATTTCATCGCCCGTGCGGTCGAGGAAACCGGTGTTGATGAACACCACGCGCTCGCTGGCCGCCTTGATGCAGGCCTTGAGGTTGACCGTGGTACGGCGCTCCTCGTCCATGATCCCGACTTTCAGCGTGTTGCGTTTGAGGCCCAACACGTCTTCGATGCGACCGAACAGCTCGTTGGTGAACGCTGCTTCTTCCGGGCCGTGCATTTTCGGTTTGACGATGTAGACCGAGCCGGTACGCGTATTGCGACGCGAGGTGTTGCCGTTGAGGTTGTGCATCGCTGCCAGACAAGTGACCAGACCGTCGAGGATGCCTTCCGGCACTTCGTTGCCGTCCTTATCGAGGATCGCGTCGATGGTCATCAGGTGGCCAACGTTACGCACGAACAACAACGAACGGCCGTGCAGGGTCACTTCACCGCCGTTCGGTGCGGTGTAGGTGCGATCCGGGTTCATGCTGCGGGTGAAGGTCTGGCCGCCCTTGGCGACTTCTTCGGACAGGTCGCCCTTCATCAGGCCGAGCCAGTTGCGGTAGATCACCACTTTGTCGTCGGCATCGACGGCGGCCACGGAGTCTTCGCAGTCCATGATGGTGGTCAGGGCTGCTTCCATCAGAACGTCTTTGACGCCGGCAGCGTCGGTCTGGCCGACCGGGGTGCTGGCGTCGATCTGGATTTCGAAGTGCAGACCGTTGTGTTTCAGCAGCACGGCAATCGGCGCGTTGGCATCGCCCTGGAAGCCGATCAGCTGTGCATCGTCACGCAGGCCGGTGTTGCTGCCGCCCTTGAGGGAGACCAGCAGTTTGCCGTCAGCGATCTTGTAACCGGTGGAGTCGACGTGGGAGCCGGCCGCCAGTGGCGCCGCTTCGTCGAGGAAGGCACGGGCGAAGGCGATGACCTTGTCGCCACGCACCTTGTTGTAGCCTTTGCCTTTTTCCGCGCCACCGTCTTCGCTGATGGCGTCGGTGCCGTAGAGGGCGTCGTACAGCGAACCCCAGCGGGCGTTCGAGGCGTTGAGGGCGAAGCGGGCGTTCATCACCGGGACCACAAGTTGCGGGCCGGCGGTACGGGCGATTTCATCATCGACGTTTTGCGTCGTTGCCTGGAAATCAGCCGCTTCTGGCAGCAGATAACCGATTTCCTGCAGGAAGGCTTTGTAGGCCACGGCGTCGTGCGCCCGGCCGGCATGTTCCTGGTGCCAGGCATCAAGACGAGCCTGGAAGTCATCGCGTTTGGCGAGTAGGGCTTTGTTCTTCGGTGCCAGGTCGTGAATGACCTTGTCGGCACCTTCCCAGAATTTTTCGGCGGTGAGGCCGGTACCGGGAATGGCTTCGTTGTTCACGAAGTCGAACAGGACTTTGGCGACCTGCAGGCCACCGACTTGAACGTGTTCAGTCATTGCTTGCCTCACTCTGCTCAGCTATTTCGCTTTTCAGCTCTTCAATTTAACAATGAAGCCTCTGGCCATTTAAACCACAAACCTTCCGACCAGTACATGCCATTGCTGGCGGCTGGGCTGGGACCAATCAACGGCTTGGGGGCCTTGCTGACGGGGCTTTCAAGGTTGCGAACGTGCCTTGGGCAGACATCGATCCAGCGTTATGTAGTGCGCGCCGAGGCATACTACATGATGCGTTGCGCTTGTGAAAATCTGACTAATTACGTCGTTCTGCGACCTCATGACGCATTGCGGTCACGTCGCGGAACGGGATGTTCTCAAAAAACCAGCGGATTGTTCCAGCTAAATATAAAAAGTTGTACACATAAATTACGTGCGGCTTCCATTCAGCTTCGATGAGCCTGCATTTGTGGCGAGGGAGCTTGCTCCCGCTCGGGTGCGAAGCACCCGCAACAGATATTACTGACTGGAGAGGGCGTCCTGCGGCCGCCCAGCGGGAGCAAGCTCCCTCGCCACAGGTGTTGTTCACTTGAGCATGGCGGCTGAATGTCAGTGCTTGCCTATACTTGCCTTTCTATAACAAAAGTCATGACAAGAGGGCGGCGCCATGGACCATCTCGTACTCACCGTGTTTGCCCCGGACAAGCCCGGGCAGGTCGAGCGCATCGCCCAATGCATCGCCGAGCATGGCGGCAACTGGCTGGAAAGCCGCATGTCACGGATGGCCGGGCAGTTCGCGGGGATTCTGCGGGTGGGCGTACCGGCGGAGGCTTACGACGAATTAGTCGATTCCCTACAGGCACTGTCGGCACAAGGCATTCGCGTACTGATTGCCGAGAGTGGCATTGAGCAGTCCTGCACCTGGAAACCGATCGCCATGGAGCTGGTGGGCAATGACCGCCCGGGCATCGTGCGCGACATCACCCGCTTGCTCAGTGAGCAGGGGGTGAACCTCGAACGCCTGGTGACCGAAGTGCGCCCGGCGCCGATGAGCAGCGAGCCGCTGTTTCACGCCGAAGCGATCCTCGCGGTGCCGCTGACCCTGTCGCTGGACGTGCTGCAATCGCGGCTGGAAACCCTGGCCGATGATCTGATGGTCGAACTGGTGTTACGTACGGACGTTTAGTCCCTGCTTGGGTTATCCAGTTTTAACGTGCACCTGCCTGTGGATAACCTGTAGAGACCGGGCGCAACGCCGCGTCGGCTATGGCTTGCAGCGAACTGGTCAAAAAACCGCCAGCATTCAGTGACTTGCGCACAAACGGCGGGGATCACGCTGTGGATAACCTTGGGAAGGAACGTCGCAGGCCACGAGAACCGTGGCCTGCGAAGCTTTGTGCGTTTTTTGATCAGCTGCGCCGGCGCAAGCTGATCACCGCATCGACGCTGTAAACGGCCAGACCGGCCCAGATGAAGATGAACGCGATCAGCGTGCTCGACGACAAGTGCTCACCAAACAGCAGCACCGCCTGCAGCAGCACCAGGGTTGGCGCGGTGTACTGGAGGAAACCGATGGTGGTGTAGGGCAGGTGCCGGGTGGCGGCGTTGAAACACACAAGCGGGATGAGCGTCACAGGACCCGCCGCCACCAGCCACCAGGCTTGGGAAGTGGTCCAGAACTCGGGTTGGGCGCTGGTCGCGGTCTGGTTGAACAGCAGCCAGGCCACAGCGATCGGCACCAGCATCCAGGTTTCCACCACCAGCCCCGGCAAGGCCTTGACCGGCGCCTGTTTGCGGATCAAGCCGTAAAAACCGAAGGTCAGTGCCAGCACCAGCGAGACCCACGGCAGACTGCCGACCTGCCACACCTGCTGCGCCACGCCGATGGCTGCCAGCCCCACGGCTATCCACTGCATGCGCCGCAGGCGTTCGCCGAGAATCAGCATCCCCAGCAGCACGTTGACCAGCGGGTTGATGTAGTAACCGAGGCTCGCTTCGAGCATGCGTCCGTTGTTCACCGACCACACGTAGGTCAGCCAGTTGGCCGCGATCAGGGTGCCACTCAGGGCCAGAATCGCCAGGCGCTTGGGGTTGTCGAGCAACTCGCGCAACCAGCCCGGATGCTTCCACACCATCAGCAACAGTGCGCCGAACAGCGCCGACCACAACACGCGGTGAATGATGATCTCGACAGCGGGGACTTCGGCGATGGCCTTGAAGTAGATCGGGAACAGGCCCCAGATGATGTAGGCACTCAGGCCCAGAATGTACCCGCGACGCGGGTTGGCGGCTTGCATGCAGAATCCTTGCTTAGGCAGCTGACAAAGCAGGGATTGTAAGGAGATTTGTCGACGAATGCCTGAGCTGATTGGTCAGAAAAGTGTGAACACAGAACCCTGTAGGAGTGAGCCTGCTCGCGATAGCGGTCTGACATTCAACATTTACGTCGACTGATAAAACGCTATCGCGAGCAGGCTCACTCCTACAGAGGCGGCGGTGGGTCAGAAGAGTTTCAGGGGTTCTTCGTTGAGCGCCGACAGCTGCTCGCGCAACGCCAACACCTGATCCCCCCAATACCGTTCCGTACCAAACCACGGAAAGCTGTGCGGGAACGCCGGGTCGTCCCAGCGCCGCGCCAGCCAGGCGCTGTAGTGCATCAGGCGCAGGGCGCGTAGCGGTTCGATCAGCGCCAGTTCGCGCGGGTCGAAATCATGGAATTCGTTGTAGCCATCCATCAGCTCCGAGAGCTGGCCGAGGCAATCCTGACGGTCGCCCGCCAGCATCATCCAGATGTCCTGCACCGCCGGGCCCATGCGACAGTCGTCGAGGTCGACGATGTGGAACATCTCGTCGCGGCACATCATGTTGCCGGGATGGCAGTCGCCGTGCATGCGGATGTTCTGGTGCGGCGTGTTGGCGTAGGCATCTTCCACGCGCTTGAGCAGATCGCGGGCGACGGATTCATAAGCCGGCAGCAGGCTCTTGGGAATGAAATTGCCTTCGAGCAAAGTGTTCAGCGAGGCGTGGCCGAAGTTCTGCACGGCGAGTGCTTCACGGTGTGCGAACGGCTTGGTGGCGCCGACGGCGTGGATACGCCCGAGCAACTGGCCGAGGCGATACAGCTGATCAAGATTGCCCGGCTCCGGCGCCCGCCCGCCACGACGCGGAAACAGGGTGAAACGGAAACCGGCGTGTTCGTGCAGGGTCTGGCCGTTGTGGATCAGCGGCGCCACCACGGGAATCTCGACGTCGGCCAGTTCGAAGGTGAACTGGTGTTCTTCGAGGATGGCTTCGTTGGTCCAGCGCTGCGGACGGTAGAACTTGGCGATCAGCGGTTCGGAGTCTTCGATGCCGACTTGGTAGACGCGGTTTTCGTAGCTGTTGAGCGCCAGAATGCGCGCGTCACTCAGGAAGCCAATGCTTTCGACGGCATCGAGCACGAGATCGGGTGTGAGGGTTTCAAACGGGTGGGCCATGCTGACTCCTGCGCGCAGCAGGCTGCCGCGTCCGGCCCAGCATGGTAGCGCAGATGGCAGCGGGGGAGTTGGTTGGTGTCTGTGCTGACGCCATCGCGAGCAGGCTCACTCCTACAGTTGGAACGCATTTCCTTGTAGGAGTGAGCCTGCTCGCGATGAGGGCCAATCAGGCGCCGACTATTCCGCCATCCTCACGGGTAATCGCCATCACCGAGGAGCGCGGCTTGCCGTTCGGCAGATGCTCGGGGAAGGTCGAGCCGCCGTTTTCGCCCGGATGCTGAATCCCGACAAACAGGGTTTTCTGATCCGGCGAGAAGCTGATCCCGGTGACTTCGCAACCAATCGGCCCGACCATGAAGCGGCGGATCTCGCCGGTCCTGGGATCGGCGCAGAGCATCTGGTTGTTGCCCATCCCGGCAAAGTCCCCGGCATTGCTCGAGTCGCCGTCGGTGAGAATCCACAAGCGCCCGGCCTTGTCGAAGCCCAGACCGTCCGGGCTGTTGAACATGTTCTGCGGGGTGATGTTCTTCGATCCGCCCTTCGGCGTACCGGCGTGCACGCCCGGGTTGCCGGCGACCACGAACAGATCCCAGGCAAAGGTCTTCGCCGCGTGATCGTCGCGGTCGGTGCGCCAGCGCAGAATCTGCCCGTAGACGTTCTTCTCGCGCGGGTTCGGCCCGCCCACCGGTTGGCCGTCTTCGCCGCGTTTGGCGTTGTTGGTCAGGGTGCAATAAACCTGGCCGTCTTTCGGGCTGACCACGATCCATTCCGGACGGTCCATGCGCGTGGCGCCGACCACACTGGCCGCCAGACGCGCATGAATCAGCACTTCAGCCTGATCGGCGAAACCGCTGCTGGCGTCGATGCCGTTCTTGCCGTGGGTCAGTTCGATCCACTGGCCCTGGCCTTTCGGGTGATCCGGATTGCCGTCGCCCGCATCGAACCTGGCCACGTACAGCGTGCCGTGATCGAGGATGTCGCGGTTGGCCTTAGCGTTGCGGTGATTGATCTTGTCGCGGCTGACGAATTTGTAGATGAACTCGCCGCGTTCGTCGTCGCCCATGTACACCACGGCGCGACCGTCATCGGTCTCGGCCAGTGCGGCGTTTTCATGTTTGAAGCGGCCCAGCGCGGTGCGTTTGACCGGGGTCGATTGCGGGTCGAACGGATCGATCTCCACGACCCAGCCGTGACGGTTGAGCTCGTTCGGGTTCTTCGCCATGTCGAAGCGCGGATCGAACGGATGCCAGTTGATCTCACGGCTGGCGGCCGACACACCGTAGCGTTTCTGCGCCGGGTCGAACTGTTGCTGGGCGTTGCTGCTGCCGAAGCAGTCGGTGAAGTTCTCTTCGCAGGTCAGATAAGTGCCCCACGGCGTCTTGCCGTTGGCGCAGTTCTGGAAGGTGCCGAGGACTTTCTTGCCGTGCTTGTCGGCGGCCGTCTTCATCAGCTCATGACCGGCCGCCGGGCCGCTGATGCGCAGCGGCGAGTTGCCGTGGATGCGGCGGTTGTAGCGCGAGCCCTGAACGAACTGCCATTGGCCGTTCCTGCGCTGCACTTCAATTACCGATACACCTTCGCAGGCCAGTGCCTTGCGCACGTCTTCGGCCGACTGCGGCATGCCGCCGTGCGGGTAGAGGTAGCGGTAGTTGGTGTATTCGTTGTTGATCGCCATCAACGCACGGTTTCGGTCGTCGGGGAATTCGAACAGGCTCATGCCGTCGTTGTTGTCGCCGAACTGCACTTCCTGAGCGGCGGCGGTGCCATTGCCGCTCGGGTCGAACGCCGGGCCGTTCTTGTGCAATGGCTGACCCCAACTGATCAGCACCGAAGACTTGTAGCCCTTGGGCAGGCTGATGACGTCGGTGGTCGCGGCGGGAATGCTCTCGAAGCCGAGCAGGCGGCTGTTGCCGGCGCTGATGCCGGTGGCCAGCGCGCTGCGGCTGAGCAGGTTACCGCCGAGGAACATGGCAGCGCCGCACAGTGCACCGGCGCTGATGAAACCGCGACGGCTGAGGCCGACCATCTTTTCCAGATCAGTGGATTGGTTTTCTTCTAATAGGCTCACATCAGGCTCCCTGCTTGGTTTTGGCAGCAACCTTAATGAGCGTCGATTACGCTTTCGTTGCAGCGCCTGATTACAGCGGCGTGCCGATCAGCACATTGGACGGCGAGAACTGCACCTGCACCGGTTGCCCGACGCTGAGCCCGCGAGTGCGAAGCAGCAACGGCTCAGCCAGAGCGCAGAGCGTCTGGCCGTTGGGCAGGGCGACGCGCACTTCGCTGGGGCCGTCATCGGCATCGAGAATGGCTTCGAGGGTGCCTTTGAGAAGATTGTGTCCAGATGTTGCCGCTTGATCCGCCGCCAACAATTCAAGCCAGCCGGCCTTGATCAATGCCACCACTTCGGTGCCCGGTTGCAGCTCCAGGTGCACGGTGCTGTCGTGAGTGATCTGCGCATCGATCCACAGGCCTTCGGCCAGTTCGAGGCGGATCAGGTCATTGCGGCCCTGACCTTCGATGGCCACGACTTTGCCGTGCAGTTGGTTGCGCGCGCTGGTGCGCAGCATCAATCGCCCGAGCAGATCCAGGTCGCTGGCGTCTTCAGCGGCCTCCAGCACCTGCGCCTGCAAGGCTTGCAGCTTTTGATACAGACGCAGCACCCGCTCACCTTCGCTGGACAATCTGGCGCCACCGCCGCCCTTGCCGCCGACGGCGCGCTCCACCAGTGGCTTTTGCGCCAGGTTGTTCAGCTCGTCGATCGCATCCCATGCCGCTTTGTAACTGAGCCCGGCGCTTTTCGCGGCGCGGGTGATCGAGCCCTGTTCGGCAATGTGTTGCAGCAGGGCGATGCGCTGCGGACGGCGGACGATGTGCTGGGAGAGCAGGCTGGGCAGGGACATGAAGTGGGTGCTTTTTTTCACTGTGGCGGTGGAGAGTGAAGTTGGCGGCTTGCGACGCATCAGTCAAGCCAAACACAGTGCCCTTGTAGGAGTGAGCCTGCTCGCGATGGCGGTGGAACAGTCAGCATCAATGTTGGCCGTGATTGCGCTATTGCGAGCAGGCTCACTCCTACAAGGGATTGTGTCGGTTTCAGTTTCCGGGTTTTGGCGTGCGCGCCAGGCAATACACGTCAACTCGCGCCGCCCCTGCATCCCGCAGCAGTCGCGCCAGTGCCTGGGCCGTGGCTCCGGTAGTCAGCACGTCATCGATCAATGCGAAGTGCCGACCTTTCACCTCGGCGTCAGGCGCCAGAGCGAAGGCGTGACGCAGATTGCGTTTGCGCGCCTTGGCGTCGAGGTCCTGCTGGGCACTGGTGTCGTGGATCCGCCGTAAAGCGTGTTCCTCAAAAGGCAGATCCAGCTCCTGGCTCAACCAGCGTCCCAGCATTGCGGCTTGATTGAAACCGCGTTTGCGCAGGCGTTTTTTCGCCAACGGCACCGGCAACAACACGTCGGGTTGCGGCAAACCTTCATCGAAGCGATGTTGCAGGTATTGTCCGGCTACGTCGGCGAGCAAGTGGCCAAACGGCCATTTCGCGTTGTGTTTAAAGCGCGTAATCAGACTGTCCACCGGGAAGTCATAGCGCCACGGCACGACCACCTGTTCGAACGCCGGTGGCTCTAGCAGGCACTCGCCGCAGGTCAGGCCAGCGCCGGTCAGCGGCAAGGCGCAGGTCTGACAGTGGTCGCCGAGCCAGGGCAGATCGGTTTCGCAGGCGACGCAAATTGGCAATTCTGCTTCTGCGGGTTCATCGCATAGCAAGCAGGTCTGTACGTTTTTTAAACAGATGTAAACCTGTTGTTCGTGTCGTGGTTGACAGCGCATGACTCTTCCTTAAATATGCCGAACATCCGTGTCGCGCCTGTGGGTATTCCGTTCCCGCAGCCGCCAGCCAAGCATAACCAAGGAACTGCCCATGAGCGCCAGCACCTCTGCCACCCTGCGTCACGACTGGTCTTTAGCCGAAGTCAAAGCGCTCTTCGTACAGCCATTCAACGACTTGCTGTTCCAGGCGCAGACGGTGCACCGCGCACATTTCAACGCCAACCGCGTGCAGGTTTCCACGCTGCTGTCGATCAAGACCGGTGCCTGCCCGGAAGATTGCAAGTACTGCCCGCAGTCCGGTCACTACAACACCGGCCTGGAAAAAGAAAAGCTGATGGAAGTGCAGAAAGTCCTCGAAGAGGCTGCCCGCGCCAAAGCCATCGGCTCGACCCGTTTCTGCATGGGCGCTGCGTGGAAGCACCCGTCGGCCAAAGACATGCCGTATGTGCTGAAGATGGTCGAAGGCGTGAAAGCCATGGGTCTGGAAACCTGCATGACTCTCGGTCGTCTCGATCAGGAACAGACCGAAGCGCTGGCCAAGGCTGGCCTCGATTACTACAACCACAACCTCGACACCTCGCCGGAGTTCTACGGCAGCATCATCACCACCCGCACCTACAGCGAACGCTTGCAGACGCTGGCCTACGTGCGTGAGTCGGGGATGAAGATCTGCTCCGGCGGCATTCTCGGCATGGGCGAGTCGCTGGACGATCGCGCCAATCTGCTGATCCAGTTGGCCAACCTGCCGGAGCATCCGGAATCGGTGCCGATCAACATGCTGGTGAAAGTCGCCGGCACGCCGCTGGAAAACGCCGAAGACATCGACCCGTTCGACTTCATCCGCATGCTCGCTGTCGCGCGCATCCTCATGCCGCAATCCCACGTGCGCCTGTCCGCCGGCCGCGAAGCGATGAACGAGCAGATGCAGGCCCTGGCGTTTTTCGCCGGCGCCAACTCGATTTTCTACGGCGACAAACTGCTGACCACCGCCAACCCGCAGGCCGACAAGGACATGCAACTTTTCGCGCGCCTGGGCATTCAGCCGGAAGCACGCGAAGAGCATGCCGATGAAGTGCATCAGGCCGCGATCGAGCAGGCGCTGGTGGAGCAGAAGAGCAGCGAGCAGTTCTATAACGCTGCCATCTAAGTTTTTGATGCGATGCAAAACCCTGTGGGAGCTGGCTTGCCAGCGATAGCGCACTGGCTGTCGACATCTATGTTGAATGTGCCACCGTCATCGCTGGCAAGCCAGCTCCCACAGGGTCTGTGTCCGTCTTGATTCATCTGATCTGACTGTCGAGGCCTGCATGTCTTTCGATCTCGCCGCACGCCTTGCTGCCCGCCGTGCTGAAAATCTCTATCGCCAGCGGCCGCTGCTCGAGTCCCCACAGGGGCCTGAAGTGGTGGTTGACGGGCAGCCGTTGCTGGCGTTCTGCAACAACGACTATCTGGGCCTGGCCAATCACCCGCAGGTGATCGAAGCCTGGCGCGCCGGAGCAGAGCGCTGGGGCGTTGGTGGCGGGGCGTCGCATCTGGTGATCGGCCACAGCGGCCCGCACCATGCGCTGGAAGAAGCATTGGCCGATCTTACCGGCCGGCCGCGTGCGCTGTTGTTCACTACCGGCTACATGGCCAACCTTGGCGCGGTCACGGCGCTGGTCGGGCAGGGCGATACGGTGCTGGAAGACCGGCTCAATCACGCCTCGTTGCTGGATGCCGGTCTGTTGTCCGGCGCGCGTTTCAATCGTTATCTGCACAACGACGCCGACAGCCTGGCCAAGCGCCTGGAGAAAGCCACCGGCAACACGCTGGTGGTCACCGACGGCGTGTTCAGCATGGACGGCGATCTCGCCGATCTGCCGGCGCTGGCGCGTGAGGCCAAGGCCAAAGGCGCGTGGCTGATGGTTGATGATGCCCATGGCTTCGGCCCGCTCGGTGCCAATGGCGGCGGGATCGTCGAGCATTTCGGCTTGAGTCAGGACGATGTGCCGGTGCTGGTTGGCACCCTCGGCAAGGCGTTCGGCACCGCCGGTGCTTTCGTCGCCGGCAGCGAAGAACTGATCGAAAGCCTGATCCAGTTCGCCCGGCCCTACATCTACACCACCAGCCAGCCACCGGCGTTGGCCTGTGCGACGCTGAAAAGTCTGGAATTACTGCGCAGCGAGCATTGGCGACGTGAGCACCTTAACCTGCTGATCCGCCAATTTCGTCGAGGGGCCGAGCAGATCGGTCTGCAGCTGATGGACAGCTTCACCCCGATCCAGCCGATCCTGATCGGCGACGCCGGTCGCGCCGTGCGCCTGTCGCAGATGCTGCGCGAACGCGGCTTGATGGTCACGGCAATCCGTCCGCCTACCGTCCCGGCAGGAAGTGCACGCCTGCGCGTGACCCTGACCGCCGCTCACAGCGAGGCGCAGGTGCAGCTATTGTTGGAAGGACTGGCCGATTGCTTTGCCCAACTGCCGCCGGAGCCAAGCCATGCGTGATCGCCTGATTCTGCTGCCCGGCTGGGGCCTCGGTATTTCGCCGCTGGAGCCTCTGGCCGCGGCGTTGCGGGGGCTCGATGAACATCTGCATGTCGAGATCGAACCGTTGCCGGAACTCGATTCCAGCGACTTGCAGGACTGGCTCGACGAACTCGATGAACGTATCGCTCAGGACGTGTGGCTGGGCGGCTGGTCGCTGGGCGGCATGCTTGCCTCTGAATTGGCGGTACGGCGCGGCGAGCGTTGTTGCGGTCTGCTGACACTGGCGAGCAATCCGTCCTTCGTTGCTCACGAGCAGTGGCCGAGTGCGATGCCCGGCGAGACGTTCAATGCGTTTCTCGCGGGCTGCCAGGCAGATCCGCGGATAACCCTCAAGCGTTTCTCGCTGTTGTGTGCCCAGGGTGCACAGGACCCGCGCGGCTTGTCGCGGCTGATGCTCGGCGGTGCGCCGAATGCGGCACCCGAGACCTTGATGGCCGGACTGGAACTGCTCGCACAACTCGATATCCGTGAAGCGTTGCAGGCGTTTCGTGGCCCGCAGTTGCACCTGTTCGCCGGGCAGGACGGTCTGGTGCCGGCGGAAGCGGCGGGGGCGTTGTTTGCGCTGTTGCCGGATATCGAAATTGGTCTGATCGAACAGGCCAGCCATGCATTTCTTCTGGAAGACCCCCATGGCGTGGCGGGGGCGATCCAGGCTTTTCTACACGAGTGCGGTGATGACTGATTTGTCTTTTGTGGCGCTGCCTGGTGGCTTGCCCGACAAGCGCCAGGTGGCGGCCTCGTTCTCGCGCGCAGCGGCCAGCTATGACAGCGTTGCCGAGTTGCAGCGCGACGTCGGTTCGCAATTGTTGCAGCGTTTGCCGGCGGATTTTGCGCCATCGCGTTGGCTGGATCTGGGCTGCGGCACCGGTTACTTCACTCGCGCACTGGCCGAGCGATTTGCCGAGGGTCAGGGGCTGGCGCTGGATATCGCCGAGGGCATGCTCAACCACGCACGGCCATTGGGCGGTGCGCAGCATTTCATCGCCGGTGATGCCGAGCGCCTGCCGCTGCGGGACGCGACCTGTGATCTGATCTTCTCCAGCCTCGCCGTGCAGTGGTGCGCGGACTTCGAATCGGTGCTCAGTGAAGCACTGCGTGTACTGAAACCCGGCGGGATTTTCGCGTTTGCTAGTCTTTGTGTCGGGACGTTGTACGAATTGCGCGACAGTTGGCGTCAGGTCGATGGGCTGGTGCACGTCAATCGCTTCCGCGAATTCGCCCGGTATGAGCAGTTGTGTGCCGAAAGTGGCTTGCGTACGGTGAGTCTGCAGAATCAGGCGCACGTGCTGCACTACTCGGATGTGCGCAGTCTGACCCACGAACTCAAGGCACTCGGCGCGCACAATCTCAACCCCGGTCGGCCAGGTGGCTTGACCGGACGCGAGCGGATTCTTGGGTTGGTCGAGGCTTACGAGCAGTTCCGTCAGGCACAGGGATTGCCGGCGACTTACCAGGTGGTCTACGCCGTGTTGGAGAAACCGTTATGAGTGCAGCCTATTTCATCACCGGGACTGACACCGATGTCGGCAAGACCACCGTGGCTGCGGGTTTGCTGCATGCTGCGCGCTCGGCCGGGCTGAGCACGGCGGCAGGCAAACCGGTGGCGTCGGGCTGTGAAGTGACGCCCAAGGGCTTGCGCAATGCCGATGCGCTGGCGCTGCTGGCCGAAAGCTCGGTGCCGCTGACTTATCAACAGGTCAATCCGGTAGCTTTCGAGCCAGCCATCGCGCCGCATCTGGCCGCGCGTGAGGCCGGTGTCGCGTTGACGGTGCAATCGCTGCTGGCGCCGATGCGCGAAATTCTGGCGCTCAATGCCGATTTCACCTTGATCGAAGGCGCGGGGGGCTGGCGGGTGCCGCTGGCGGATCAGGACAATCTGTCGGATCTGGCCATCGCGCTGAAGCTGCCGGTGATTCTGGTGGTGGGCGTGCGGCTGGGCTGTATCAGTCATGCCTTGCTGACGGCAGAGGCGATTGCGCGTGATGGCCTGCAACTGGCCGGTTGGGTGGCGAATATCATTGATCCGAAAACCTCGCGTCTGGAAGAGAATCTGGCGACGCTGGCCGAGCGGATTCCCGCGCCTTGTCTGGGGCGAGTGCCGAAACTCAAAGCGCTCAGTGCCGAAGCGGTGGCAGCCCATTTGCAACTCGATCTGCTGGATTAATGCTTTTGCTATGACGGGGCACTGTGCCATCAGTATTTTTGACGGGTGTTTTTAGGGCGCCTCTGCTTCAATGGCAGCCATTGATCCTTCCCAAGGATGAGAACTCCCATGGAAATCACCGGTAACACAGCTTTTTATGCGGGTTTGAGTACCATTCAGACCGGGCAGAATCGTGTTGATCAGGCGGCCAGCCAGATCGCCAACAACACCATCGAGCGTTCGGTCACCAGCCAGTCTTCCGAGGCGCAGGTCGATCGTCTGCGCGGTATCGACCGCAGTCAGCAAATGGATCCGGGCAGCGCGATGGCCGAGATGGCCCAAGGCAAGTTTCAGGTGGAGCTGGGCACCAAGGTCGCCAAGGCTTCCGATGAAATGCTCGGGACGATCATCGATACGTTTGCCTGATTTTCGTGTCTCCTGCCTGCTGAACGCCGCGCCTCGTCGCGGCGTTTTTCGTTGTAAGTCCTTCTCCCTCAACTAATCTTTTTTCATTGCCCGTGGCGCTTTGCAGTCCATGGCGGTTTGCCGTGTCCGGCATTTGAAAAAAGTCATGACGAACGGCAAAAGATCGATGCTTGACAAGATTTCGGCGTAAACGTATGTTTCAAACAACTGTTTGACCGTCATAACAAATCAACACGGTCGTTCATTCCCGGTTACATCAGCAGAGGTTTATCGCTATGCCTGACTACAAGGCCCCCTTGCGTGATATTCGCTTCGTTCGTGACGAACTGCTCGGTTACGAAGCGCACTATCAGAGCCTTCCAGCTTGCTCCGAAGCAACGCCGGACATGGTTGACGCCATTCTCGAAGAAGGCGCCAAGTTTTGTGAGCAGGTACTGGCACCGCTGAACCGAGTGGGCGACCTCGAAGGCTGCACCTGGAGCGAGTCCGGCGTGAAAACCCCAACTGGCTTCAAAGAAGCCTACAAGCAATTCGTCGAAGGCGGCTGGCCAAGCCTGGCCCATGACGTCGAGCACGGCGGTCAAGGCCTGCCTGAGTCGCTGGGTCTGGCTGTGAGCGAAATGGTCGGCGAAGCCAACTGGTCGTGGGGCATGTACCCGGGACTGTCGCACGGCGCGATGAACACCATTTCCGAGCACGGCACCCCTGAGCAGCAAGAAGCCTATCTGACCAAACTGGTCTCCGGCGAGTGGACCGGCACCATGTGCCTGACCGAACCGCACTGCGGCACCGACCTGGGCATGCTGCGCACCAAGGCCGAACCTCAGGCCGACGGTTCCTACAAGGTTTCCGGCACCAAGATCTTCATCTCGGCCGGTGAACACGACATGGCCGACAACATCGTCCACATCGTACTGGCCCGCCTGCCGGACGCTCCGGCTGGCACCAAAGGCATTTCCCTGTTCATCGTTCCAAAATTCCTGCCGAACGCCGATGGCACCATCGGTGCGCGCAACGCAGTGAGCTGTGGTTCGCTGGAACACAAGATGGGCATCCACGGCAACGCCACTTGCGTGATGAACTTCGACGGTGCCACCGGTTTCCTGATCGGCCCGGCGAATAAAGGTCTGAACTGCATGTTCACCTTCATGAACACCGCACGTCTGGGTACTGCGCTGCAAGGTCTGGCCCACGCCGAGATCGGCTTCCAGGGTGGCCTGAAATACGCTCGCGACCGTCTGCAAATGCGCTCCCTGACTGGCCCGAAAGCGCCGGATAAAGCTGCTGATCCAATCATCGTGCACCCTGACGTACGCCGCATGCTGTTGACCATGAAAGCATTCGCCGAAGGCAACCGTGCGATGGTGTACTTCACCGCCAAACAGGTCGACATCGTCAAATACGGCGTCGACGAAGAAGAGAAGAAGAAAGCCGACGCACTGCTGGCCTTCATGACGCCGATCGCCAAAGCGTTCATGACCGAAGTCGGTTTCGAATCCGCCAACCACGGCGTGCAGATCTACGGCGGCCACGGCTTCATCGCCGAGTGGGGCATGGAGCAGAACGTTCGCGACAGCCGCATCTCGATGCTGTACGAAGGCACCACCGGTATTCAGGCACTCGACCTGCTGGGCCGCAAAGTGCTGATGACTCAAGGCGAGGCCCTGAAAGGCTTCACCAAGATCGTCCACAAGTTCTGCCAGAACAACGAAGGCAACGAAGCCGTCAAAGAGTTCGTTGCACCGCTGGCTGCACTGAACAAGGAATGGGGCGAGCTGACCATGAAGGTCGGTATGGCGGCCATGAAAGATCGCGAAGAAGTCGGCGCGGCCTCCGTGGATTACCTGATGTACTCCGGTTACGCCTGCCTGGCCTACTTCTGGGCTGACATGGCGCGTCTGGCAGCGGAAAAACTGGCCGCCGGCACCAGCGACGAGGCGTTCTACACCGCCAAGCTGCAAACCGCGCGCTTCTACTTCCAGCGCATCCTGCCACGTACCCGTACCCACGTGGCCACCATGCTGTCGGGCGCCAACAACCTGATGGACATGAAAGAAGAAGACTTCGCACTGGGCTACTAAGCCTTAACGTGGTCTGACGAAAACCGCTGCTCCCTTGGGGGCAGCGGTTTTTTGTTTCCGAATCGCTCAGAAACCCGGGTTTTCTGCCGTTAAAGAGACTGCGTGTGATCTGGATCACATTGTGTGTGCTTAACTGGCCACATTGCAGGCACAATGCCATCTCTTTGATATGACGGGTCGGAGCTTTACCCTTGCCGCGTTCTTCCGCTGTACGTTTCAGTCATTTTCTACCTTCACTGCTGTTGTTGCTCGCGGGGTTGGCGGCTGCGTACGTCAAAGACCTCAACGTGTTCTTCACTTCGCTATTCAATGTGCTGCCGACTCTGGTGCTGCTGTTGGGCGGCGCCTACTGTGCGGTTTACCGACGTCAGCGCGAGCTGTTTCTGATGCTCACGGTGTACATCGCCTACTTCTTGCTCGACACCCAGACCGACTACTACCGCGACAACGGCAAAGTCCGCGAGGACGCCGCCGTGGTGTTCCACCTTGTTTGTCTGCTGTTGCCGCTGCTGTTCGGGCTGTTCGCCGCGTGGCAGGAACGCACGCATCTGTTCCAGGACATGGTGGCGCGGTTCGCCGTGTTGCTGGCCTTCGGCAGTGTCGCCCTCGGCCTTGAACAGAGTTATCCCCAGGCGTTATTGATGTGGCTCTCGGAAATCCGCTGGCCGGCGCTGCACGGCGCCTGGATGAGTTTGATCCAGATGTCTTATCCGGTGTTCCTCTCCGCGTTCCTGCTGCTGGCCTGGCAGTACTGGCGCAACCCTCGGCCGTTGCATGCGGCGCAACTGGTCGGCCTGCTCGGGGTGTTCTGGATGCTGCCGAAAACCTTCATCCTGCCGTTCACCCTGAACATCATGTGCAGTCAGGTGATGCTGATGATTGCCGCTGCCGTGGCGCATGAGGCCTATCAAATGGCCTTTCGCGATGAACTCACCGGTCTGCCGGGGCGTCGTGCGCTCAATGAACGGATGCAGCGCCTGGGGCGCAACTATGTGCTGGCGATGAGCGACGTCGATCACTTCAAGAAATTCAACGACACCCACGGTCATGACGTCGGTGACCAAGTACTGCGACTGGTCGCCAGCAAGCTGTCGAAAATCAGCGGCGGCGGTAGGGCGTATCGTTATGGTGGTGAGGAATTCGCCCTGGTATTTGCGGGCAAAACCCTCGAGGAATGTATGCCGCACCTGGAAGTGATCCGCGAGTCGATTGCCTCCTACAACATTCAGTTGCGCAATCAGGAGAACCGCCCGCAGGACGATCAGCAAGGGCGCCAGCGACGTAGCGGCAGTGGTGCTTCCAGTGTTTCGGTCACGGTCAGTATTGGCGTTGCCGAGCGCGTCGAGCAACGCACCCCGGAAGAAGTCCTCAAGTCCGCCGACCAGGCGTTGTACAGCGCCAAGGGCGCCGGGCGTAACTGCGTCATGGCGTTCGGACAGAACCGTCGCGGCGCGGTGCGGATGGACAGCGCCGCTGGCTGAATCAAGCCACGCTTCATCACTCAAAAGCCCGCTGATTGCGGGCTTTGTTTTATCGCTGAATGCCGATGACCAAAAATAACAAATCAGTCACCGGTTGACCCTATGTGTCGCAAAAGTTGTTGAGGTACACTCGGCCTCAACGAAAACACTCTTCCACGAATCACCTGTTTAGATCTTGCGAGGTTTGCTATGGCTGACTACAAAGCGCCGCTGCGCGATATGCGCTTCGTCCTCAATGAAGTATTCGAAGTCGCCAAACTCTGGGCCGAACTGCCGGCGTTGGCCGAGACTGTCGACGCAGAAACCGTAGAAGCCATTCTCGAAGAAGCCGGCAAGGTCACCAGCAAAAGCATCGCCCCCCTGAGCCGCGCAGCCGATGAAGAAGGCTGCCACTGGAAGGACGGTGCCGTCAGCACCCCGGCCGGTTTCCCACAGGCCTATCAGACTTACGCCGAAGGTGGCTGGGTCGGCGTCGGTGGCGATCCGGCCTACGGCGGCATGGGCATGCCCAAGGCTGTTTCGGCTCAAGTAGAAGAGATGGTCAACTCCGCCAGCCTGTCGTTCGGCCTGTACCCGATGCTGACCGCCGGCGCCTGCCTGTCGATCAACGCCCACGCCAGCGAAGAGCTGAGGGCCGCCTACCTGCCGAACATGTACGCCGGCATTTGGGCCGGTTCGATGTGCCTGACCGAGCCGCACGCCGGCACCGACCTGGGCATTATCCGCACCAAGGCCGAACCGCAGGCCGACGGTTCCTACAAGGTCAGCGGCACCAAGATTTTCATCACCGGCGGTGAGCACGACCTGACCGAGAACATCATTCACCTGGTGCTGGCGAAACTGCCGGACGCACCGGCTGGCCCGAAAGGCATTTCGCTGTTTCTGGTGCCGAAGTTCATGGTCAATGCCGATGGCAGCCTGGGCGCGCGCAATCCGGCCAACTGCGGTTCGATCGAACACAAGATGGGCATCCAGGCGTCCGCGACCTGTGTGATGAACTTCGATGAAGCTGTGGGCTATCTGGTCGGGGAGCCGAACAAGGGCCTGGCGGCGATGTTCACCATGATGAACTACGAGCGTCTGGGCGTCGGCATTCAAGGCCTGGCCAGCGGCGAGCGTTCCTATCAGAACGCTATCGAATATGCGCGCGATCGTCTGCAAAGCCGTTCGCCGACCGGCGCGCAGAACAAGGACAAGGTTGCTGACCCGATCATCGTCCACCCCGACGTGCGTCGCATGCTGCTGACCATGAAAGCCTCGAACGAGGGCGGTCGCGCCTTCTCCACTTACGTGGCGATGCAACTCGACACCGCCAAGTTCAGCGAAGACGCGACCACCCGCAAGCGCGCAGAAGATCTGGTCGCGCTGCTGACCCCGGTGGCCAAGGCATTCCTCACCGACCTGGGCCTGGAAACCACCGTCCACGGCCAGCAGATTTTCGGCGGCCACGGCTACATCCGCGAGTGGGGCCAGGAGCAGCTGGTGCGTGACGTGCGCATCACCCAGATCTACGAAGGCACCAACGGCATTCAGGCGCTGGATCTGGTCGGGCGCAAGATCGTCGGCAGCGGTGGCGCGTTCTACAAGCTGTTCGCAGACGAGATCCGCCACTTCACCGCGACCGCCGGCGCTGAGCTGGGCGAATTCACCAAGCCGCTGAACGATGCCGTCAGCATCCTCGACGAGCTGACGGCGTGGCTGCTGGATCGGGCGAAAACCAATCCGAACGAAATCGGCGCAGCCTCGGTCGAATATTTGCAAGCGTTCGGCTACACCGCTTATGCCTACATGTGGGCACTGATGGCGAAAGCCGCGCTGGGCAAAGAAGCGCAGGACGATTTCTACGCCAGCAAGCTGGGCACCGCACGCTTCTATTTCGCCCGACTGCTGCCGCGTATCCACTCGTTGAGCGCGTCGGTGAAGGCCGGCAGCGAGTCGCTGTTCCTGCTGAATGCTGAGCAGTTCTGATGATGTAACGTCATGTAAGCATTCTCTTACATGACGTGCTGCTGTTCTCCCATAGGCGTGGATTGGATCCACAGCTAATCTACAACTCATGGACGTCGCGCAGGAAGCGCAAAGCAACAACACGGACACGTAGGATTCTGCCAGGATGGCGGAGTGAAATGGATGTCAGGGAAACAGTCTGCAAAGCCCCGCTTCGGCGGGGTTTTCTTTTGCCTGCAGGAAAGTTTTCAGGCCAGCGGATCCAGTGGCGGCGTGGCTTTAAGCAGTTTGTCCTCACGCTGAATCACTTCTTCCAGCAATGTGCGCAGCAACGCCAAAGACGCCTGTTGACGCTGCACGTCGCGGCATACCAGTCCAACCTTCAGCGGCACCCGTGGTTCGCTCAACGGCTTCCACAGCAGATCCTGCTCGTCGTATTCCCTCTGTGAGCGCCCGGGCAGCACCGTCGCCAGTCTGGTGTGCGGCAGACTGTCGAGAATCCCCAGCATATTGTTCAGCTCGGCCTGCACCTGCGGGCGCCGACCCAGGCTTGTGAGCTGCGCCTGCCAGATCTGCCGGATCTGAAACTCTTCGCCCAGCAGCAACATCGGCAATTCCGCAGCCTGGCGCATCGAGACTTTCTTGAATTCACGCAGCGGATGATCCGCCGGGATGACCAGCGTCAGCTCATCTTCATACAGCATCACGCCATGCAGCCCCGGTTGGCGCGGCGGCAGGTAGCTGATGCCGATGTCCAGCGAGCCGTTGAGCAAACGGCGCTCGATCTCCAGGCCCGTCAGTTCATAGATCTGCACCACAAGATGCGGCTGCGCCTTGCGCACCCGTTCGAGCATTTGCGGCACGAGGCTGGTGTGCACGGTTTGCAGTACGCCGATCGCCAGCGTGCGCAAGGCCTGCCCCTTGAAGTTGCCCAGCGCTTCCCGCGCACGCTGCAAACCGTCGAGCAGTGGCAGGGCGTGGTTGTACAGCGTGTGCGCGGCGAGGGTCGGCAACAGGCGCTTGCTGCTGCGCTCGAACAGCGTGACGTCGAGGTTCTGTTCGAGCTGGCGAATCTGCTGCGACAGCGCCGGTTGCGAGATCGACAGGCGTTCGGCAGCGCGGCCGACATGGCCCTCTTCGTAGACCGCGACGAAATAACGCAGTTGTTTGAAATCCATAAGTAATGCTTATCGAAAATGCTGGTAAATCGAAATGGCCCGAAGCCGTCAGTGAGCCTAGTCTAACCGCAATCACAAGGCTTACAGGGCCAGAGAGCGCGATGAATAGCGTTTGCTTCGACAGTGTTTGCATAGGCAGTTCAAAAAACCTCAAACGAGGTTTTTTTCAATGAATCTGTTCAGTTTGCGGCGCCAGGCGCCGAGTCTTGATGACCTCGCTTTCGAGGCGGGGCTACCTCAAGCAGGCGATAGCCTGAATGCCGAGCGACTGATGCCCAGTGTCGAACGGCCGCAGCAGGTGTTCGTGCGCGGCCAGGGCTCCTGGTTGTGGGACAGCAATGACCGCGCCTACCTCGACTTTTCCCAGGCCGGCGGCGCCAACAGCCTCGGCCATAGCCCCTCGGCACTGGTCAAAGCCATCGCCAGCCAGGCTCAGGCGTTGATCAATCCCGGGTTCAATCTGCACAACCGCGGCATGCTCAGCCTTGCCGAACGCCTGTGCGCCAGCACCACCAGCGATCAGGCTTACCTGCTCAACAGCGGCAGCGAGGCCTGCGAGGCAGCGATCAAACTCGCGCGCAAGTGGGGCCAGCTGCATCGTGGCGGCGCCTCGCGGATCATTGTTGCCAGACAAGGCTGTCACGGCCGTAGTCTGGCGACGATTTCCGCGTCGGACAGCTGCAACCTGCACAACCGTTTCGCGCCGTTGCTGCCGGGTTTCGATATGGTGCCGTTCAACGATTTGCCGGCGCTGCATGCGGCTGTCGATGCGCAAACCGTGGCGATCATGCTCGAGCCGATCCAGAGCGATGCCGGGGTGATTCCGGCCACCGAGCATTACCTCAAGGGTGTCGAGCGCCTGTGCCGCGAGTTGGGCATTTTGCTGATCCTCGACGAAGTGCAGACCGGCATCGGCCGCTGCGGCACTTTGCTCGCCGAACAGTCCTACGGCGTGCGCGCCGATATCGTCGTGCTCGGCAAAGGCCTCGGCGGCGGTGTTCCTCTGGCGGCGTTATTGGCCCGTGGCAAGGCCTGCTGTTTTGACGCCGGTGAACTGGGCGGCACTCATCACGGCAATGCGCTGATGACAGCGGCCGGTCTGGTGGTGCTTGATAGCGTGCAGGATCGGGTATTTCTCGAGCAGGTCAAAGACCTCGGCCAGCACCTGCGCGAAGGTCTAGCACGATTGGCACACCGCTACGGGCATGGCGAACTGCGTGGTCAAGGCCTGTTCTGGGGACTGAGCCTGTCAGAGAATTCCGCTGATGCCATAGTCAATGCCGCTTTGCACGAAGGCCTGCTGCTCAACGCGCCGCAAACCAACTGCCTGCGTTTCACTCCGGCACTCAGCGTCAGCAAGGCCAACATCGACGAAATGCTCCTGCGCCTGGCCCGCGCCTTCTCGCGAGTGCGCACCGCGCAACTGCAATGCCGCAAAGGGATTGCCGTCTGAGTTGAAGTTTCCTGCCCGATTTGAAGAACCGTCTCGCGGTATAACGCACGCCTCACGCCTGATTCTTTTGGCGTGGGGCGTTTTTTTGTGCCCCATGGTGGCGATCAAATGGCGTTTGCACTGAACCCTGACGAACGGCGCAGGTCGATTAGCTTGTATGGCTCACGTGAGCCAACCCCCATTCAGGAGCTGACTCATGGACTTTATTCGTATCATCATCGCCATTCTGTTGCCGCCACTGGGTGTGTTTCTGCAGGTCGGGTTCGGCGGGGCGTTCTGGCTGAATATTCTGCTGACGCTGTGCGGTTATATCCCGGGGATCGTGCATGCGGTGTACATCATCGCCAAGCGCTGAGTATTGCCGAGTCAGATAAAAAGCCATCGCGAGCAGGCTCACTCCTACAGGAGATTTGTGTTGTGAACACGGTCAACTGTAGGAGTGAGCCTGCTCGCGATAGGGGCACCGCTATTATGGAATGTAAATGCGATGCTCAGTCCGCCAACCCCATCACCCGCCGATAAAACTTCCATTCCTGCTCCAGCGCATGCGCCTGATTCACCGCCCGGCGAAAGCCATGGCGCTCCTCGGCGTAGTAATGCGCCTCGACCGGGATGCCGTTTTGCTCCAGCGCCGCGACCATGTCGCGGGTCTGTTGCGGCACCACCACCGCATCCAGCTCACCCTGAAAGAAAATCACCGGCACCCGGATGTTGCTCGCATGCAGTAGCGGCGTGCGGGCGGCGTAGCGCTCGGCGTCCTGCTCAGGATCACCGATCAGCCAGTCCAGATAATCACCTTCAAACTTGTGGGTTGCCCGGGCCAGTGCCACCGGGTCGCTGACGCCGTACAAACTGGCGCCCGCGCGGAATACCTGCTGAAACGCCAACGCGCATAACGTGGTGTAACCCCCGGCGCTGCCTCCGCGAATAAATGCCCGCTCGCCATCGATCAGACCTTGCTCAGCCAGATACGCCACCACCGCGCAGGCGTCCTCGACATCCACCTCGCCCCAACTCAGATGCAGCGCCTGACGGTATTCGCGGCCATAACCACTGCTTCCGCGATAGTTGAGGTCGGCGACAGCGAAGCCACGTTGCGTCCAGTACTGGATGCGCGGGTCGAGCATCGGGTAGCAGGCCGAGGTCGGACCGCCGTGGATGAACACCACCAGTGGTGGCTTGGCTTCGTCGTTCATCGCCGGATAAAAGAAGCCGTGAGCCTCTCCGCTGCCGCTCGGGTAGCGCAAGGTCTGCGGACGGCTGATGCGCTCCGCCGGAAGAGGTGCAACACCACCGGCCAGCACTTGCACCGAGCGGGTCGTGCGATCGATGGCGATGACCGCCGAGGGGCTGATCGGCGAAGCGGCGATGCAATAGATAAATTGCTGATCCAGCGCCAGATGGCGGAAGCGGCTGTAGTCGCCGGTAAAGTCTTCGCCGTCTAGCGCCAGGCGACCAAAACCGCCCTCGGTCCAGCTTGCCAGAAATGAATCGTCCACCGGCAACCAGGTGCAGCCACCCATTTGCCACGGGGCGGGCGCATGATCGGCCTCGGCGCAGGGCAGTCGCTGCAAACCGCCGGACGTTTCGCCCCATGGCTGCCAGAAGCCGCCGCGATCGGTCAGGCACAACAAACGTCCTTTAGCGTCGAACCGCGGTTGCTGGATCGACTCTTCAAGGTCAGCCCCCGCCACGCAATGCGGTGCGCCGAAGCCACCCTCAGCCAGACGCTCGGCAACCATCAATCGGGTGGATGTCCACGGCTGGTGCGGCCGACTCCACTCGATCCAGGCCAGTCGCGAACCGTCCGGGCTGATCACCGGTGCTGCATAAAAATCCGCACCTTCAGCCAGCAAATGCCGGGTGCCGTCGGCCAGATCAATCGCTACCAGCCGATGCTGGTCGCGCAGTTCCTCGACCGCCAGCACTTGGCCGAAAGCAAAGTGCAGATCGCCATAACGACACTCACCAGCAGTCAGCGCTTGGGGCGCGCCATCCAGCGCCTGCCGATACAACTGCTGATCCGCCTCATTGACGAAAACCACCCCGTCCGGCGTCAGACAAAACGCGCCACCGCCGTATTCGTACACCCGGCTGCGCACACTGAAGCCATTCGGCGTCAGACATTTCGCCACGCCGTCTCGCCAGTGCCAGATCCGGCACGCGGCATCTTCCGGGCGATATTCATTCCAGAACAAGCCGTGGGCACCGAGTTGCAGTTCGGCGAAATCCATGCCGGCGGCGACAGCCTGGGCGGCGCTGAAAGGCTCAGCCCTTGGCGATGAGGCGTGAGTTTCGTTCATTACGGAAGGCCAGTTGTTCGATGGTCTGGTTGGCGGTCTCGGCTTCTTCGCGGGCCTTGAGAATCACGCCGTGATGGTCGGACTTGCTGCACACCGGGTCGGCATTGCTTGCGTCCCCCGTGAGCATGAACGCCTGACAGCGGCAGCCGCCGAAGTCCTGTTCCTTCTCGTCGCAGGAGCGGCACGGCTCGGGCATCCAGTCGTAACCGCGAAAGCGGTTGAAGCCGAACGAGTCGTACCAGATGTGCTGCATGCTGTGGTCGCGCACGTTGGGAAATTGTACCGGCAGCTGTCGGGCACCATGGCAGGGCAGGGCAGTGCCGTCCGGAGTCACCGTCAGAAAGATACTGCCCCAGCCGTTCATGCAGGCTTTCGGACGTTCTTCGTAGTAATCCGGGGTGACGAATATCAGCTTGCACGGATGCCCTTCGGCTTCCAGTTTGGCGCGGTATTCGTTGGTGATGCGTTCGGCGCGCACCAGTTGTTCCTTGGTCGGCAACAGGCCGACACGGTTGAGCTGCGCCCAGCCGTAGAACTGGCAGGTGGCAAGTTCGACGAAGTCCGCTTCGAGCGCAATGCACAGCTCAATGATGCAGTCGATCTTGTCGATGTTGTGCCGATGGGTGACGAAGTTCAGCACCATCGGATAACCGTGAGCCTTCACCGCGCGGGCCATTTCCAGTTTCTGCGCGAAAGCCTTTTTCGAGCCGGCGAGCAGGTTGTTCACTTGCTCGTCACTGGCCTGAAAACTGATCTGGATGTGATCGAGACCAGCCTTCTTGAAGTCACTGATCTTCTGCTCGGTCAGGCCGATGCCGGAGGTGATCAGGTTGGTGTAGAAACCCAGCTGCCGCGCCTCACGAATCAGCTCCGCGAGGTCCTGACGCACCAACGGTTCGCCACCGGAGAAACCCAGTTGCGCCGCGCCCATCTCCCGCGCCTCGCGGAACACCTTGATCCACTGCTCGGTGCTCAGCTCTTTGCCCTGCTCGGCGAAATCCAGCGGATTGGAGCAGTACGGGCATTGCAGCGGGCAGCGGTAGGTCAGCTCGGCGAGCAGCCACAGCGGCAGGCCGACTTCAGGTTTCGGCGGTACTTGCACCGATGCTTCAGGCAAGTTCGATCCAGTGCTGCGCACGGGCAACCTCCATGAATTGCTCGATGTCGTCACCGAGCTCAGGCACGCCGGGGAACTGCTCGTCGAGTTTGGCGATGATCGCCCCGACATCGCGTTCACCGTCGATCAAACCGCCGATCAGCGCGGCGCTGTCGTTGAGTTTGATCATGCCCTCGGGGTAGAGCAGCACGTGACCTTTTTGCGCCGGTTCGTACTGGAAACGATAGCCGGGACGCCAGGTCGGGATCTTGCTGCGATCAAAACTCATAGGGTGATTCCTTTGTGCCAGACCCGCTGCTCGGTGACGCTGTGATACGGCGGGCGGTTGAGTTCGTAAGCCATGCTCATGGCATCGAGCATGCTCCAAAGAATGTCCAGTTTGAACTGGAGAATTTCCAGCATGCGCTCCTGACCCTCACGGGTCTTGTAGTGCTCGAGCGTAATCGCCAGACCATGCTCGACATCGCGCCGCGCCTGTCCGAGGCGGGTGCGGAAATATTCGTAACCGGCCGGGTCGATCCACGGGTAATGCTGCGGCCAACTGTCGAGGCGCGACTGGTGGATCTGCGGCGCGAACAGTTCGGTCAACGAGCTGCTGGCGGCTTCCTGCCAACTGGCGCGGCGGGCGAAGTTGACGTAGGCATCGACGGCGAAACGCACGCCGGGCAGCACCAGTTCCTGGGAGCGCAGTTGATCCGGATCGAGGCCGACCGCCTGACCGAGGCGCAGCCACGCCTCAATCCCGCCGTCTTCACCGGGGGCGCCGTCGTGGTCGAGCAGGCGTTGAATCCACTCGCGACGAATCTCGCGATCGGGGCAGTTGGCGAGGATCGCCGCGTCTTTCAGGGGGATGTTCACCTGATAGTAGAAGCGATTGGCGACCCAGCCCTGAATCTGCTCGCGGGTGGCACGGCCTTCGTACATCGCCACGTGGTAGGGGTGGTAGATGTGGTAGTAGGCGCCTTTGGCGCGCAGGGCCGCTTCGAATTCGGTGGGGGACAGCGGGGTGTCGGTCATTGCGGTTCTCCGGGGAACAACCGTTAAAATCTTGGGTGTCTGGTCGGACGTCATCGCTGGCAAGCCAGCTCCCACAGTTTTTGTGTACGCCACAGAACCCTGTGGGAGCTGGCTTGCCAGCGATGGGGCGTGCGCTACAGCACAATACTCATGCCATCAAACGCCACTTCAACATTACGCCGCGCCAGCTCCGCGCGCTCCGGCGAATCCTCATCGAGAATCGGGTTGGTGTTGTTGATGTGGATAAGCACCTTGCGCTGCTCGGGAAGCTGCTCCAGCACTTCGAGCATGCCGCCGGGGCCGTTCTGCGCCAAGTGGCCCATCTCGCGGCCGGTGCGGGTGCCGACGCCACGGCGCTGCATTTCATCGTCCTCCCACAGCGTGCCGTCCACCAGCAGGCAGTCGCTGCCGGCCATGATTTCCAGCAGCGGCGCGTCGACCTTGCCCAGCCCCGGCGCGTAGAACAGTTTGCCGCCCGTGTTGAGGTCTTCGACGATCAGGCCGATGTTGTCGCCCGGGTGCGGGTCGAAACGGTGCGGCGAATACGGTGGCGCGGCGCTGCGCAACGGCAGCGGGGTGAAGCGCAGGTTCGGGCAAGACGCCACGGTGAAACTCTGGTCGAGCTCGATCCGGTTCCAGTTCAGTCCGCCGTTCCAGTGGATCAGCATCTTGAACAGCGGGAAACCGGTGCTCAAATCTTCGTGAACCATGTCCGTGCACCAGACCTGATGCGGGCAGCCTTCGCGCAGGCTGAGCAGGCCGGTGGTGTGGTCGATCTGGCTGTCCATCAGGATGATCGCGCTGATGCCGGTGTCGCGCAGGGCTCGGCCCGGTTGCATCGGGGCGAAGCTCTGCAGTTGCGCGCGGATGTCCGGCGAAGCGTTGCACAGCACCCAGTTCACACCGTCATCGGAAATCGCGATGGACGATTGGGTGCGGGCCTTGGCATTCAGGCTGCCGTCGCGAAAGCCTGCGCAATTGACGCAGTTGCAGTTCCACTGCGGAAATCCGCCACCGGCGGCCGAACCCAGAATCTGGACGAACATGAACGCTCCCATCTTTCAACGCTGAAAATAAAACGCCCCGGCGAGCCGAGGCGTTGCACTGCAAGTCTGCGTAGGCAGAACTCAGCGGCTGGCGAAGTACATGGTGACTTCGAAGCCGATACGCAGGTCGGTGTAAGCCGGTTTTGTCCAGGACATAAGGTGACTCCTCATTGGGTGGGTGGGATAGCGCTGTCCATAGTTATAGTCCACGGCAGCGCAGGGATGTTCCAAATAGTTAGGCTGCTATGTTACTCAAAATTTCAACGGTATTGCCCGTGAATCTTTGAGAAAGCTCCTTGCAGCCTGGGTAATGATCATTTTGTCGCTTGCCAGGGTGCGCCGGGTGACGATTCGCTGGCCAGGCAGCGCCAGCCGCCCTCGGCGTTGAGCAAGCGCTGCGCTGCCGCCAGCAATGTTGAGCGTTCCAATTGGCCGATGGCCGTGTGCAGTTGCGCCAGATAATCCGACGAGTGGCCGGCGAGCTTGGCCTGCCACAGCAGCTCGGCGGCGTCTTTGCCGGACAGATGACTCTCACCGAACTGATCTGCGAGTGACTGGCGTTGCTGGGTGAAGCGCTCTTCATCGAGGTTTTCGATCAGCGCAGGAATGCCCTTGAGGAATTGCTGGATATGGCCGAGCAGCTCAACTGGCGCAGTATTTGGCGACTGCACACCGAACAGCAATCCACTCTGGCCATGCATCTGCCGCAAGGCGCTGAACACCGCATAACCCAATTGCAATTCGACCCGCAGGCGCTGATAGAACGGGGTCTGGCACAGTTGCGCGAGCAGTCGCCAAGCGGCCTCATCGGCAATCTCGTGGCTAGCGGTCGGGCAGAACAGCAGCAAGGCGTGTTCGCTGGACGCGGTGTCGATGTGGCTCCACAGGTGTTGCTTGGTGATCGTGGGCCCTGCCGGCAATTGATTGTCCGGGATACCGGGGATGCGGCTCAGGGCCAGGCCCAAGGCCGATTGCGTCTGTGCGCTGAGGCCCAGGGCCAGTCCGTCCCAGCGTGAAGTTGTCCACAGCCCTTTTGCATCGTCCGATTCGATGGCCGGTGTCAGGCAATGCTCAGGCAATGCCTTGAGCAACTGACGGATCGGAATCAACGGTGCTTTTGGCTCTGTGCGCGGGGAATCGGCGTCAACCTGCGTCAGACATTTCAGCGCATGCTCCAGGACACCGGGCATCGGTTCCTGTAGCCCGGTGAGTCTCAGCAGCCATTGCGTGCCGCTGACATCGAGCGACAGCTCGACGCCGGCCTGCCGCGCATCTTCTCGAGTTTCCCGCAGGCTGCGTTGCAGCTTGCCCTGCAGGTCGGTGCTGGCAGCCGCTTCCGTCTGCCAACGCAGGTAAATCGCGCCGTGATCACTGTTATCCGGCAGCGCCTGACTGAATTGCATCGGTGAGCGCTCACGTCGCCCCCGCGAGCGATCTTGAGCGAACGTCCGCAAACCACGATGGGCGCTGGTCTGGCCGCGAATCAGGCCGGCGTTGGCCAGCGGTTCGCTGGAGCGCAGGAAAGGGTTGGCGGCCGGCAGGTGCCAATGGTCGCTGAAGTTATCCACAGCACCGATGTCGCGCAGGACCTGTTTGAGCGCAACAACGCCGTTTTCCGACAGACCGTTTTCCCGTTGTTCACTGTCGAGCCGCGCCAGTTGCAAGGCGCCGCTGATTTGCTGCTGACGCTCAAGCAGCCTGGTGTATTCCTCGCGCAACGCTGCCCAGTCCTGTTGCGCGGCGAAGAAGCTCAACCAGTCCAGAAACTGTTCACGAATGGCGCTGAGGGATTCGGCGGGGGCGGTGAATCGCAGATGCAGCAGCGCTTGCCCGGCGAACTGATACAGCGGCACGGCTTTCAAACCGTCCGCGAGGCGTTGTTGTTGCAGATGGGCGAACAGCCCGCCGGGCTTGGTACTGTTCAGCCAATGGCAGAGAAACGCCAGCGCTTCGGCGGACAATTCGGGCAGTGCTTCGAAAGCGAACAGCAGATTGCTGCTTCGCTCGCCGACCTGTTGATAACTTTTTACCGTCAACGGCTGGAGCGCTGGCGGCTCCACTTTATCCCCAATCGGCAGCGCTGCAGCGAATTGGTTTGCCATTGCGCGCAGCTCTTCAATGCTCTGCGGCCCGACCAGGCTTAGCGTCATTTGCCCGGTGCGATAAAACTGCCGGTGGAATTCCTTCAGCGCCTGTTGAAACGCTGGTAACTCAACCTTCAGGCTATCGCGGTTCCCCGCATGAAACCCGCGTAGCGGATGCGTGGCGGGCAACCCTTCGTACAACGCCAGTTCCTGCTGAGCTGTGGGATCTTCCGACCACGCGACAAACTCTGCGTCCAGCACTTCCCGTTCGCGCAACTGATCGTCCGGATTCATACGCGGCTGGGCGAGCATGTCTGACAGACGCTCAAGCCCGGCACTGAAAGCGGCGGTCGGCAATTCAAAGAAGAAGTCTGTCGTGCGCTCCCGGGTGCTGGCATTCACCTGCCCACCGTGACTCTGCACGTAGGCCATCAGCGCCTGGCTGGCGGGAAAGCGCTCGGTGCCGAGAAACAGCAAATGCTCAAGAAAATGTGCCAGCCCCGGCCACTCGAGTGGCACGTCATGGCTACCGGCAGCCACCCGCAACGCAGCGGCACTGCGCTTCAGGCCGGGCACCTGACGCAGGGTCACGCGCAAGCCGTTTGGCAGGGTTTCAGTGTGGGGGCGGGGGTGAGTCGGCGCAGGCATGGGCACTTCCAGAACAGTGAAGTGCCAATGCTAGCGGATTGCGTGGGGTCAGCGCTTGTTCAACGCGTGGTAAAGCTCGGGACGGCGGTCACTGAGGTAGCGATTGGCGGCGCGGGAATCGGCCATCAACTGGCGATCCAGTTCACCGACGATCAACGCTTCATCCAGACCGGCCTGGGCGATACGGCTGCCGTCCGGCGCGGCGATGCTGCTTTGTCCGCAATAGTGAATCTCGCCTTCATGCCCGCAGTAGTTGGCGTACGCCACGTAACACTGGTTTTCGAAGGCGCGGGAACGCACGGTGACGTCAGCGACGAAATCGAACGGAATCATGTTTGCCGTCGGCACCAGAATCAGCTCGGCACCGGCCAGCGCCAGACGTCGCGCGTTCTCGGGAAACTCCAGGTCGTAGCAGATCAGGAAACCGAGCTTCCAGCCATTGAGCTCAACCACCGGAAACGCATCCTCGCCGGGGCTGAACATCGAACGATCCAGGTCGCCGAACAGATGGGTCTTGCGGTAATTGCACAGGCGCTCGCCGTGCGCGTCGATCAACTGCACGGCGTTGTAGATCTGCCCGTCGGCAGTGCGCTCCGGATAACCATAGACAATCGCCAGCCCGGCGGCTTTGGCGATTCGACCGATCTGCTGCGCCCATTCACCGTTGTAGACCTCGGCCAGCGTACTGACTGCCTCAGCGCCGATGTTGTAGCCGGTCAGAAACATTTCCGGCAGCACCAGCAGGTCGGCACCCTTGGCCTCCATCGCCAGTTGCTGCAGACGATGCAGGTTGGCGGCGGGTTCCAGGGGCAGCGGTGGACATTGGTAAAGGGCTACACGCATCGGGGACTCCTCTTACTCAGGCAGGGCGACAGGGCCGATGTCTTTGAACACATCACCCGGGCCGGGGTTCTCTTTATGTGTCGATCCGCCGAAGTGCTTCATGATCCCCCACACTGCGTTGAGCGAAGTCTGCACCGCGCCCTCGACCCACGCCGGGGTCCACGATACGTCGTCACCGGCGATGAAAATCCCGCGTTGCTCGGCTGGCATGTCGTCCTGCATGAAGTGCGCGTACATGCGCTGGTTGTAGCGATAGTGGCCGGGCAGGGCGCCTTTGAATGCGCCGAGGAAGTACGGGTCGGCTTCCCACGACACGGTGATCGGATCGCCGATGATCCGCGCGGCGATATCGACTTTCGGGTAGATCTTCTTCAGCGCGTTCAACGCCAGCTCTACGCGTTTTTCCACCGGGTGCGGCAGCATCTTCAGCGCGTCGCTCATCCACGAGTACGACAGACAGATCACCCCCGGCTTATCGTCCCCGTTGTCGAACAGATAGGTGCCGCGAGTCAGGCGATCGGTGAGGGTCATGCTCATCAGGTCGCGGCCGGTTTCCGGGTCCTTGTCCTTCCAGAACGGCCGGTCGACCATCACGAAGGTTTTCGACGACTGCATGTAGCGCGTGCGGTCCAGCGCCATCCACATCTTCTGCGAGAACAGGGTTTCGTCGCATTCGATCTGCGTGGTCAGCAGCCAGCTCTGGCAAGTGGTCAGCACGGCGGCGTATTCGCGGGTGTCGCCGTTGTTGTCGGTGACGGCAAAGCGGCCATCCGGCGCGTGGGCGATTTTTTTCACGCCCGAGCGCGGTGCGCCACGGTGCAGGGATTTCAGGCTGGTGCCTTGCGGCCAGTGCACGCAGCGCTCCGGTACATGGCGCCAGATGCCTTGCGGCACTTGCTCCACACCGCCAACCACCAGGTGCTGGTGATCGTCGCAGTTGGTCATCACCACGCGGAAGATTTCCAGCATCGAGTTGGGGAAGTCCGAGTCCCAGCCGCCCGTACCGAAACCGACCTGACCGAACACTTCGCGGTGATGGAACGACAGTTTGGCGAAGGCCTTGGACGTGGCAACGAAGTCGTAGAAGGTGCGGTCGTCCCACAGTGGCACGAGCTTGTTCCACAGCTCCTTGAGGCGCGGCACATCGCGGTCGCGGATGGCTTGCTGGATATCGGCGAACTGCGAGCCGGCCTCCAGCGCATCCGCCCAGGCGTCAGCCACTTCCTGGAACAGTGCAGGAAGATCCTTCAGGCTTTGTGCGTAATGGGTTTTGCCTTCCAGATCGATCACGGTGCTGCCGGAGGCCGGTGTCAGCGGATTCGGGAACGGTTTGGTCTCAAGGCCAAGCTTGTCGACGTAGTGGTAGAACGCCGTGGAGGACACCGGGAAACGCATGCCGCCCAGTTCCGCGACGATGCCGTCGGTGCCGTTGAACGCTTGTGAACGCAGGCGGCCACCCAGTTTCGAGGCCTCGTACACCACCGGTTTCAAGCCGAGCTTCATCAGTTCGTAAGCGGCCACCAGGCCCGCGATACCGGCGCCGACAATCGCCACTTCAGCGCCATGGTAGTGTTCAGGAATACTGCCGAGGCCGGCCGGGTGTTCGATCCAGTCGTCGAAAGCAAACGGAAAGTCCGGGCCGAAAATGGTGACGGGTTTCTTACCGTCTGCAGGATGGCGATTGTTCTTGTTCATGGCTGACCTTGCTGGCGACCCGACGCAGGATGCGCGTCTGAGTATAGGAAAAGATGCCAGCCATTCTAGGGAGCGTAGAACACGTTAATAAGACGCAAAGTGTCGTCGTTTTGCCGGTTATCTGATCAATATGACGATTAATGACTGCACTCCGACCAAATGTAGGAGCGAGCCTGCTCGCGAAGAGGTCCTTGCAGCCAACAAATTCAGACCGGCTGCCCCCGATCAATCTTGCTGCTCAAAATGATCGAGGTTGTCGTCTTCTCCACCCCATCCACGCTGCCAATCTGATCCAGCAACTGATCCAGCTGTTCCGGTGAGTCGGTACGCAACCACGCCACATAATCAAACTCACCACTCACTGCACACAACTGCTGCACCTGCGCCATGGCGCTCAACCGACGCAGCACTTCCTTGCCGGAGCGCGGCTGCACCTTGATCCCGACATACGCTTGCAACCCGCCATCGACCACGCGCTGCCCCAGACGCACGCCATAACCGGTGATCACCTTGGCCTTTTCCAGCCGCGCCAGGCGTGAGGTGACGGTGGTACGCGCGATGCCCAGTTGCCGGGCTAGCATGGCCACGCTTTCGCGGGCGTTGATCTGCAGGGCGGCGATCAACTGGCGGTCGATTTCGTCGAGAGCGGGTGGGCGGATGTCTGGCAAGGGTTGGGCTCCGTGACTGTCGAGGGCGGATGAGTTTGCATGTTACAGGCACCATTAGCGACACGCTGCTGGCGATGACTGAGCATGCCACTTATGCGTGGAGGCAATCGTTGCGCCAAAACAAACATCAAATATTTGGTTTGACTTGCCGGGTCTATTTATCAAGAATGCCAACAAGAGCGCGAAATCTGCTGCCTTGCAGGGCTTTAGCGGACGTAGGTACCTCAGCGATGCTGCAACATCGGTGTAAGGTGAGACCTCTTCATCCCATTTCCTGAGGATGCAAATATCAGGATTCAAATATCAAGGGCAGCCAACTGGCTGCCCTTTTCTTTGTCTTCAAGAATGTACCGTTTGTACAAAAGATCGCCTTGGCGGTGCTTGTTCATTGCTCTTGACGGAGCGTGCATGAAATTCCAGAGGACGTGCCCGTTACGCACATCGACTACGACGAGCATGTCGTTTTTTGCTTCATAGGCGTTGATGAATGCTAATCGGAAACCGCCATTATCGTAGAGGACTTTCCATACTTCGAAAGGTCCCGCCAGCGTATCGATGGCATGTCGAGCATAGCGTTCTCGGGAGTCGGGACGTTTCTCGACGATGTGGGCCAGTTTGTCTCTCATGACTGCAACGTTTCCAATAGGCGTGAGGATAGTAACGGCCAGTACGGAATCGTCGACGAACCCAAAGTGATTCAGAAGGATTTTGAGAGCGCCTTCGGCGTCGTCAGCCCTTTTTACTTCTTCGATTGCGGCTGACCGAATTTCTCTTGGCAATGTTCTTAGATCTGGCAGAGCAAGGTCGATCCAGGTTGGTTGGTCGGCTGCTTCCTTTATCAGTGGCGCAGCATTCACAAGCATAAAAACAATCCTGGACGGGCAGTGGCGTCCGGAGATTACTTGTCTGGGGAAACAGTCAACAAGGCGCGGGGAGGGGAGAAAAAACAGCTTCGGAACATTCCTACAGCCTTCTGGACGTCTTCCGAACATTGCGCTCGCAAAGATTGTCCCCTCAACCGATCGCCCAAGAAAAAGCCGCGCAATTGCGCGGCTTTCAAATGTGGTGGGCCCACACGGACTTGAACCGTGGACCAAAGGATTATGAGTCCTCTGCTCTAACCAACTGAGCTATAGGCCCTCAGTAGGTCGCGGATTATAGCGACGGTTTGGCGGCTGTGCTATCCGAATAATCCGATACGGTTACACGAAGAAACGTTGCGGCGAATTCTTCCGGGGGCAGCGGCAGGCTGACGATGTAGCCCTGAATCTGTTCGCAGCCTTCGGCGGCGAGGAATTGTTGCTGGGCCTGGGTTTCCACACCTTCGGCGATCACGGTGAATTGCATGCTCCGGCCCAGAGCGATGATCGCGCGCACAATAGCCGCGTCGTGCGGGTCATCGGGCAATCCACGGACAAATGACTGGTCGATCTTGAGGATGTCCAGCGGCAGGCGTTTCAGGTAACTGAGCGAGGAATAACCCGTGCCGAAGTCATCGATCGCCAGCTGCACGCCCAGGTGCTTGAGCTGATGCAGCACCGCCAAGGCTTCTTCGGCCTGGCTCATGATGAAGTTTTCGGTAATCTCCAGTTGCAACAAATCCGGCATCAGGCAGTTGTCCCTGAGCAGTTGCTCGATGCGGCCAAGCAGATTCGGCTGGCGCAGTTGCGCGCCGGCGAGGTTGACCGAGAGCGGTCCGAGGCTGTCGTAGATCTGGCTCCATTCGAACATCTGCCGGCAGGCGGTTTCGAGCACCCAGTCACCGATCTGCAGAATCATGCCGTTCTCTTCGGCCAGTGGGATGAAGTGTTCTGGCGGCACTTCGCCAAAGGTCGGGTGACGCCAGCGAATCAGCGCTTCGGCGCCGACCAGGCGATGGTCGTCGAGGCTGATTTTCGGTTGGTAGTAGAGGAACAACTCCTCGCGCTCGATGGCCCGGCGCAGTTCGTGCTCCAGTGCCACACGTTCGCTGGCCTGGGCGGTGAGGTCGCGGGTGTAGCTTTCGACGCGGTTGCGGCCTTTGGCCTTGGAGCGGTACATCGCCGCGTCGGCGTTTTTCACCAGCGTGGCGACGTCGCAGCCGTCGCGGGGATACAGACTGGTGCCGATGCTGGCGCTGATGAAAAACTCGTGCTCACCGGCCTGAAACGGTGCGCCAAAGCAGTTGAGCAGTTTGAATGCGATGTTGTCGGCATCGCTGGCTTGTTGCAGACCCGGCAGCAGAATAATGAACTCATCACCGCCCAATCGTGCGACGGTGTCGATGTCGCGCAACTGCTCCTTCAGGCGTACAGCAATGCCCTTGAGCAGCAGGTCGCCGACCGGGTGCCCGAGGCTGTCGTTGATGTGTTTGAAGCGGTCGAGATCGAGAAACAGCACGGCGCCCTGACCGCCGTTTTCCTGCTGACTGTTCAGCGCGGTGAGCAGGCGACTTTCAAACAGGGTGCGATTCGGCAGACCGGTGAGCGGGTCGTGGTGCGCCTGATAATCGAGCTTGGCTTGCGCGTGTTTGAGGCTGGAGATATCGGCAAACACCGCAACAAAATGGGTGATGAACTTGTCGCGATTACGTACGGCGCTGATGGTCAGCCAGCTGGGGTACAACTCGCCGTTCTTGCGCCGGTTGGAAATCTCTCCCTGCCAGTGTCCTTCGGCGGTCAACTGGTGCCACATCGCCGCATAAAAAGCGCTGTCGTGCAGCCCCGACGCGAGCAGGCGCGGGGTATGGCCGAGGGCTTCGCTTTCGCTGTAGCCGGTGATTTCGCTGAACGCGCGGTTGACCGCGCTGATGTGCTGTTGGGTGTCGGTGATCAACACGCCTTCGGCGGTGCTTTCAAATACGGTGGCGGCCTGTTGCAGTTTTTCCTGCATCAGGTGGCGCTCGGTGATGTCCCGGGCAATGGTCAACATGCAGTCTTCTTCGCCGATCGGCAGCGGACGGCTGGACACTTCGCACAGACGGATTTGCCCGTCACTGCGGCGGATATGGCAGGTGAAATCGCGTACGAAGCCGTCGCGGTGCAGCAAGTCGAGCATCTGCTTGCGTTCGTTGAGGTTGACCCAGATCCCCAGGTCCAGCGCGGAACGATCCACCGACATCGCGCTGTTGAACCCGGTGATGCGGCTGAAACCCTCGTTGACTTCCAGCAGCAGGCCATCGCTCTGGCGCGACAGCAAGAGGCCATCCGGCGAGGCATGAAAGGCCTTGGCGAACTTCTCTTCGGAGGTTTGCAGTTGTTGCTGGGTTTCCTTGAGCTGGGTGATGTCGCGTACCACGACAACCAGCGCCGGGGTGGTGTCGAGATCGAACGGTTCGGCGGAAATCAGACCCGTGAACACCTGGCCGTTGTTGCGGCGAAAGGGCATCTCCAGGTTGCGAATACTGCCGGCCTGCAAGCGTTGCAAGAGCCCCGGCCCGACCCCGGGAATGCCCCAGATGTTGAGTTCGGTGGCGGTCTGGCCGACGACTTCTTCGGCTTTCAGGCCGATCTGTTCCTCAAAGGCTTCGTTGACCTCCAGCAGGCAGCCGTCGGACAGTCGCGCGATTACCAGGATATCCGGGCATTGCTGGAACACCGAGGCGAACTTCTGTTCCGACAGTCGAAGTGCTTCTTCAGTGCGCTTGGTTTCGCTGATGTCGATCATCAGCCCGCGCATCACGGGCTCATGGCCATGTTCAATCAGACTGACAATGTCACGCACCCACAGGCAGCGCCCGTCAGCGGTGATCACTCGATAGTCGAGAGCGTGGTCGCGCCCATCGCGCACCGCTTCATCGCAAATGGCCTGGGCGCGGGTCAGGTCGGCGGGGTGGATGATGTTGCGCCAGAACCCCGGAATCAGCCAGTGCGCCTGTGGATAACCAAGCAGGTCTTCGGCATGGGGCGACACATAGCTGTAAGTGAAGTCGCTCATGCGCGCTTCCCAGGCAATGGCCGACAGGCTCTCCACCAGCCCGCGGTAGTGGTATTCGCTGCTGCGCAATTCCTGTTCAAGGTCGACGCGGCGGGCGATTTCCGAGCTCAAGCGACGATTGATGCGAATGACCACCGCCAGGATGATCACCAGCAGTAACAGACCCGGCAGACCGTAGATCAGCAGGTCCGACCAGAATGTCCGATGGTCCAGAACATTGCCGACCCAGTGCTCCTGAATGCTGCTGATTTCCTCGGGACTCATGTCCGCCAGGACTTTGTCGAGAATGCCCACTAGCATTTTGTTATCGCGGGGTACGCCCATGGCCAACTGATAGCGATACGGGGTTTCGCCGCTCACGTATAAACCGTCGAGCTTGAGCTGGCGCAGGCTCCAGACGCTGGAGGCTAGATCACCAACCACGGCATCGACCTCATCGGTCGCCAGCGCTTGCAGGGCCGAGCTGACATTGGGCATGGCCACCAGGTTCAGGTCTGGATGCTGAGTGCGCAGCAACTCATGCGGGGCATAGTTCTCCACGACAGCGATCTTCAGGCCATACAGATCGTCCAGCTTGCGCGGTTGCGCGCCGCCGATGTGGGCAAGGATCACGATCGGGAAATCGAGGTAGGGGCGGGTAAACGACAGATAGTTCTGGCGCTCCGGCGTGGACATGATCCCCGGCAGCAGGTCGATCCTGCCGGTTTTCACCTGGGCCAGCACTTCGGTCCAGCTCGAAGGTTCGATCGGGGTGAGTTTGATCGCCAGGCGCTGGCGAATCACGTCGATGTAATCAGCGGCCAGCCCCTGATAGCGATTCTGTTCATCGCGGAACTCGAACGGCGGCCACGACGCATCGACACCCAGGCGCAAGTCGGGGTGAGCCGCGAGCCAGCTACGTTCTTCATCGGTCAGAGTCAGCGCGTTAGCCGTTGCGGTCCAGATCATCAGTGACAGCAAGAAAAGCACGGGCGCCAGTCTGGGCATAACCGTCTCGTTAGGGCACGGGATTCATTGCTTCGAGTGTAGACGGGGTATGCAGGGGAGGGGCTGCGCAAGGAATTTAATCTGCCACATAAACAAAACCCCCGGCCTGGGCCGGGGGTTCTGGTATCACTCGTCGAGGAAGGAGCGCAGATGCTCGCTTCGCGTCGGGTGGCGCAGCTTGCGCAGCGCCTTGGCTTCGATCTGACGGATCCGCTCACGCGTTACGTCAAACTGTTTGCCCACTTCTTCGAGTGTGTGGTCGGTGTTCATGTCGATACCGAAACGCATGCGCAGTACCTTGGCTTCACGGGCAGTGAGGCCGGACAACACTTCGCGAGTCGCTTCTTTCAGGCTCTCAACGGTCGCAACATCGATTGGCGACTGCATGGTCGAGTCTTCGATGAAGTCGCCCAGATGGGAGTCTTCGTCATCACCGATCGGGGTTTCCATGGAGATCGGCTCTTTAGCGATCTTCAATACCTTGCGGATCTTGTCCTCAGGCATTTCCATGCGTTCGCCCAGCTCTTCCGGGGTCGGTTCGCGACCCATTTCCTGCAGCATCTGGCGGGAAATGCGGTTGAGCTTGTTGATCGTCTCGATCATGTGCACCGGAATACGGATGGTGCGGGCCTGGTCGGCGATCGAGCGAGTGATCGCCTGACGGATCCACCAGGTGGCATAAGTCGAGAACTTGTAACCACGACGGTATTCGAACTTGTCCACCGCTTTCATCAGACCGATGTTGCCTTCCTGGATCAGATCGAGGAATTGCAGGCCGCGGTTGGTGTACTTCTTGGCGATCGAGATCACCAGACGCAAGTTGGCTTCAACCATCTCTTTCTTCGCGCGGCGGGCCTTGGCCTCACCGATCGACATGCGACGGTTGATGTCCTTGATTTCAGCGATGGTCAGGCCGGTCTCGGTTTCCAGCGCAATCAGTTTCTGCTGGCAACGGATGATGTCCGGCTGTACGCGACCAATGGCTTCGGCGTATTTGCTCTTGCCTTTGGCCAGGGCGTCGGACCAGCTTTCGTCGACTTCGTTGCCCGGGAACTGACGCAGGAAATCGGCGCGTGGCATACGTGCATCACGTACACACAGTTGCATGATCGCGCGCTCTTGCTGACGCAGACGATCCAGGGCACTGCGAACACGCTCGACCAGGGCTTCGAATTGCTTCGGCACCAGCTTGATCGGCATGAACAGCTCGGCCAGGGCCAGCAACTCGGCAATCGCTGCCTTGTTGTGACGACCGTGCTTTTTCAGGGCCTTGCGGGTGATTTCCATCTGATCGGACACAGCGCCGAAACGCTGGGCAGCGATGACCGGATCCGGACCGCTTTCGGCTTCTTCTTCGTCATCCGAAGCTTCTGCGTCATCGTCGTCGGTATCGTCGTCAGCCTTGGCGGCTTTCGCGTCGATCGGCGGTGGCACTTCGGCGGCCGGCGGCGCAATGCCGTCGTCCGGGTCGATGTAACCGCTCAGAACGTCGGACAGGCGACCACCTTCGGTGGTGACGCGAGTGTACTCGGAGAGAATGTGGTCAACCGTGCCAGGGAAGTGCGCAATAGCGCTCATCACTTCACGGATGCCCTCTTCTATACGTTTGGCGATTTCTATTTCGCCTTCACGAGTCAGAAGCTCGACCGTACCCATTTCACGCATGTACATGCGCACCGGGTCAGTGGTGCGACCGATATCGGTCTCCACCGATGC
>NZ_JBIVMY010000011.1:125870-147998 GCF_044753325.1 Pseudomonas sp. NPDC088414 | reverse complement strand
GACATCAGGTGAAGATATACGAAGGTAAACCCATCACGGTAAAACCTCTTGAAAGTCGCATCGTCGAAATGAAATTCGACCTCAAGGGTGAGTCCGTCAACAAGTTCAACCGTCTTACCCTGAACGAACTGCGTCAGGCCGTAGACACCATCAAGGCAGATGCTTCGATCAAGGGCGTGATCGTCAGCAGTGGCAAGGACGTGTTCATCGTCGGCGCCGACATCACCGAATTTGTCGACAACTTCAAGCTGCCGGATGCCGAGCTGGTTGCTGGCAATCTCGAAGCCAACAAGATCTTCAGCGATTTCGAAGACCTCAACGTTCCGACCGTGGCCGCGATCAACGGCATCGCCCTGGGTGGCGGTCTGGAAATGTGCCTGGCGGCGGACTACCGCGTCATGTCGACCAAGGCCAAGATCGGTCTGCCGGAAGTCAAACTGGGCATCTACCCAGGCTTCGGCGGCACCGTGCGTCTGCCGCGCCTGATTGGCGTCGATAACGCCATCGAGTGGATTGCCGCCGGCAAGGAAAACCGTCCTGAAGACGCTCTGAAAGTCAGCGCCGTCGACGCCGTGGTGGCCCCCGAGAAGCTGCAGGAAGCAGCCCTTGAACTGATCAAGCGCGCCATTTCCGGCGAGTTCGACTTCAAAGCCAAGCGTCAGCCAAAACTTGAAAAACTCAAGTTGAACGCCATTGAGCAAATGATGGCTTTCGAAACCGCCAAAGGTTTCGTGGCAGGTCAAGCCGGCCCGAATTACCCGGCGCCGGTCGAAGCGATCAAGACCATTCAGAAAGCCGCGAACTTCGGTCGTGACAAGGCACTGGAAGTCGAAGCTGCAGGTTTCGTCAAACTGGCCAAGACCTCTGCCGCGCAGAGCCTGATCGGCCTGTTCCTGAACGATCAGGAGCTAAAGAAAAAGGCCAAGGCCTACGACGAAATCGCCAAGGACGTGAAGCAGGCAGCCGTACTCGGTGCAGGCATCATGGGCGGCGGTATCGCCTATCAGTCGGCCTCCAAAGGCACGCCGATCCTGATGAAGGACATCAACGAGCACGGTATCGAGCAGGGTCTGGCCGAAGCCGCCAAACTGCTGGTTGGCCGCGTTGACAAAGGTCGCATGACCGCCGCGAAAATGGCTGAAGTGCTCAACGGCATTCGTCCGACCCTGTCCTACGGCGACTTCGGTCACGTCGATCTGGTTGTTGAAGCCGTGGTCGAGAACCCGAAGGTCAAGCAAGCGGTGCTGGCTGAAGTCGAAGACAAGGTCAAAGAGGACACCATCCTCGCGTCCAACACCTCGACCATTTCCATCAGCCTGCTGGCCAAGGCCCTCAAGCGTCCGGAAAACTTCGTCGGCATGCACTTCTTCAACCCGTTGCACATGATGCCGCTGGTGGAAGTGATCCGTGGCGAGAAGTCCAGCGAGCTGGCGATTGCCACCACCGTTGCCTACGCCAAGAAAATGGGCAAGAACCCGATCGTCGTCAACGACTGCCCGGGCTTCCTGGTCAACCGCGTTCTGTTCCCGTATTTCGGCGGTTTCGCCAAGCTGGTCAGCGCTGGCGTGGATTTTGTCCGCATCGACAAGGTCATGGAAAAATTCGGCTGGCCAATGGGCCCGGCGTACCTGATGGACGTGGTCGGTATCGACACCGGCCACCACGGTCGTGACGTGATGGCTGAAGGTTTCCCTGATCGCATGAAGGATGACCGTCGTTCGGCCATCGACGTGCTGTACGAAGCCAAGCGTCTGGGTCAGAAGAACGGCAAGGGCTTCTACGCCTACGAGGCCGACAAGAAAGGCAAGCAGAAGAAGGTTGCCGACCCGTCGGTGCTGGAAGTGCTCAAGCCGATCGTTTACGAGCAGCGCGAAGTCACTGACGAAGACATCATCAACTGGATGATGATCCCGCTGTGCCTGGAAACCGTGCGTTGCCTGGAAGACGGCATCGTTGAAACCGCCGCCGAAGCCGACATGGGTCTGGTCTACGGTATCGGTTTCCCTCCATTCCGTGGCGGTGCGCTGCGCTACATCGATTCGATCGGTGTTGCCGAGTTCGTTGCCCTGGCTGACCAGTACGCTGATTTGGGCGCGCTGTACCACCCGACCGCGAAGCTGCGCGAAATGGCCAAAAACGGCCAGAGCTTCTTCGGTTAAGCGCCCCCAACTAGAGTGAGAGTGAACTTATGAGCTTGAATCCTAGAGACGTCGTGATTGTCGACTTCGGTCGTAGTCCGATGGGCCGCTCCAAGGGCGGCATGCACCGCAACACCCGCGCTGAAGACATGTCGGCGCACCTGATCAGCAAACTGCTGGAACGCAACGCCAAGGTCGATCCTGCTGAAGTCGAGGACGTGATCTGGGGCTGCGTTAACCAGACCCTGGAACAGGGCTGGAACATCGCGCGCATGGCGTCGCTGATGACCCAGATTCCGCACACCTCGGCCGGCCAGACCGTCAGCCGTCTGTGTGGCTCGTCGATGAGCGCTCTGCACACTGCGGCGCAAGCGATCATGACCGGTAACGGTGACGTGTTCGTGGTTGGCGGCGTCGAGCATATGGGCCACGTGAGCATGATGCACGGTGTCGATCCGAACCCGCACATGTCGCTGTACGCAGCGAAAGCCTCGGGCATGATGGGTCTGACCGCAGAAATGCTCGGCAAGATGCACGGCATCACCCGTGAGCAGCAGGACGCCTTTGGCGTGCGCTCCCACCAGTTGGCCCACAAGGCAACTGTGGAAGGCAAGTTCAAAAACGAAATCATCCCGATGCAGGGCTACGACGAAAACGGCTTCCTGAAGCTGTACGACTACGACGAAACCATTCGTCCGGAAACCACCCTGGAAAGTCTGGCGGCCCTCAAGCCTGCCTTCAATCCAAAGGGCGGCACCGTGACTGCCGGTACTTCGTCGCAGATCACCGATGGTGCTTCGTGCATGATCGTGATGTCGGCGCAACGTGCGCAGGACCTGGGGATCCAGCCGATGGCCGTGATCCGTTCGATGGCAGTGGCGGGTGTGGATCCGGCAATCATGGGCTATGGTCCAGTGCCGGCGACACAAAAAGCCCTGAAGCGTGCGGGCCTTGGCATCAACGATATCGACTTCTTCGAGCTCAACGAAGCTTTCGCTGCACAGGCGCTGCCAGTGCTGAAAGATCTGAAAGTACTCGACAAGATGAACGAGAAGGTTAACCTGCACGGCGGCGCGATCGCCCTGGGTCACCCGTTCGGTTGCTCCGGTGCCCGTATTTCCGGCACCTTGCTGAACGTGATGAAGCAGAATGGCGGCACCTTCGGGGTGGCCACCATGTGCATTGGTCTCGGCCAAGGCATCTCCACCGTCTTCGAACGCGTTTAAGCGTCTCGTCGATGGAAGCCGGGGCCAAGTGCCCCGGTTTTTGTTTTTGTGGATTTATTTTTGTATTTATTTTGAAAAAATTTGAGTGAGGGCCAAAACATGCCGATACAACCTGGGCTCTACCAACATTACAAAGGTCCGCAGTACCGCGTATTCAGTGTTGCGCGGCATTCCGAGACCGAAGAGGAAGTGGTGTTTTACCAAGCCCTGTATGGGGATTACGGCTTTTGGGTACGCCCTTTGAGCATGTTCGTCGAGTCGGTCGAGGTTGACGGCGAGCAGGTGCCACGCTTTGCTTTGGTGCAAGCCGAACCGAGCCTTTTTTCCAAGGCATGAGGCGAGTGCGCACAGAACCCTGTGCTTGACCTCACCTTGTATCAACTATATATAGCGGTGCCGCGTCAGGCGCCAACCGCCTTTCACTTCTAGAATTCAGGAATTTTCTGATCCATGGGCAAATCGCTGGTCATTGTGGAATCCCCGGCTAAGGCCAAGACCATCAACAAGTATCTGGGCAACCAATACGTGGTGAAGTCGAGTATCGGCCATATCCGAGACCTGCCCACCAGCGGTTCGGCTAGCGCCAGCAAAGAGCCAGCCGCCAAGCGCGGCAAGGCTGTCGCGGGCGAGGGGCCGGTGCTCACGCCGAAAGAGAAGGCGCGCAAGCAACTGGTCTCGCGCATGGGGGTCGATCCCGAGCATGGCTGGAAAGCCCAGTACGAGATCCTCCCGGGCAAAGAGAAGGTCATCGAAGAGCTGCGCCGGCTCGCCAAGGATGCTGACACCATCTATCTCGCAACCGACTTGGATCGCGAGGGGGAAGCCATTGCCTGGCACCTGCGCGAAGCCATCGGTGGTGACGACAGCCGCTACAAGCGCGTGGTGTTCAACGAAATCACCAAGAAGGCGATTCAGGAAGCCTTCTCCGAGCCGGGCGAGCTGGACATCGATCGTGTGAACGCCCAGCAGGCGCGTCGATTCCTCGACCGCGTTGTGGGTTACATGGTCTCGCCGCTGCTGTGGGCCAAGATCGCCCGTGGCCTGTCGGCCGGTCGCGTGCAATCGGTTGCCGTGAAGCTGGTGGTCGAGCGTGAGCGCGAGATTCGTGCATTCAACCCGGAAGAGTACTGGGAAGTGCACGCTGATCTTGGCACCGCCAAGGGTTCGACCGTACGTTTCGAAGTGGCGCGCGAGAAGGGTGAAGCCTTCAAACCGCTCAACGAAGCCCAGGCCATGGCCGCGCTGGAGAAGCTCAAGTCTTCCAGCTACAGCATCGTCAAGCGCGAAGACAAACCGACCAGCAGCAAGCCGTCGGCGCCGTTCATCACGTCCACCCTGCAGCAGGCCGCGAGCAACCGCCTGGGCTTCGGCGTGAAGAAAACCATGATGATGGCCCAGCGTCTGTACGAAGCCGGCTACATCACTTATATGCGTACCGACTCGACCAATCTCTCGGCCGATGCAGTGGCGATGGCGCGCACCTACATCGAAGACGAGTTCGGCAAGAAGTACCTGCCGGAAACGCCGAACGTCTACAGCAGCAAAGAAGGCGCACAAGAGGCTCACGAAGCGATTCGTCCGTCTGACGCCAACACCACGCCAAGCAAGCTGGCGGGCATGGAGCGTGACGCTGAGCGCCTTTACGAGCTGATCTGGCGCCAGTTCCTCGCTTGCCAGATGCTCCCGGCGCAATACCTGTCGACTACCGTCAGCGTAGGAGCTGGCGACTTCGAGCTGCGCGCCAAGGGCCGTATCCTCAAGTTCGACGGTTACACCCGCGTCATGCCGCAGATCGCCAAGCCTGGCGATGACGATGTTCTGCCGGACATGGCGCAGGGCGACGCGATGAAGCTGATCAAGCTCGATCCGTCGCAGCACTTCACCAAGCCGCCGGCCCGTTACTCCGAAGCGAGCCTGGTCAAGGAAATGGAAAAACGCGGCATCGGTCGTCCTTCGACCTATGCAGCGATCATTTCGACCATTCAGGATCGCGGCTACGTGACCCTGCACAACCGTCGTTTCTACTCGGAAAAGATGGGCGATATCGTCACCGAGCGTCTGTCGGAGAGCTTCTCGAACCTCATGGACTACGGCTTCACCGCCGGCATGGAAGAGAACCTCGATGATGTGGCTCAGGGCGAGCGCGACTGGAAAAACGTGCTGGACGAGTTCTACGGCGACTTCAAGAAGAAGCTCGAAGTGGCCGAGAACCCGGAAAGCGGCATGCGTGCCAACCAGCCGGTCATGACTGATATTCCGTGCACCACGTGCGGTCGTCCGATGCAGATCCGTACTGCATCGACCGGCGTGTTCCTCGGTTGCTCGGGCTACAGCCTGCCGCCAAAAGAGCGCTGCAAGGCCACCGTCAACCTGGTGCCGGGCGACGAGATCGCTGCGGACGACGAGGGCGAGTCGGAGTCGCTGGTGCTGCGCGGCAAGCATCGCTGCCCGATCTGCAGCACGGCGATGGACGCCTACCTGCTCGACGAGAAGCGCAAGCTGCACATCTGCGGTAACAACCCGGATTGCGCCGGCTACGAAATCGAAGAGGGCAACTACCGCATCAAGGGCTACGAAGGTCCGAGCCTGGAGTGCGACAAGTGTGGCAGCGAGATGCAACTCAAGACCGGCCGTTTCGGCAAGTTCTTCGGTTGCACCAACCCGACCTGCAAGAACACCCGCAAACTGCTGAAGAGCGGTGACGCGGCGCCGCCGAAGATGGACCCGGTGAAGATGCCTGAGCTGAAATGCGAAAAGGTCAACGACACCTACATCCTGCGCGACGGTGCTTCCGGTCTGTTCCTGGCGGCCAGCCAGTTCCCGAAAAACCGCGAGACCCGTGCTCCGCTGGTGATCGAGATTCTGCCGCACAAGGACGAGATCGATCCGAAGTACCATTTCCTCTGCGAAGCACCGCAGAAGGACCCTGATGGTCTGCCGGCAGTAATCCGTTACAGCCGCAAGACCAAGGAGCAATACGTGCAGACCGAGGTCGACGGCAAGCCTACCGGCTGGAAGGCTTACTACGACGGTGGCAAGTGGACTGTTGAAGACAAGCGCACGAAAGCCAAGGCTGAGTAAGCGTTAGCCTGATACACAAAAGGCCGCATGATGACCCTCGGGTTTCATGCGGCCTTTTTGTTTTGTGCTTGCGGTCGGATCCGTTGATCCACGACACTGTCGGGTCTGTGTGACGCAATTATTTCGCTGTGGAGACTATCGGCATGGCGCACGAACTCTATACCCGCACCAATCAGAAGATCTATTTCGCCGGCCTGTCGCTGGAAGCTCTGGCTCGCGCCGAAGAGGGGCGGGCGATGAATTCGTTGGCGTTGATTCAGGCCGGGCGTGAATCGGCGCTGTTTCACCTCTACGGTGCGCTGTTGGGGCTGTGTCATGAGATCGCCGGTTTCTATCGTCTGCCTCAGGCTAATGCGTCGCGGGCCGAAGCGCTGTTGACTCGTGATGTTCTGGAGTCGATTGCGATCCCTGAGCTGGCCGAGATGGTGGAGCTGGCCGGTAACCCTGAAACCTGGCTGGCGAAACTGCTGGCGGCGCACTCGGCGTTGTTCCAGCCGCCACGGGTGCCACACAAGCCCAAGGGCGATGTGACGCAGCCATTGATTCAGGCGGTTAATCTGGATGAAGAAGAGTCGCCGCAGGAGTTGAGTCGGGAAGAGCTGGAGAGCTGGCGGCAGCATCTCAAAGGCTTGGCCATCCGCTTTCGCGAAGGCTTGAACGAGTGCTGAGGACAATTGACACAGTGGCAATCTGAAACATGCTGCTGGTCAAGATCCCGAGCGAAGCCTGAATGATGTCTATATAATCCCTGCCTTTCGTGGAGAACAGACCTATATGCCAACGTCCTTTCTAGAAATTGTCGAGTTACCAGACGGCCGAATCGAACTGCGCAGGGCTGAGGACGAGGGTTCTCTGGTGACGCTGGATTTCTCCGAGGATGCCAAGGCGTTCCTGCAAGGCCAGCACGTGGAAATCGCCAAGGCGATGTTGAGCGTCGGCGTGCAGATGGCCGGTCGTATGGTTGAAGGCGAGTTTGATAAGGAAGAAGGGCCGCGGGTTCTTCACTGATCCCCGCTGCTTTTTGGTGTTTGCCGTTACTGCACCAAGTTGGCTTCTCTGTCCCTGGAGAAGCCCTGCGCTTCACACAGCGCGTGTTACACGCGAATCAACCCAATCGAATGTTCAGGCTCTGAGCGTCGCCCGTGCGGGCAGCGCTGATCAGCTGTTGCCGTGAATTGGTGTTCAGCGGATTGAGCCAGGTTACCACCGTGTGGCTGCGACCCAGACGCAGTGCTTCGCTGGCCAGTTGCTGAGCGCTTTGCGCGCCGCGTGGTTGCAGCAGCAGAATGCGTTCACGGTTCAGGCCGGCCTCTCGCAGCCAGATTTGTGTCAGGCTGGCTGGAGGGGCGATCAGCGTCAGCCAGCGCGCATCCTGATCCTCGCTCAGTTCCCGAAGGATCGGGGCCAGCAGGTTCAGGCAGTTCCCGGCCGCGCCGCGCAGTGACAGCTCACTGAATACTTCCGGTTCGGCAATCCACGGGCGCTCGACCACATCTTTCAGGATCGGCGCCATCGGTTGTGCCAGAAACGCTTCAAATAAAGGCAGTTGTGTTTGCTGAGGGGTGTGTGGGAACTGCATAAAGCCTCCTTTAGCGGCGGATGACGCCAACACTCAAGCCTTCAATCACCAGTTCCTGATCTTTCAGGTCGACTTCGATAGGGGCGAACTCGGGGTTTTCGGCGATCAGCCAGACCTTGCTGCCTTCGCGCTTGAAGCGCTTGACGGTCACTTCATCGCCGATACGTGCGACGACCACCTGGCCATTGCGTGCTTCGCGGGTGGTATGCACCGCCAGCAGATCACCGTCGAAAATGCCGATGTCCTTCATGCTCATGCCATGCACGCGCAACAGGTAGTCGGCGCGGGGATGAAAGAAGGCCGGGTTGATGTTGCAGGACTCTTCGATGTGTTGCTGGGCGAGGATTGGCGCGCCGGCGGCGACCCGGCCAATGATCGGCAGGGTGGAGTCGTCAGCCTTGGCTTCGAAGCCGGGGATGCGAATGCCGCGGGAGGCACCCGGGGTCATCTCGATAGCGCCTTTGCGGGCGAGGGCCTTGAGGTGTTCCTCCGCCGCATTCGGCGATTTGAAGCCCAGCTCCTGAGCGATTTCCGCGCGGGTTGGCGGGTAGCCGTTGTCTTCGAGGCAGCGTTTGATAAAGGCCAGAATCTCGGCTTGGCGTGGCGTCAGCTTTAGCATATTGATCGCTCTGTCTTTTTATACAGTGACTGGGATTATATACAGTGAAGCGGTCTTGGCAATGCCCGTTTTTTTACAGGCCGCCGGACGGTCGGCGGCCTTGCTGATTAATGAAGCGGGCGAGTGTGGTTAAATAGCTGACCGACCATTCCCAAAACGAACCGGCAGGCTTGACAAGGCACAGGCTGAAACGTATGTTTCAAACAAGTGTTTGTCAGGCGGAGTAGCCATGGCCCAGTCGGAAACCGTTGAACGCATTCTTGATGCTGCCGAGCAGTTGTTCGCGGAGAAAGGTTTCGCCGAAACCTCATTGCGTTTGATCACCAGCAAGGCCGGGGTAAACCTGGCGGCGGTGAACTATCATTTCGGCTCCAAGAAGGCGCTGATCCAGGCGGTTTTTTCGCGCTTCCTCGGGCCGTTCTGCATCAGCCTCGACAAGGAGCTGGAGCGGCGGCAGGCCAAGCCTGAAAACAAGCCGACGCTTGAGGAACTGCTGGAAATCCTCGTTGAGCAGGCGCTGGTGGTGCAGCCACGCAGCGGCAACGACCTGTCGATCTTCATGCGCTTGCTCGGCCTCGCGTTCAGTCAGAGCCAGGGCCACCTGCGTCGTTATCTGGAAGACATGTACGGCAAGGTGTTCCGCCGCTATATGCTGCTGGTCAACGAAGCGGCTCCACGCATTCCTCCCATCGAGCTGTTCTGGCGCGTGCACTTCATGCTTGGTGCTGCGGCGTTCAGCATGTCCGGGATCAAGGCCTTGCGCGCGATTGCCGAGACCGATTTCGGCGTCAACACCTCGATTGAACAGGTGATGCGTCTGATGGTGCCATTCCTCGCCGCTGGCATGCGTGCCGAAACCGGTGTCACCGACCCGGCGATGGCCACTGCGCAGCTTCGCCCGCGCAGCAAATCGACCCCGGTCGCCGCCAAGGTTTAGCCGCGCACGGGTGGGCGCGGCTGCTTGTATCCGCTAAGCTAGCCGCCCATGCCGACTCTCGTTCTGAACCCGATCTTCATAGAAATTACTGACCTGCCGAGCACTGCTCACGGTAGCGATTTCTGGCGGATCGGGTTTTTCGTTTTCAAGGAATCTCTATGACTGCTGGCCTGCAAGGCTCGTTGATGGTGGACGTCGCCGGTACCTGGCTGACGGCCGAAGATCGCCAATTGTTGCGTCAGCCCGAAGTGGGCGGCCTGATCATTTTCGCGCGCAACATCGAGCATCCACGCCAGGTGCGTGAGCTCAGTGCGGCGATCCGCGCCATTCGCCCGGATCTGCTGCTGGCGGTCGACCAGGAGGGCGGCCGGGTGCAGCGTCTGCGTCAGGGCTTCGTGCGCCTGCCCGCGATGCGTGCCATCGCCGACAACCCAAACGCCGAATACCTCGCCGAACAATGCGGCTGGGTCATGGCCACCGAAGTGCTGGCGGTCGGCCTCGACCTGAGTTTCGCCCCGGTACTGGATCTTGATTACCAGCGCAGCGCCGTGGTTGGCACTCGTTCGTTCGAGGGCGATCCCGAGCGCGCCGCATTACTCGCCGGCGCCTTCATCCGTGGCATGAACAGCGCGGGCATGGCCGCTACCGGCAAGCATTTCCCCGGTCACGGCTGGGCCGAGGCGGACTCCCATGTGGCGATCCCGAACGACGAGCGCAGCCTCGACGAGATCCGCGCCAACGACCTCGTACCCTTCGCCAGACTCAGCAAACAACTGGCCGCAGTGATGCCCGCCCACGTCATCTACCCGCAAGTCGATTCGCAGCCTGCCGGGTTCTCCCGCCGCTGGTTGCAGGACATCCTGCGCGGCGAATTGCAGTTCGACGGCGTGATCTTCAGCGACGACCTGTCGATGGCCGGCGCCCACGTGGTCGGCGATGCCGCCAGCCGGATTGAAGCCGCGCTCAGCGCCGGTTGTGACATGGGCCTGGTGTGCAACGACCGGGCAGCGGCCGAACTGGCTCTGAGTGCTGCGCAACGGATGAAGGTCAAGCCGTCCGCGCGCATCGCCCGCATGCGCGGGCAGGCGTTCGCCAGCACCGACTACCGCCAGGACCCGCGCTGGCTTACCGCCATCGGCGCGCTCAAAGACGCTCAACTGATCGATTAAGGATTTTGCTATGACGGTTTACGCAATCATCGGTGGCACCGGTCTGACTCAACTCGAAGGGTTGACCATTCGCCAGTCGCTGGCGGTGGACACGCCCTACGGTGCGCCATCGGCCGACGTGCAGATCGGTGAATACGCCGGCAAGGAAGTGCTGTTCCTCGCCCGTCACGGCCATCCGCACCGTTTCCCGCCGCACAAGGTCAACTACCGCGCCAACCTGTGGGCGCTGAAGCAGGCCGGCGCCGAGGCGATCATCGCGGTCAACGCGGTGGGCGGGATCCATCCGGCCATGGGCACCGGGCATTTCTGCGTGCCACACCAGATCGTCGATTACACCAGCGGTCGCGAGCACACGTTTTTCGCCGATGATCTGGAGCTCGTCACCCACATCGATTTCAGCTTCCCCTACAGCGAGCCACTGCGTCAGCAACTGATCGCCGCGCTGGCTGCCGAAGGTTGCGAATACAGCGATCAGGGCGTGTATGCCTGCACCCAGGGCCCGCGCCTGGAAACCGTGGCCGAAATCGTGCGTCTGGAACGTGATGGCTGCGACATCGTCGGCATGACCGGCATGCCGGAGGCGGCACTGGCCCGTGAGCTGGATCTGGATTACGCCTGTCTGTCGCTGGTGGTGAATCCGGCAGCGGGCAAGACCACGGCGGTTATCACCATGGCCGAGATCGAGCAGGCGCTGCATGACGGCATGGGCAAGGTGAAATCGACGCTCGCGCGGGTGTTGGCCAGCTAAGGGCTGTCCATGAGCATTTTCATCGAGCGGCTTAAAGGGCTGGCATGGACTCACGCATTCAGTAGCAAGGCGTTGGCCAAGGCCCGCGCTTATGCTGCCGATGATCGGGTAGAGATCATCGAGATCGATGACAGGAAAATCGAGGCGTTCTGCGTCGGTTCGGAAACTCAGGCGTATGAACAAAGCATCTACCTGTCCGAAGATCGCCTGGGATCTATTAATTTGCGTTGCCTATGCACCTGCCCCGTCGTGATTGATTGCAAGCACTGCGCGGCGGTGCTCTATCACCTGCAGGGCATTGGCGACGATACGTCCGAAAGTGACGCGCAGCTCCCCCTGGGTCGGGCGCTGGAGCATTGGCTTTCGACTATCCCCGTTCCGGTCAAACCCGTCGACGAAAGGGCGCAAATCGCGGGTACGCGCTTGTTTTACAAGCTCAAACCCACGTCTGCGAACGGCAAGTGGCTGCTCGATATTTTCAAGGTCCATCAGCTCAAGAGCGGCGAGTTACGCGAAGTAAAACCGATGTATTCGCTCTCGGACATGCTCATGCGCCAGCCCGGTTATTTGTCCGAACTGGATCTGCGCGTCGCCAGGCTGTTGGTCGCCTTGCATTCCCATCATGCCTATTACAGCGGCTATCCGCTGGAAGGCAGCAGTGGCGCGGAACTGCTGGAAATGCTCCTGCGCACCTCGCGCCTGTTCCTCGACTTCGAAAACTTGCAACCACTGACGCCGGGCGCGAAACGCATGGGGCTGTTCTCTTGGGCCGAGCAGGCCGACGGTGGGTTCCGCGCCCAGTGGAGCAGTGCCGAGGCTACGCAGGAAACCGTGCTGGCGCTGGAGCCGCTTTATTACCTCGATCGTGAGCAGCGACAGGTTGGCCCTCTGTTCAGTGAGCTGGAAGAAAAACTGGCCTGCCATTTGACCCTCGCCCCAGACATCCCCGCGCGTCAGGCGATGCAGTTCAGCCATCGCATGAGCGCGATGACCAAAATCCCGCCGCCGCACAAACTCACCGAACGAATCATCGATGACGTGCTTCCGCAGCCGCAACTGACCTTGGTCAGCGGCCGGGAGCGTTCGCGCTGGGAATACGTTCTGGAGCACCGCGCCGCTCTGGTGTTTACCTACAACGGTCATCCGGCGGTGGATCGTAATCCGGAAGTGATGATCCTCAATGGCACTGAAACCCAGCGCATTCGACGCCAGCCTGCGATGGAAAAGAAGCTGCGCCAGAGCCTGCAAAAGCACGGCTTCAAAAAAGCCACGCGCAAGAGCGCTATGGATCGTCTCGGCGAGATGTTCACCTTGCCGGATGATTCCGCCTGGCTCGGATTCATGCATGAAGGGCTTGCCACACTGCGCGCCGCGGACTGGGAAATCGAAATCAGTCCTGGCTTCCATTTCGATGTGCAGCCGGTCGAACACTGGTACGCGGAGGTCGAAGAAGAGGCCGGGCATCAATGGTTTGATCTGCAACTGGGCATCGTCGTCAATGGCGAGCGCTACAGCTTGTTGCCGATCCTTCTGCATCTGTTGCGCACCCAGCCACGTTTGCTCGACCCGGTGAATCTGGCGCAACGCAGCGACGACGAAAAACTCCTTATTGAACTCAAGCCCAGCGGTTTTGGCGACCCGGCAGGCGCCAAGGTGGCGTTGCCGCTGAGTCGGGTCAAACCGCTGATGGCGACGCTGGGCGAGCTGTACCTGGGCGGACATCAGGGCGATGCGCTGCGCTTGACTGCTCCAGACGCCGCGCGCCTGAGTATGCTCGATGGCGTGCCACTGGAATGGCAGGGCGGCGAACGCCTGCGCACTTTTGCCAAGCGGCTGCACAATTCCAGTCACACCCACATTGCTGCGCCGGCCGGCCTTAATGCGCAACTGCGCCCATATCAGCTCGAAGGCCTTGGCTGGATGCAGACTCTGCGGGAGCTGGAGGTCGGCGGCATTCTTGGCGATGACATGGGCTTGGGCAAAACCCTGCAGACCCTGGCGCATCTGCTCACGGAAAAGCACGGCGGGCGCCTCGATTGCCCGGCACTGGCGGTGATGCCGACCAGTCTGATTCCCAACTGGCTCGACGAGGCCCAGCGCTTCACGCCTCAGTTGAAGGTCCTGGCGCTGCATGGGACCGGGCGGCAAAAAGACTTCGCCAATCTCGCCGAATACGACTTGGTGCTGACCACTTACGCCTTGCTGCCCAGGGATCTTGAAACTTTACGGCCGCAGTCGTGGAGCGTGCTGATTCTCGACGAAGCGCAGAACATCAAGAACCCGCTGAGCAAAGCGGCGCAGGCCGCACGTGACTTGCAGGCCCGTCAGCGCTTGTGTCTGAGCGGCACGCCACTGGAAAACCATCTCGGCGAGCTGTGGTCGCAGTTTCATTTCCTCATGCCTGGCTGGCTGGGCGAAAGCAAATCCTTCAACCGCGATTACCGCACACCGATCGAGAAGCATGGCAATGTCCAGCGCATGCAGCACCTGACGGCGCGCATCAAGCCGTTTCTGCTGCGTCGCAAGAAAGATCAGGTCGCCACTGAGCTGCCGCCGAAAACCGAAATCATCCATTGGGTTGAACTCAGCGACGGCCAGCGCGACGTCTATGAAACGGTGCGCGTGGCGATGGACAAAAAAGTGCGCGACGAAATTGCCCGCAGTGGTGTGGCGCGCAGTCAGATCATCATTCTTGATGCCTTGCTCAAGCTGCGTCAGGTCTGCTGCGATCTGCGCTTGATCAACATGCCGCTCACGGCGAAGGCATTGCGCTCGGGCAGCGGCAAGCTGATCAGCCTGATGGAGATGCTCGAAGAGTTGCTCGGCGAAGGTCGGCGCATCCTGCTGTTCTCCCAGTTCACCTCGATGCTGGCGCTGATCGAGCAGGAGTTGCAGCAGCGCGCTATCGGTTATTCGTTGCTGACTGGCGACACCACCGACCGGCGCACGCCAGTCAAGAATTTCCAGGGCGGCAAGGTGCCGTTGTTCCTCATCAGCCTCAAGGCTGGCGGTACCGGTCTGAACCTGACGGCTGCGGACACGGTGATCCACTTCGACCCGTGGTGGAACCCGGCGGTGGAGAATCAGGCAACTGATCGCGCTTATCGTATCGGGCAGAACAATCCGGTGTTTGTTTACAAGTTGATTGCCAAAGGTACCGTGGAGGAAAAAATCCAGGCGCTGCAGCAGGAGAAGGCTGCGCTGGCCGGGGCGGTGCTGGAAGGTGGTACGACAGGTGGGTTCAAGCTGGAGCAGAGTGACATCGAGGCGCTGTTTGCGCCGCTGCCGGTTTCCAGGGGTTGACTGTCCAGGCCAGAGTTCGATATCTGCTGGCCCCATCGCTGGCAAGCCAGCTCCCACAGGTTTTGTAATGTTCACAAAATAGTGCTCAACGCAAAGCACCGTGGGAGCTGGCTTGCCAGCGATGGCAATTTATCTGAAAGAGCACATCTCAACGCTTGTCGAACTTGTCCGGCAACGGCGCAAACAGCGCTTCAATATCATCGCTCTGCAGTTTCCAGTCTCCGGCCTTGCGTCCATCCAGTACGCCTGCTGCCAAGTCAGACTTTTCCTTCTGCAGGTGCTGAATCTTCTCTTCCACCGTGCCCCGGGCAATCATCTTGTAGACGAACACCGGTTTCTCCTGGCCGATTCGATACGCGCGGTCGGTTGCCTGGTTCTCGGTCGCCGGGTTCCACCACGGATCGTAATGAATCACCGTGTCCGCTTCGGTCAGGTTCAAGCCGACGCCGCCGGCCTTCAGGCTGATCAGAAAGATCTGACGCTTGCCGCTCTGGAATTCCTTCACTGGCGTACGCCGATCGCGGGTCTGACCGGTCAGCAAGGCGTAGGCCACATTGCGTTTTTTCAGTTCATCTTCGATCAGTGACAGCATCGAGGTGAACTGCGAGAACAGCAGAATTCGCCGGCCTTCCTCGAACAACTCTTCGAGCATTTCCATCAGGCTATCGAGCTTGCCAGAGCTGCTGCCACGGGCGGGCAGGGTAGCGTCGTTGACCAGGCGCAGGTCGCAGCAGACCTGACGCAACTTGAGCAAGGCTTCAAGAATGATGATCTGGCTACGCGCCACGCCTTTGCGAGTAATTTCGTCGCGGACTTTCTTGTCCATCGCCAAGCGCATGGTCTCGTACACGTCGCGCTGGGCTTCGTTGAGATCGACCCAGTGGATGATCTCGGTCTTGGGCGGCAGTTCGGTGGCCACTTGTTCTTTGGTGCGGCGCAGCAGAAACGGCTTTATCCGTCCATTGAGGTGCTGCAGCCTGACCTCGCTGGCGCGTTTTTCGATCGGCACGCGGTAGTCGGCATTGAAGCTTTTGACATCGCCCAGCCAGCCCGGCAGCAGAAAGTGGAACAACGACCACAGCTCGCCGAGGTGGTTTTCCAGCGGTGTACCGCTCAGACACAGACGCTGGCGCGCGTTGAGTTCGCGAGCGGCCTGCGCGGCCTTGCTGTTGGGGTTCTTGATGTACTGGGCTTCGTCGAGCACCAGAACGTGCAAGGGCTGTTGTGCCAGCCGTTCGACGTCCTTGGGCAGCAGCGCATACGTGGTCAGGATCAGGTCGAAGTCGGCCAGATGGTCGAAATGCTTTTTGCGGCCGGCACCGTACAGCGCGACCACTTTCAGTTGCGGCGTGAAGTGCGCGGCCTCGTCGAGCCAGTTCGGGATCAGGCTGGTGGGCATCACCACCATGCACGGTCGATCCAGGCGTCCGGCGTTTTTCTCGCTGAGAATATGCGCCAGGGTCTGTAGGGTTTTGCCCAGGCCCATGTCGTCCGCCAGAATGCCGCCGACCTCAAGCTGGCGCAGGGACTGCATCCAGCTCAAGCCTTCGAGCTGATAGGGCCGCAACGTCGCGTTCAGGCCGTTCGGCGCTTTGGCGCTGAAGTCGCGAATGTCGCGCAGGCGTTGAGCGAAACTGCGGATCTGTTCGCCACCCTCCCACAACAAAGGAAGGCCTTCCAGCGAGTTCAGGCGTGTGGCGTCGGCCTTGCTCAGGCGCAGGGTGGTTTCGCCCGGCTCCTGCAAGTAGAACTCGCCCAGCGTCGTCAGTACCGGTTTCAGTCGGCCAAGGGGTAGCGCAACCTGTAACGGACCGTGCTCACTGTTGCGTTGCGGAATATTGACCAGAATCAGCTCGTCATCGCGTCGCCGCGCCAAGCGTTCCGGGTTGAGGATTTCCGCGTGCGAGCGCATCAGATTGAGCAGGATCGGCAGCAGGCTCAGGCGTTCACCATTGACGATGATCCCCAGTTCCAGATCGAACCAGTCGCGCTCCGGCGCCTGTTCGACGGTGGCGTACCAGTCGTCGACGGCGGTCAGGTCGAAACCGAACTCCTCGTCGATCTGCAATTCCCAGCCTTGGGTACGCAGCTTCGGCAGTTCATTCAGGGTGAACGTCAGCCAGGCGCTGTCGTTGACCATCTCGTACAGCTCGCCGGCGCTTTCCGGCAGCGCTTTGCTCTGGCGCGTGGCGATACGAAAGCCGAGGATTCTTAACTGTTCGCGGTAGGACTGTTCCACCTCAGGGTGGCGTTTTATCCGCAGGGTCTGAGTTTCCTGGCGAATCAGAATGTCGCTGTTTTTCTGCCCGCTGACGTATTCATCCAGATAGCTGAACGACAGCGCCGCGCGATGCTGGATGTAGCGCTGCATCTTGCCGTTGCGTGGTTCGAATGCGCTGAACTCGACGCTGGCCAGCCACAGGCGCGGCAGTGGTTGCACGTTGTCCACCAGCACTTGCGGCGGCGCCTTGGGACTGCGGTTCTCCAATACAGCCTGAAGCTTTTCCAGCAGTTCGGCGTCTTTCGCGGCGGCCGGGTATTCGAGGGTTTCCTGCACTTGCAGGAGTACTGCAGCGCAGTGTTTGCAGTTGTTGCGCACCGGGCAGGTACAGGTGGCGTCAACCAGCAACAGGGTGTCTTTGGCTGACTCGCGCAGGTGAATGGTCTGACGGTAGACGTTACCGCCAGAGCCTTCGCAACTGGCGGTGATGGTTGCATCGCCGACCTGTGCGATGCGTACCCGGTTCTCCAGGGCGTAGCGGCGGCCACGCTCCAGGCTCTGTTCCTTGAATCGGCTGACCCAGGAGGGTGCCAACGGTTTACTCAGGGGCGGGGACATAAGGACTTCGATCAGTCCGGAATCGCTTCAGGGGCTTGCCGTGGGGCGGGCGCCGTCAGGGAGGTGATCTTGATCAGCAGCGCCAGGTGGCCGTTGTCGAGATAGTTGAGCTGGCCGTTCTTGGTGTGGCTGTCCTGCTTCAGACGTTCGCTGGCAGTGACCATGCCGTTGGCGTCGATTTGGTTGACCCAAAAGTCGGCGTTCACGTCGGTGAAGCGCCCGAGTTTCAATTCCAGGGTGCCCTCGATCGGGAACTGGCCGAACTGTTCCTTGCCGTCGCTGACGGCGACCTTGGTCGGCGCTTCGCCGAGGGTCTGCTGCCAGGCCTTGTGCATCAGCACGCTGTAATCACCGCTGGCGCTGAGTTTGCTGGCAACGTCGCCGAGCGCGGGTGTGCGCAGGCTGTCATCACCCAGGCGTTGAGCGCCGGCGGCCCAGTCTTCCGGGGCGGCACGGCTGACAATCGCTGGCACGGCGTTCTGGCGTACCAGAATCATTTCGACCTGATAAAGGTCATCGGCAAAAACCGAAGGGGCTACCAAGGCAAGTAGCAAAGTCAGTGAGCGAAACAGGCGCATGCGGCGTCCTTCAAACGGTTTTCGGGAGGAGGCGCTCGAACAGCGCCTCTACAGTATTAAAGCGCTCTTCCGGGCGTTCCATCGGCACCTGGAACTTGAACATCGTCGCGCCTTCGAATTTGTAGCGTTTTGGCTGAGTCTGGATCAGTTTGATCAAGGTCATCGGATCGACTGGCGTCTGCGCGGCGAACTCGATGCGTCCACCCTGCGGGCCACCGTCGACTTTCTTGATACCCAGCTGTTCGGCCTGCAACTTCAGCGCAGTGATGCGCACCAGATTCTTGGTCGGCTCCGGCAGCAGGCCGAAACGATCGATCATCTCCACTTGCAGATCCTTCAGGCCTTCCTCGTCGGTGGCCGAAGCGATGCGCTTGTACAGAATCAGGCGGGCGTGAACGTCCGGCAGATAGTCTTCCGGAATCAGCGCCGGCACACGCAGGTTGACCTCCGGGCCACCGCCGAGCGGTTGGTCAAGGTTCGGTTGTTCGCCCTTGCGGATCGACTTCACCGCGCGCTCGAGCATTTCCATGTACAGCGTGAAACCCACGGCCTGAATCTGTCCGCTCTGGCCGTCGCCGAGCAGTTCGCCGGCGCCACGGATTTCCAGGTCGTTGGTCGCCAGCACAAAACCGGCACCCAGATCCTGAGTGTTGGCAATCGCTTCCAGACGCTTTTCCGCATCCGAAGTGATTTGCTGGCGTGGCGGGGTCAGCAGGTAGGCGTAAGCCTGGTGGTGACTGCGGCCCACGCGTCCGCGCAACTGGTGCAATTGCGCCAGACCGAACTTGTCGGCGCGCTCGATGATGATGGTGTTGGCGCTCGGCACGTCGATGCCGGTCTCGATGATGGTCGAGGCGATCAGCACGTTGAAACGCTTGTGGTAGAAGTCGCTCATCACCTGTTCGAGTTCGCGCTCGCGCATCTGCCCGTGACCGATGCCGATTCGTGCTTCCGGCACCAGTTCGGCGAGATCCGCCGCGCATTTCTCGATGGTTTTGACGTCGTTGTGCAGGTAGTACACCTGACCGCCACGCAGCAGTTCACGCAGCAGGGCCTCTTTGACCGTGCTCTTGTTCTGTTCCATGACGAAGGTGCGCACCGACAGGCGTCGCGCCGGCGGCGTGGCGATGATCGACAGATCGCGCATGCCCGACACCGCCATGTTCAGCGTGCGCGGAATCGGCGTGGCGGTCAGCGTCAGAATGTCGACTTCGCTGCGCAGGGCCTTGAGCTGTTCTTTCTGGCGGACACCGAAACGGTGTTCTTCGTCGATGATCACCAGACCAAGGTTTTTGATTTTCACGTCGTCGGACAGCAGTTTGTGCGTACCGATGACGATGTCGATCTTGCCTTCCGCCAGATCGGCAATCGCCGCATTCACTTCCTTGGCCGATTTGAAGCGGCTCATCACTTCCACGGTCACCGGCCAGTCGGCGAAGCGGTCGCGGAAGCTGTTGTAGTGTTGCTGGGCGAGCAGGGTGGTCGGCACCAGAATCGCCACCTGGCGTCCGCCGTGCACGGCGATGAACGCGGCGCGCATCGCCACTTCGGTCTTGCCGAAACCCACGTCGCCGCAGACCAGACGATCCATCGGCTTTGGCGCGAGCATGTCTTCGCGTACGGCTTCGATGGTGGCTTGCTGATCCGGGGTTTCTTCGAACGGGAAGCCGGCGCTGAAAGTTGCGTAATCGGCTTTCGGGTCGGCAAATGCATAGCCTTCACGCGCGGCACGACGGGCATAGATGTCGAGCAATTCAGCAGCGACATCGCGCACCTGTTCAGCAGCCTTGCGCTTGGCTTTCTGCCAGGTCTCGGAGCCGAGTCGGTGCAGCGGCGCCAGTGAGTCATCGCTGCCGGTGTAACGGGCGATCAGATGCAGGTTGGCCACCGGCACGTAGAGCTTGGCGTTCTCCGCATATTCCAGGGTGAGAAATTCGGCTGCCTGATTATCGATTTCCAGAATCGTCAGGCCCAGATAGCGCCCGACCCCGTGATCGATGTGCACCACCGGCGCGCCTTCGCGCAGTTCGGTGAGGTTTTTGATCACTGCATCGTTGTTGGCGTCGGCGCGTTTTTCCCGGCGCCGGCGCTGCATCACGCGTTGACCGAACAGCGGGCTCTCGGCCACCAGCGCCAGCGCCGGGTCATCGAGCATCAAGCCTTCGTCGAGCGGGGCAATGGTGATTGCCAGACGATCCTTGCTCGAAACGAAGTCCGGCCAGCTGTCGACGGTTTTCGGCCGCAGTTTCAGCCGTTCCAGCAGCTCCAGCAGGACTTCACGCCGGCCCGCGGATTCGGCGGTGAACAGCACGCGTCCGGGGAATTCATCGAGGAACGCCGAGAGCGCCGCCAGCGGTTGCGTGGCCTTGGCTTCGATCGCCAGGTTTGGCAGTGCCTGCGCCGGGAAGCGCTCGCGACCGGCGCCGGATTCGACGTCCTGCTGACTGGCGACGACCCGTGGCCAGCTCTTGAGGCGGGCGAAGCAGTCTTCCACCGGCAGGAACAATTCCGCAGGCGGCAATAGAGGGCGCGATGGATCGACGCGGCGCTCTTCGTAGCGATTGCGCACGTCGTTCCAGAAGTTTTCTGCCGCCTGTTCGATGCCCGGCAGCGAGAACACTTGAGTGTCCTGCGGCAGGTAATCGAACAACGTCGAGGTTTCGTCGAAGAACAGCGGCAGGTAGTACTCGATACCGGCCGGGGTGATGCCGCTGCTCAAGTCCTGGAAGATCGGGCAGCGCCGGAAGTCGACGTCAAAACGCTCGCGAAAGCGTGCCTTGAAGCGGGTGACCGCATCTTTCTGCAGCGGGAACTCGCGGGCCGGCAGCAGCTTGACCGATTCGACCTTGTCGATGGAGCGCTGGTTTTCTGGATCGAAGGTGCGCAGGGTCTCGATTTCGTCGTCGAACAAGTCGATGCGATACGGCAGTTTGCTGCCCATCGGGAACAGGTCGATCAGCGCACCACGTACGGTGAACTCGCCGTGTTCGTAGACCGTATCAACGTAGCGATAGCCGCTGGCCTCAAGGCGCGAACGCATCTGTTCGACATCGAGCTTCTGCCCGACATCCAGCACCAGACTGCTGCCGAGCAGGAATTTGGTCGGCGCCAGGCGGTGCAGGGCGGTGGTGATCGGCACCACCAGCACGCCGTGCGCCAGTTCCGGCAGTCTATAAAGACTGGCGATGCGCTGGGAGATGATGTCCTGGTGCGGCGAGAACAGATCGTACGGCAGGGTTTCCCAGTCGGGAAAATGCAGCACGGGCAAATCCGGGGCGAAGAAACTCAGCTCCTGTTCCAGCCGTTCGGCACTCTGGCTGTCGGCGGTCAGTAGCAGGGTGAAGCGCTTGGCAGCGCTGGCAGCCTCGGCAATCGCGAGGCTGAGGGCAGCACCGGGCAGGTTGCCCCAATGCTGTTTACCTGCCGCGGCAGGGAGAAGCGGTAGACGCAGAACGGGCACGGAAGGTTGAGCTCCAGGCTTTGCGACAAAGTCGGTAATTGTAACGGCGTCCGGTGCCGGCTGTCAGTTGCAGACTGCGTCTATCTTCGCGGTTTGCGCAAAATGTAGTGGTAACCATAAAAACGAGCACTTTTTTTACGGTTATGTAGTGCCGAAATCGACTGGTGTTACGGAGGGTTACAGATATCGTCTAACAGTCGTCGAAAAATTGACTGTGCTGGAAGCCCCGGTTTTACTGGGTTGGCGCGGGGCGTAATTTTTTTGAACGGAATTTTGTTACCGATTGCGCGACAAGCGCGCATTGCTACAAGAGGTTCTCGGCGGCATAATGTAGCCCCTTTTTTCTGCCCCTACATGTGGAAGGTTCCCGTGACTCAGAAGCCCGACCAGTGTCTTGGTGAATGGATCGACCGTGAAGCACTCGCAGAAGCGATGATTCCGCTTATCGGTC
>NZ_JBIVMY010000011.1:118604-125861 GCF_044753325.1 Pseudomonas sp. NPDC088414 | reverse complement strand
CGGTCAGCTCTACCGCAATAACAACGTGGTGAGCTCGATCTATGGCCGCAGCCTGATCAACCAGTCTGTCATCGCGATTCTCAAAGCTCACCGCTTTGCTCGCCACCGTTCCTCCGACGATAGCGAACTCTCCGTCCACGAAACATTCCCTCTGCTGAAAGCCATGAGCGAGCTCAAGCTCGGCGCGGCTTCGGTAGACCTGGGCAAGTTGGCGTTCAAATTCCGCAGCGAAGGCAATGGCCGCAGCGCCGAGCAGTTCGTGCGTGAAGAACTGGCTGACGTGGTTGGTCAGCAAAACGCTTCGGCCCGCAAAGGCACTGACGTTGTGCTGTACGGCTTCGGTCGTATCGGCCGTCTGCTGGCGCGCATCCTGATCGAGAAAACCGGTGGTGGCGACGGTCTGCGTCTGCGTGCCATCGTTGTGCGCAAAGGCGCCGAAAACGACCTGACCAAGCGCGCCAGCCTGCTGCGTCGCGATTCGGTACACGGTCCGTTCAACGGCACCATCGTCATCGACGAAGAAAACAACACCATCACCGCCAACGGTAACCTGATCCAGGTGATCTACGCGAAGAACCCGACCGAAGTGGATTACACCCAGTACGGCATCAAAGATGCGCTGCTGGTGGACAACACCGGTGTGTGGCGTGACGCCGATGGCCTGGGTCAGCACCTGCAATGCCCAGGTGTCGCTCGCGTTGTTCTGACCGCGCCTGGCAAAGGCAAGCTGAAGAACATCGTTCACGGTATCAACCACAACGAAATCACCGCTGACGACAAGATCGTGTCCGCCGCTTCCTGCACCACCAACGCCATCGTGCCGGTGCTGAAGGCTGTGAATGACAAGTTCGGCATCATCAACGGTCACGTCGAAACCGTTCACTCGTACACCAACGACCAGAACCTGATCGACAACTTCCACAAGGGCGATCGCCGTGGCCGTTCCGCCGCGCTGAACATGGTGATCACCGAGACCGGTGCTGCCACCGCTGCTGCCAAGGCTCTGCCTGAGCTGGCCGGCAAGCTGACCGGTAACGCGATCCGCGTTCCGACGCCAAACGTGTCGATGGCCATTCTCAACCTGAACCTTGAGAAAGCCGCCAGCCGTGAAGAGATGAACGAGTACCTGCGCTATATGGCGCTGCACTCCGATCTGCACAAGCAAATCGACTTCGTCAACTCGCAGGAAGTGGTGTCCACCGACTTCGTGGGTTCGCGTCACGCCGGTGTGGTCGATGCTGAAGCGACCATCGTGCAGGACAACCGCGTTGTGCTGTACGTCTGGTACGACAACGAGTTCGGCTACAGCTGCCAGGTGGTTCGCGTGATGGAAGACATGGCCGGTGTAAACCCGCCAGCGTTCCCGCGCTAAGCTTTAGCTGCAAATGAAAACGCCCCGACTTAGGTCGGGGCGTTTTTGTTTGGAGAAGATCAAAAGATCGCAGCCTTCGGCAGCTCCTACAGGGGATCGCATTGGATTCTGTAGGAGCTGCCGAAGGCTGCGATCTTTTCTTTAAGGTCATTTGGAAATGTAGTGGCAGAAGGGGGGCTGTGTCGTTCACAAATCCCCTGTGGGAGCTGGCCTGCCAGCGATGGCGTCCTATCGGGCGCCACCTGCCACGGCCGCTTGCGCAGTGCGCAGCTCATGCTTATTCCCGCGGAACAGCACCAGCGTTGCAATCAGCCCCAGCACCGCCGCACCGCTGAGCCAGATCCCCGGCGCAGCCTTGTTGTCCAGCACATGAATCAGGTAAGTACAGGCTGCCGGTGTAAAGCCGCCAAAGGTCGCCGTCGCCAGGCTATACGCCAGCGAGAACCCGGTGGTGCGCACTTCCACCGGCATGATTTCGGTGAGCGCTACGACCATCGCGCCGTTGTACGAGCCGTACAGGAACGACAGCCACAGTTCGACGATCAGCAGATGACTGAAGCTCGGGTTCGCCACCAGCCACGACAGCGCCGGGTAGGCGGTCAGAATCGCCAGAATGGTCGCCGCGAGCAGTAGGGGTTTACGCCCGATCTTGTCGGACACCGCGCCCATTACCGGCAGCCAGAAGAAGTTCGACAGACCGATGCACACGGTCACCAGCAGCGCGTCGAAATCCGACAGATGCAGTTCGGCCTTGCCGAAGGTCGGGGTGTAGGCGGTGATCAGGTAGAACGACACCGTGGTCATCACCACCAGCGCCATGCCGGCGATGACGATGCCAAAGTTCTGACCGATCGAGCGGACGATTTCCCGCAGGGTAGGGCGATGTTTGCGCGCCTGGAATTCCGGGGTTTCCTCCAGCGAGCGACGAATGATGAAGATCACCGGAACGATCATGCAGCCGATCAGGAACGGCACGCGCCAGCCCCAGTCACCCATTTGTTCCGGGCTCAGCCAGTGGTTGAGGCCAACCCCGAGCAACCCAGCAAAGACTACCGCTGCCTGTTGGCTGGCGGACTGCCAACTGACGAAAAAGCCCTTGCGGCCCGGCGTAGCGATTTCCGCCAGATACACCGATACACCGCCCAGCTCGACGCCGGCCGAGAAACCTTGCAGCAAGCGACCGAACAGCACGATCAACGGCGCGGCGACACCGAGGGTGGCATAGCCCGGTACGCAGGCGATGAGGATCGTACCGGCGGCCATCAGCGCAAGGGTAATGATCAGGCCCTGGCGACGACCGTGACGGTCAATGTAGGCACCAAGGAAGATCGCGCCCAGCGGACGCATCAGGAAACCGGCGCCGAAGGTCGCGAGCGAGAGCATCAGAGACGCGAAGGCGCTGTCGGCAGGGAAGAAGGTTTTGGCGATGGCCGTGGCGTAAAAGCCATAGACCATAAAGTCGAACATCTCGAGAAAATTGCCGCTGACAACGCGAAAAATCGCTTTGCCTTTGCCCGTGGTGGAGGACATTGGTTCGTACTCTCTGTTGGCTGTCTTATTGGAAATCCCTGATCTAGACACGTCCTCGCCGTCACGCGGCAAACTCAGGCAGTACCCGTGAACAGTTTTGTAACCATATGTGTATAAAGATCGGTAGGCAACAACTGGTTAGGGCGCTGCTTAAACGATATAGCCATTACCAGGGCCAGCATCTGGCTATCAACCGAATGAAAACCTGCAGGAGCTGCGGCACGCTGCGATCTTTTGATCTTGCTTCCAAAGATCAAAGGCAAAGATCGCAGCCTCGTTTCACTCGGCAGCTCCTACAGGTTCTGGCGCATAATCTTCAGCTTTGTGTGGGGAGTAGGGGATTTGTCTAAAGGGAGGCTGATTGGCCTTTTGCTGCTGGCGGGCAGCTTATCCGGCTGCGGCAACGGCGACGCCATGGAAAGCTTCGGCGGCCCGACCATGGGTAGCACCTATTCGATCAAATACGTGCGCCACGCCGGTCTTCCCGAGCCTGCGCAGGTGCAGCTTGAAGTGGAAAGAATCCTCGGTGACGTCGACCGGCAGATGTCGACCTATCGCAATGACTCCGACATCGAACGTTTCAATGCCTTGCCGGCGAACAGCTGTCAGACCATGCCGGCTGCCGTGCTCGAATTGGTCCGTGTCGGCGAACAGCTGTCAGAGCAAAGCGAAGGCTCCTACGACCTGACCGTCGAGCCGCTGATGAACCTGTGGGGGTTCGGCCCGCAAGGGCGTGAAGAGAAAGTCCCGGACCCCGCCGAGCTGGCCGCCACCCTGCAACGGGTCGGCTACCGCCATTTGCATGTCGACGGCGACCGCCTGTGCAAGGATGCGCCGGTGGAAGTCGACTTCAACAGCATCGCTGCCGGTTACGCCGTCGACACCATCGCCGCCCGGCTCGACGCCATGGGCATCCATGATTATCTCGCCGAAGCCACGGGCGAGCTGAAAGCCAAGGGCAAAAAACTCGACGGTTCGGCATGGCGTATCGCGCTGGAGGAGCCGCGTGACGATCAGCAGGTGGCTGAGCGCGTCATCAATGTCGATGGCTACGGCGTCTCCACCTCCGGTGATTACCGCAACTATTTCCTGCAAGGTGGCCGGCGTTATTCCCACACCTTCGATGCGCGTAGCGGGGCGCCGGTCCTGCACAACCTGGCGTCAGTCACGGTGATTCATCCTTCAGCGTTGATGGCCGATGGACTATCGACGCTGTTGCTGATTCTCGGGCCTGAAAGGGCTTCGGACTATGCCGAAAAACACGACATTGGTGCATTCTTCGTGATTCGTGCCGATACAGGTTTCGTCATTCGCACCAGCGCGGCTTTCGAGCGCCTCAGTGGCGCAAAGATTGACTGAAAACAGTACGAAAGCTGGCGTTGTAGTGCAGGCAAAAGTAGCCTACGACGCGACCAAGGGTTAATGTGCGCGGCGTTGACGCTTCTATAGACTGTGTCCGGGTTCTTTACTGACCCCCAATTGTTCCTTCGCGCCGCGATTCGGCGTGATTTAGCCGCTGGTGCTGCTGGCACCGCGGCCTGTTCTGAGGAGTACGCATGGCTGTCTACAACTACGACGTGGTGGTGTTGGGTTCCGGCCCGGCGGGAGAAGGCGCGGCAATGAACGCCGCCAAAGCAGGGCGCAAGGTGGCGATGGTCGACAGCCGTCGCCAGGTCGGCGGCAACTGCACCCACCTTGGAACCATCCCGTCCAAGGCCCTGCGTCACTCGGTGCGGCAGATCATGCAGTTCAACACCAACCCGATGTTTCGGGCGATCGGCGAGCCGCGCTGGTTCTCCTTCCCGGACGTGTTGAAGAGCGCCGAGAAAGTCATCTCCAAACAAGTCGCGTCGCGCACCGGCTACTACGCCCGTAATCGCGTCGACGTGTTCTTCGGCACCGGCAGCTTCGCCGACGAGCAAACCATCGAAGTGGTCTGCGCCAACGGCGTGGTCGAGAAACTGGTGGCCAAGCACATCATTATCGCCACCGGTTCGCGCCCGTATCGCCCGGCGGACATCGATTTCAATCACCCGCGCATCTACGATAGCGACACCATCCTCAGCCTCGGTCACACCCCGCGCAAACTGATCGTGTACGGCGCCGGTGTAATCGGCTGTGAATACGCTTCGATCTTCAGCGGTCTGGGTGTATTGGTTGAACTGGTGGACAACCGCGGTCAGTTGCTGAGCTTCCTCGACTCGGAAATCTCCCAGGCGTTGAGCTACCACTTCAGCAACAACAACATCACTGTGCGCCACAACGAGGATTACGATCGCGTTGAAGGCGTGGACAACGGTGTGATCCTGCACCTCAAATCCGGCAAGAAGATCAAGGCCGACGCCTTGCTCTGGTGCAACGGCCGTACCGGTAACACCGACCAGCTCGGCCTGGAAAACATCGGGGTCAAGGTCAACAGCCGTGGCCAGATCGAAGTCGACGAGGCCTACCGCACCTGCGTGCCGAACATCTACGGCGCCGGCGACGTGATCGGCTGGCCGAGCCTGGCCAGTGCCGCCCACGACCAGGGTCGCTCGGCGGCTGGCAGCATCGTCGATAACGGCAGCTGGCGCTTCGTGAATGATGTGCCGACCGGCATCTACACCATTCCGGAGATCAGCTCGATCGGCAAGAACGAGCAGGAGCTGACCCAGGCCAAAGTGCCGTACGAAGTCGGCAAGGCGTTCTTCAAGAGCATGGCGCGTGCGCAGATCGCCGGCGAGCCGCAAGGCATGCTGAAGATCCTGTTCCACCGTGAAACCCTGGAAGTGCTGGGCGTTCACTGCTTCGGTTATCAGGCGTCGGAGATCGTGCACATCGGTCAGGCGATCATGAGCCAGCCGGGCGAGTTGAATACGCTGAAGTACTTCGTCAACACCACGTTCAACTACCCGACCATGGCCGAAGCCTATCGGGTAGCGGCGTACGACGGCCTCAACCGGCTTTTTTGACGGGCTCCGGCCGGTGGCCTGAGCCGGCCGGGGAGACCGATTTCAGCAATTCTCGAGGGTGGCAGTGGCCAAACCGGGAAAGTCTGTAATCAGGCTGTCAACGCCGAAGTCGGCGAGTCTGCGCATCAGCGCAGGCTCGTTGACGGTCCACACCGACACATGCAGCCCCTGACGCTGCGCCTTCTGCAGGCGTTCCGGCGTACACAGCGTCCAGTTCAAAGCCAGAATCTCACAGCCGTAGCTGGCCGCGACCTTCAACGGGTCGAGCCAGGCGTATTCGGCCACCAGTCCCCGTGACACGTCCGGCACCAGATCCAGCGCCGCTTTCAGCACTTCCCGCGAACTCGAAGTAATCGTGACCTTGTCCAGCAGGCCATGTCGCTGGGCCATTTCGCGGATTGCCAGCACGGTGGTCGCCGCACGGGTGCGCGACGCGCTTTTGACTTCGAGCTGCCAGTGCTCGAAATCGCATTTCTCGAACAGTTCTTCCAGCGTCGGAATCGGGCACGGCTTGATCCAGCCCGGGCCGCCCTTGCGTGCGTCGTAGGTCACCAGTTCGGCGGCGGTGTGCTCGACCACCTTGCCGCGCCGGTCGGTGGTGCGTTTGAGGGTCGGGTCGTGGATCACCATCAGCTCGCCGTCCTTGGACAGGTGCAGATCCAGTTCGCAGCGGCGTACGCCGTGCTTGAGACATTCCTGAAAACTGGTCAGGGTATTTTCCGGTGCTTCGCCCTTGGCGCCGCGGTGGCCGTAGATGAGGGTCACGGTGCTTCCTTAATTTAAATGCCTGATTCGTTCTGTTCACGGGCCAGGCGTCGTTCCTGGGCCTGTTTCTGCAAGATATAGCGGGCGAGCAACTGGCGCTGGGCGTCGGTCAAGTGTTCGAACTCGGTGCCGACGTCGTAGCCGTCGCCCTTGCGGTCGCAATGGGTGACGCGGGCGCGCAGCAGCAGGCCGAGCGCCTGCGGCATCAGCACCAGTTTCACCGACAGGTGCGCGCCGGTGGCGATCGGGGTCGGGTGCTGAAAATCGATCCCGCCTTCGGAGATGATCACCGGTTGCGGCTCGCCGATATGGCCGAGCACGGTCAGGGCGACCACCTGGCTGAGCAGGTCGATGCGTTTGTTCTGGGATTTGAGGAACGCGGCGATGGCCCGGTCGCGCTCGCTGATCTGGCGCAACAGGTGCTGCGACTCGAATTCGCTCAGGTGCAGTTCGCTGAGCAGGTTGAACAGCGGGGAAGCATCCTGCAACACTTCCTGGCCTGCGGCTTCGGGAGCGGACAGGGGCCGAATTTCCAGTGCGATCATGTCCTCGATACGGTAGTATTCGCGGCGATCTTCTTCATCTAATGTCGACATGGCGAACCCATGGTAGCGGCGGTGGTCTGAGTGTAAAGCTGGT
>NZ_JBIVMY010000011.1:86635-118594 GCF_044753325.1 Pseudomonas sp. NPDC088414 | reverse complement strand
ATTCCTTTTACCTCCGAACAAGCCCCGACATGTTCAGACCTCTCTTCGTATTTATCGGCACGCGTTATACCCGTGCAAAGCGTCGCAATCATTTTGTGTCATTCATTTCCCTGACTTCGATGATCGGGCTCGCCCTTGGCGTGGTCGTGATGATCGTGGTGCTCTCGGTGATGAACGGCTTCGATCATGAGATGCGCACCCGCGTGCTGGGCATGGTGCCCCACGCGACTCTTGAAACCGGCGAACCGATCAACGATTGGCAAAGCCTGGCGACCAAGGTCAAGCAGAATCCGCAGGTGACGGCCGTTGCGCCATTCACCCAGATGCAGGGTTTGCTGACCAACAACGGTCAGGTGTCCAAGGTGTTGCTCAACGCCATCGACCCCGCGCTCGAGCGCAATGTCTCGATCATCGACAACTTCATGAAGCAGGGCAAACTCGACGATTTGACGCCGGGCAGCTTCGGCATCGTCATCGGCGACAAGGCCGCGACCAAGCTCGGCGTGGGCCTCGGTGACAAAGTCACCTTCGTCGCACCGGAGGTCAGCGTGACCCCGGCCGGGATGTTTCCGCGCATGAAGCGCTTCACCGTGGTCGGCATCTTCCATGTTGGCGCCGGTGAGCTGGACGGCTATCTGGGCGTCACCAACCTGCAGGATCTGGCGAAGATGCACCGCTGGAAGCCTGATCAGGTGCAGGGCATCCGGTTGAAGTTCGATGATCTGTTCCAGGCACCGCGCGTGGCCTGGACCATCGCCCAGCAGTTGGGCGAAGACCATTACTACGCCCGCGACTGGACCCGTACCCACGGCAACCTGTATCAGGCGATCCGCATGGAAAAAGCCATGATCGGTCTGCTGTTGCTGCTGATCGTCGCGGTGGCTGCGTTCAACATCATTTCCACGCTGGTGATGGTGGTAAATGACAAGAAGAGCGACATCGCCATTCTGCGTACCCTCGGCGCCACGCCGGGGACGATCATGCGCACGTTCATGGTGCAGGGCACTGTGATCGGTGTGGTCGGTACGGCGATTGGCGCCGTGGTCGGGATCTTCGCCGCGCTCAACGTCAGCGCGGCGATTTCCGCCCTGGAAGGGCTGATCGGCCACAAGTTCCTCAACGCCGACGTGTATTTCATCGATTACCTGCCATCGCAGGTGCAGAGCCAGGACGTGGTCATGGTCTGCGCCGCTGCGTTGGTCCTGAGTTTCCTCGCCACCCTGTATCCCGCCTGGCGTGCTGCGCGCACCCAGCCGGCGGAGGCGCTACGTTATGAGTGAGTCGGGCATGAGTGATAAAGCAATCTTGAGCTGCCGCAACCTGGGCAAATCCTACGAGGAAGGCCCGGAGTCGGTGCAAGTGCTGGCCGGTCTGCAACTGGAGTTGCACCCGGGCGAGCGAGTGGCGATTGTCGGCAAGTCCGGTTCGGGCAAAAGTACCTTGCTCAATCTGCTGGGCGGCCTCGACACCCCAACCCAGGGCAGCGTCTGGCTCGATGGCGAAGAACTGTCGGCCCTTAGCGAGAAGAAGCGTGGCCTGCTGCGTAACCGTGCTCTCGGGTTCGTGTACCAGTTCCACCACTTGCTGCCGGAATTCACCGCGCTGGAAAACGTCTGCATGCCGCTGCTGATCGGCAAGACTGCGATCCCGGAAGCACGTCAGCGCGCTACCGCGTTGCTGGAGCGTGTCGGTCTGGGCCATCGTCTGGAGCACAAACCGGCCGAGCTGTCCGGTGGCGAGCGCCAGCGAGTGGCCATCGCCCGGGCGCTGGTGAACAATCCAGGCCTGGTGATGCTCGACGAGCCAACCGGTAACCTTGATTCGCACACCGCCGAAGGCATTCAGGACTTGATGCTGGAACTCAGCACTTCGATGCGCACGGCGTTCCTGGTGGTGACTCACGACATGAACCTGGCCCGCCAGATGGACCGCGTCCTGCAGTTGCAAGAAGGCTGCCTGACCACCATCTGACCGACCGAAACCCGGTGCCTGTGTAAGGCATCGGGTCTTTTATTTTTATACGGTGCCCCAGCGAATGTTCAGACCGTTATCGATCTTTATCGGCACGCGCTATACCCGCGCCAAGCGCCGCAATCGCTTTGTTTCGTTCATCTCGATGACTTCGATGATCGGGCTCGCCCTCGGCGTGCTGGCGATGATCGTGGTGCTGTCGGTGATGAACGGCTTCCAGCGCGAAATGAGCTCGCGCATCCTCGGCATGGTGCCGCACGCGACCATCGTTGGCGTCAAGCCGATCGATGACTGGCAGCCGGTAGCCGCCGCCGCGCTGAAAAATCCTGAAGTGACCGCCGCCGTGCCGTTCACCGAGATGGAAGGCATGCTGTCCTACAAGGGCTTGATGCAGCCGATCCAGATCAGCGGTGTCGATCCGGCTCAGGAAGGCAAGGTGTCGATCGTAGCCCAGCACATTGTGCAGGGACGTCTCGATGACCTGAAACCGGGCGAGTTCGGTGTAGTGATCGGTGAAATCACCGCGCGCCGCTTCCGCCTCAATGTCGGCGACAAGATCACCCTGATCGTGCCGGAAGTCAGCACCGCACCGGGTGGTATCACCCCGCGCATGCAGCGCCTGAACGTGGTCGGTGTGTTCAAGGTCGGCGCCGAACTGGACGGTTCGATGGGCCTGATCCACGTGGCCGATGCCGCGACCATGCAGCACTGGCAGCCGAATCAGGTGCAGAGTGTGCGCTTGGCGGTGAAGGATCTGTATGCCGCGCCGAAAGTCTCCTCGGACATCGCTGCAGGCCTCGGTGCCGAGTTCAAAGCTGACGACTGGACCCACACCCAGGGCAGCCTGTTCAGCGCGATGAAAATGGAAAAAACCATGATCGGCCTGTTGTTGCTGATGATTGTCGCGGTGGCGGCGTTCAACATCATCGCCACGCTGATCATGGTGGTGAACGACAAAGGCGCGGACATCGCGATCTTGCGCACCATCGGCGCCACGCCACGGCAGATCATGGCGATCTTCATGGTGCAGGGTACGGTGATCGGGATTGTCGGCACCTTGATTGGCGGCGTGCTCGGCGTGATCGCGGCGCTGAACGTCAGCGAAATGGTTGGTTGGGTCGAGCGCGTTACCGGGCAGCACATCTTCAGTTCCGACGTGTACTTCGTCAGCAACCTGCCTTCGGAATTGCAGGGCGGGGATGTGCTGTTGATCTGCTCGGCGGGCTTTATTCTGAGCTTCCTGGCGACGGTGTATCCGGCGTTGCGGGCGGCGAAGATCGAGCCGGCTCACGCGTTGAGATATTCGTAAGCTCTGAAATCGCCATCGCGGGCAAGCCCGCTCCCACAGGTACTGAGTTGAGTCACCATTATGTGAACGACGCAAAACACTGTGGGAGCGAGCTTGCTCGCGAAGGGGCCGGAACTGTCGGCCTCAATCCTTCTTGGGCAACTCGATCACAAACCGCGTCCACCCCGCAGCCGATTCGCAATGAATCTGCCCGCCATGCGCCCGCGCGATCGATTGGGTAATCGCCAGCCCCAACCCCGCATGCTCACTGCTGCCTTCCTGCCGCGCCGGATCCGCCCGATAGAACCGGTCAAACAGCCGTGGCAACAGTTCAGCCGAAATGCCTTCGCCACTGTTTTCCACCGACACCTGCACTGCTTGGGGCTGATCGACGATTGACACGCGCACGCTGCCTGACGCCGGGGTAAAGCGCAGCGCGTTATCCAGCAGATTCGACAAGGCCCGGCGCAGCATGCTGCGGTCGCCCTCTATGCGCGCATGACCTTCGCGGCTCAGCGTCACCCCGGCGTCCTCGGCCAATGGCGCGAAAAACTCCAGCAACACATCGCTCTCATCCGCCAGCTCCAGCGCCTCGCGCTTGGGCATCAGCAAACCATGGTCAGCCTTGGCCAGATAAAGCATGTCGTTGACCAGTTGTGCCATCCATTGCAGTTCTTCGAGGTTGCTGTGCAGGGCTTCGCGGTAATCCTCGATCGGGCGTGGGCGGGTGAGGGTGACTTGGGTATGGGTCAGCAGGTTCGACAGCGGTGTGCGCAGTTCATGGGCGATGTCGGCAGAGAACGCCGACAGCCGTTGAAACGAGTCATCGAGGCGTCCGAGCATGGCGTTGAAGCTGTGGGCCATTTCCGCAAGCTCCGGCGGCATTTGCGCTTGCGGCAGTCGGGCGTTGAGCGAATGCGCAGAAATCCCACGGGCGACTGCGCTCATACGGCGCAACGGACGCAAACCGCTGCGTGCGGCCCAGGCGCCGAGCAGCGCGGTGGCCAGCGCTGACAGGCCGACGGTCAGCCAGATAAGATGCTGCATGCGTTGCAGGAAGTGCTGGTGGTGGGTGATGTCCAGCAGCAGTGTCAGTTGCGGCGAATCGGATTGGTCTGGATCGAGCGGGGCGTTGAGCACGCGGTAGTCGGCGCCGTCATGGCTGATGGTCGACAGGCCCGGCTGTTGCGGCAAATCCTGCGGCAAATTGATCGAGCTGTCGTACCAGCGCTGGCCGTCACTGCCAGTAATACGCAGTGCCAGGTCGGCCTGACGGCTCAGCTCATCCGCCAGCCGCGCCTCTCGCTGAGCGGGTTGCACATCCTGCAAGGCCCGGCGCAAACCGATCAACTTGCCGTCGAGCAATTGCTGATCGAGCTCAATGAAGTGCGCCTCGCTGGCGCGGCTGAACAGCACCCCGGCGAACAGCGAGACCACAGCGGTGCAGGCGGCAAACAGCAGCGCCAGACGGGAACTCAGCGACAGGCGACCCATCAGGCCGGGCGCTCTTCAAGCACGTAACCCATGCCGCGCACGGTGTGGATCAGTTTGTCGGGGAAGTCATCGTCGATCTTCAGGCGCAGACGCCGGATCGCCACTTCGATCACGTTGGTGTCACTGTCGAAGTTCATGTCCCAGACTTGCGAGGCAATCAGCGATTTCGGCAGCACTTCACCCTGACGGCGCAGGAGCATTTCCAGCAGGGCGAATTCCTTGGCGGTGAGGTCGATGCGCTGGCCGCCGCGCTCGACCCGGCGGCGAATCAGGTCCAGGCGCAGGTCGGCCAGTTGCAGACTGGTTTCCTGGGGCAGGGCGCTGCCCCGGCGCAGCAGGCTGCGCACCCGGGCCAGCAATTCGGAGAAGGCGAACGGTTTGACCAGATAATCGTCGGCGCCGAGTTCGAGGCCGTGCACCCGGTCCTCCACGGCATCCTTGGCGGTGAGAAACAGCACCGGTGTGTCGAGGCCGGCACTGCGCACCGCGTGCAGGATCTGCCAGCCACTGCGCCCGGGCAGCATCACGTCGAGAATCAGCAGCGCATAATCACCGCTCAAGGCCAGTTGCTGACCGCTGTTGCCGTCAGCCACCAGTTCGGTGTTGAACCCGGCCTCGGTCAGGCCCTGGCGCAGGTAGTGGCCGGTTTTCGGTTGGTCTTCGACGATCAGCAGTTTCATGGGCGGCTCGGTGATAAAAACAAAAGCGTTATACCGTGGGCGCTGGCGACAGGCGCCAACCTGACAAAGTTGTAATCTGCCTGTCAGGTCGCTGCCAGCGCAGGCGGGCTAGAGTTTCCCACAGGCTGAACCTTATCTTGTTGGAGTATGACTATGTTTTTGCGCAACCCTCTGGCCGTCGCCGCCTGTTTGCTGGCGCTGAGTTCACCTGTCTGGGCCGCGCCCGCGCACACGTATGATTTCGGCCAACCGGCCCCGGCGGCCAAGGCCTCCCGCAGCATCGAGGTGGTGCTGAACGACATGTCGTTCGACCCGAAAGCCATTCAGGTCAAGGCCGGTGAGACCGTTCGCTTTGTGCTGGTGAATAAAGGCCAGTTGCTGCACGAATTCAACCTCGGTGACGCCGCGATGCATGCCAGACACCAGCAGGAAATGTTGCAAATGCAGCAAAGCGGCATGCTAACGCCGACCGGCATGAAAGAAATGTCCCACGACATGGCGGGCATGGATCACGGCAGCATGGGCCACGGCATGAAGCACGACGACCCCAACAGCGTGCTGGTCGAACCGGGCAAGACTGCCGAACTGACCTGGAGCTTCAGCAAGGCCACCAGCCTGGAATTCGCCTGCAATATTCCCGGTCACTACCAGGCGGGCATGGTCGGCAAACTGACTGTCAGTCAGTAAGCACTCAAAGGCGGGTGCAAAGGCTGATAGAATCCGCTGATTCTTCAGTCAGGTTTCCGCCATGCATCCCGCAGCCGAACATTCGCCGCTGGGCAAATCCAGCGAATACATCGCCACGTACACGCCGTCCCTGCTGTTCCCGATTCCGCGCACCGCGAAATGGGCCGAGTTGGGCCTGACCGCCGAAACCCTGCCGTATAAAGGTGTGGATTTCTGGAACTGCTTCGAGCTGTCGTGGCTGCTGCCATCGGGCAAACCGGTGGTGGCGATCGGTGAGTTCAGCATTCCGGCGGATTCGCCGAACATCATCGAATCGAAGTCGTTCAAGCTGTACCTGAACTCGCTGAACCAGACGCCGTTCGCCGACATCGCCAGCCTGGAGGCCACGCTGGTCAAGGACCTGTCGGCCGCTGCCGGCAAACCGGTTGGCGTACGGGTACGCAGCCTGAAGGACGTCGAAGCCGAAGGCGTCGTGGCGTTGCCCGGCGTGTGCATCGACGATCTGGACATCAGCGTCAGCAACTATGAGCATCCGCGCCCGGAGCTGCTGCGTTGCGATGATTCGAAGATTGTTGAAGAGAGCGTGCACAGCCATCTGCTCAAATCCAACTGCCCGGTGACCAGCCAGCCGGACTGGGGCAGCGTAGTGGTGGAGTATCGTGGCGCGGCGCTGGATCACGCCAGTCTGCTGGAATACATCGTCAGTTTCCGCCAGCACTCGGACTTCCATGAGCAGTGCGTGGAGCGGATCTTCCTCGACCTGCAGCGTTTGCTGAAGCCGGAGAAGCTCACGGTGTTTGCGCGCTATGTGCGTCGTGGCGGGCTGGATATCAATCCGTATCGCAGCACTGAGACTGTGCAACTGCCGAACCAGCGCCTTGTGCGCCAATAAATAACCCCTGTAGGAGTGAGCCTGCTCGCGATTGCGGACTGACATTCAACATGGATGTCTACTGATACACCGCTATCGCGAGCAGGCTCACTCCTACAAGGGATCGCGTTTCAAATCGCGCCTATGAAAAAGCCCTGCCAGCGCTGGCAGGGCTTTTTGCATTTCAGGGAAGGGGAATCAGATCCCCATACTGCCCAGCGCATTGACGATATTGCGCAGGGTGCCGGCAATAGCCGGGTGTTCAAGTTCGAAGCGGTCCACCGCCAGGTTCACGCCATCGGCGATGCTTGCGTCCTGAGTGGCGCTCTCCAGTTTGATTTCAGTTTCGATCTGCGCCATCAGCGCATGCAGATCATCACGCTCAGCTTCAGACAGCGGCGGATTCTGCTCCAGTTGCTCGCGCAGGGTGTCGAGTTGTTTTTGCAGTTCTTGGGCGGGCATGGTGGGGTTCCTTTTATCTAGAGGCACTGGCATTGACCGCAGCCGCGCGCCAAAGGTCTATGGCTGACCTTTAGATTAATCCACTCTGCTGCAACCTGCATGATCCCGGTCAGGGCTTCTCGCCTTTGAGACGGCGCAGGCGGATGTCGGCCAGACAGGTGTCGAGTTCGCCCAGATGATCGATCACCGAATGTACGCCCAGGTTAAACAACTGCAGGGTCGCCTTGCCGCGGCGCTGTTCGCGTTCCTGTTGGCTCAAGGCTTGCCACTCGCTCGGCGACAGGCCGCACAGCGAACCGCAGGACGCCAGGCCAATGGTCCACAACCCGGCGTTGAGGCCCGATTGCAGCAGACGCGGCTCGCCGCTGACCAGCACGCAGCCGTCCAGACGACTGACATTCAGCCCCATCAGTGCTTGCCAACAGGCGTTCGGCGCCGGCCACGGATTGATTGTTGCTGAATATTGCGTCGGTTGGATCCACCCCGGCAACGAGGCCGCCAGAGATTGCGCGAGGGCAGGGGGCAGTTCATCGATCCACCCACAGGGAATCTGCTGGCGCTGCAGGCTGAGCAGGCTGTCGAGGGCGCCGGGTGTGGCGTCGGCGTGCTCGGGCAGCACGCTGGCGTGTTGATGGGCGCGGGCACCGAAATCCACCAGACAGCCACTGAGCCCGAACAGCACGGCGGTCAGGCCGGGCGCGGCGACAGGCAAGGCTTCAGCGTGGGTCATGGCAACGTCCCTGAAATAGGCATGAGGCTAGGGGACATCAGTGACAGTTGGATGACAGGTGTGTGAATGAGCGTGTAGGAAGCGTCCTGCATGACTCTTTACGGGTGGACTGCCCAAAACGGCATTTGCGCTTATACTAGCGCTCTTAACGCTTGGGCCCGGGTGCCCGCGCCAGTAAAAATCCAAGGAGTTTTCTATGCGCTGGAGCAATCCTCTCGCTCAGCTATGTGTATGTGCCAGCGTCTTGCTGGTTCCGTTCGCCGCCAACGCCGCAACGGAAGAAGACCCTTGGGAAAGCGTCAACCGCCCGATCTTCCAGTTCAACGACTTCGTCGACACCTACGCGCTCAAGCCGCTGGCCCAGGGCTATGAATTCGTGACGCCGCAGTTCCTTGAAGACGGCATCCACAACATGTTCCGCAACGTCGGTGACGTCACCAATCTGGCGAACAACATTCTGCAGGCCAAACCTGCAGCCGCCGGTGTCGATACCGCGCGGATCATTTTCAACACCACTTTCGGCCTGCTGGGCTTCTTCGATGTCGGCACCAAAATGGGCCTGAATCGCAGCGACGAAGACTTCGGTCAGACCCTCGGTTACTGGGGCGTCAGCAGCGGTCCTTACGTGATGCTGCCGTTGCTCGGCCCAAGCACCCTGCGTGATGCACCGTCCAAGTACGTCGACAGTTACACCGCCCCGTACCGCTACATCAACGACGTGCCTGTCCGTAACTCGGTGTTCGGCCTGAACATCGTCGACACTCGCGCCAGCCTGCTGTCGAGCGAGAAGCTGATCAGCGGTGACAAGTACACCTTCATCCGCAATGCCTACCTGCAGAACCGCGAGTTCAAGGTCAAGGATGGTCAGGTTGAAGACGATTTTTAATCTCGACCGATGACAAGAAGGCGGCCCGTGAGGCCGCCTTTTTTGTGTGCGCTTATTTCATCTTCAGAATGGTCAGACCGAGTTTCTGGCTGGCGCCGTCCCGGGCTTTGACCCAGACCACTTCGGTCTCCGCTTCCAGCCCGCTCAATGCGGCATGCTCGGAGTCGATGCGCACGCTCAAGCGGTCGCCAACCGCGAACTGGCGCGGCGCTTCGACCTGCATGCCGCTGCTGGAGAGGTCGATGCACACGCCGGCGATCTCATCGCCTTCATGAATCAACACCACATCGGCATCGACCCGCATGCGGATGAAATCACGCTTTTCGCTGTAGTCCCGACCGGTTTGACTCATGGCTTCGACCTTCCATTGGGTTACGGTTTGAGCTGTTCTTATAACTCTCGGTGATTTGACAAGTAAAGTCGTCAAGCGACCATCGGCGCATGCTTGAAACGCCCCGCGGATGGGAGTACCGTCTGCGCCTTAGAAGGGCACCTCTGGTGCAATCGCGTTCCGGCTCAGTGCTCGAAAGCGGTGCAGCAGAGAGGCTAGAAAGCGAATCCAGTAGTCTGAGCCGGGCCGATGCCCCGCCTGCTACGCCAACCTAATTCTGGCGCCGTTTGCCCACATGCCAAAAACCAGTGCCACGCTGCTGATAATCGATGATGACGAAGTAGTGCGCGCGAGCCTCGCGGCCTATTTGGAAGACAGTGGTTTCAGCGTCCTGCAGGCCAGCAACGGCCAACAGGGTCTTCAGGTATTCGAGCAAGACAAGCCCGACTTGGTCATCTGCGATCTGCGCATGCCGCAGATGGGCGGTCTCGAACTTATCCGTCAGGTCACCGAGCGCTCACCGCAAACGCCGATGATCGTCGTTTCGGGTGCCGGCGTGATGAACGACGCGGTCGAGGCGCTGCGCCTGGGTGCGGCGGATTACCTGATCAAGCCTCTCGAAGACCTGGCCGTGCTTGAGCACTCGGTGCGTCGCGCGCTGGATCGTGCGCGCCTGCTGCTGGAAAACCAGCGCTACCGCGAGAAGCTGGAGAAGGCCAACCGCGAGCTCGAAGCCAGCCTGAACCTGCTCCAGGAAGACCAGAACGCCGGTCGCCAGGTGCAGATGAACATGCTGCCGGAAAGCCCGTGGCGCATCGACGAGTTCCAGTTTGCCCACCAGATCATCCCGTCGCTGTACCTGTCGGGTGATTTTGTCGACTACTTCCGCGTCGACGAGCGTCGGGTGGCGTTCTACCTGGCCGACGTATCGGGCCATGGCGCCTCTTCGGCGTTCGTCACCGTGCTGCTGAAGTTCATGACCACGCGCCTGTTGTTCGAGTCCAAGCGCAACGGCACGTTGCCGGAATTCAAGCCTTCGGAAGTCCTTGGACATATCAACCGGGGGCTGATCAGTTGTAAGCTGGGCAAACACGTCACAATGGTCGGTGGAGTCATCGACGAGGAGACCGGTTTGTTGACCTATAGCATCGGCGGCCATCTGCCGTTGCCTGTGTTGTACACGCCTGACAGTGTTCGTTACCTCGAAGGCCGCGGTTTGCCGGTGGGCCTGTTCAATGAGGCCACCTACGAAGATCACGTGCTTGAGCTGCCTCCGACGTTCAGCCTGACGCTGATGTCCGACGGCATTCTGGATCTGTTGCCAGAACCGACGCTCAAGGAAAAAGAAGCTGCCTTGCCTCAACGGGTGAAGGCGGCGGGCGGCAGCCTGGATGGTCTGCGGCAAGTGTTTGAATTGGCCACGCTAGGGGAGATGCCGGATGATATCGCCCTGTTGGTGTTGAGCAGGAACCTTCAATGAGTACCGGTAGAATCCAGTTCGCCGAACAGGACGGCACCTTCGTCCTGAAGTTCGTCGGTGAAGTTCGCCTGACCCTGTGTTCGGCGTTGGATGCGACTATTGAGAAAATCTTCACCGCGTTGAATTTCAACGCGATCGTGATCGATTTGACCGAAACCCGTAGCATCGACAGCACCACCCTCGGCCTGCTGGCCAAATTGTCGATCCTGTCGCGGCAGAAGGTCGGCCTGCTGCCGACCGTCGTCACCACCCACGAAGACATCACCCGTCTGCTGCAGTCGATGGGCTTCGAGCAGGTGTTCAACATCGTCAACCACCCGGTGCCGTGCCCCGAGTGTCTGGACGACCTGCCGGATCAGGATCAGTCCGAGGAAGTGGTGCGGATCAAGGTGCTCGAAGCGCACAAGATCCTCATGGGCCTGAACGACTCCAATCGTGAAGCCTTCCATGACCTGGTGAACGCCCTCGAGCGGCACTGAGTGGCCTCTGTGGCGAGGGAGCTTGCTCCCGCTTGGCTGCGCAGCAGCCATAAAACCTGCCGGCACGGTGTTTCTGAAAAAACCGGATAGCCAATTGGGCCGCTTCGCAGCCCAGCGGGAGCAAGCTCCCTCGCCACAAGGACACCGCCTGCCATAAGCCATCATTTGCGCTGGACACCACCAACAAAAAAGGGCGAACCCAATCGGGTTCGCCCTTTTTTGCATTTCAACCGCTCAGATCACAGCTTGGCCTGCAACAGCGCCTCAAGCTTCTCCTGGTCACGGGCGAATTGACGGATGCCCTCGGCCAGTTTCTCGGTGGCCATCGCGTCTTCGTTGGACAACCAGCGGAATTGCGCTTCGTTGAGGCTCAGGCGCGCTTCGCCGGCGTGGCCCGGGGCGAGTTTGCGCTCCAGTTTGCCGGTGTCTGCCGCGAGCTTGTCGATCAGGTCCGGGCTGATGGTCAGGCGATCGCAGCCGGCCAATTGCTCGATCTGGCTCAGATTACGGAAGCTGGCCCCCATGACCACGGTCTTGTAGTCATTGGCCTTGTAGTAGTTGTAGATGCGGGTGACCGACTGCACGCCCGGATCATCGGCGCCGGTGTAGTCGTTGCCGTTGGCCTTCTTGTACCAGTCGTAGATGCGGCCCACGAACGGCGAAATCAGGAACACCCCGGCGTCAGCGCATGCGGCAGCCTGAGCGAAGGAGAACAGCAGGGTCAGGTTGGTCTGGATGCCTTCCTTCTCGAGGATCTCGGCAGCGCGGATGCCTTCCCAGGTCGAAGCGATCTTGATCAGTACGCGGTCACGACCGACGCCGGCCTTGTCGTACAGTTCGATCAGGCGATGCGCACGCTTGAGCACGGCGTCCTGGTCGAACGACAGGCGCGCATCCACCTCGGTGGAAATGCGGCCCGGAATCACCTTGAGGATTTCCTGGCCCACGGCGACACCGAAATGGTCGCTGGCCAGACCCACGTCGCCCTTGCAGTCGCTGACGCAGGCGTTCAGCAGCTCGGCGTAGCCCGGGATGGCGGCTGCCTTGAGCAGCAGGGAAGGGTTGGTGGTGGCATCGACCGGCTTGACCCGGGCGATCGCTTCGAAGTCGCCGGTGTCGGCAACCACGGTGGTCATCTGTTTGAGTTGTTCCAGCTTGGAAGTCATGGGTGTGCTCTGTCCTGTGGGTTTGACGACATTACCCGAGCGTTGGCAGCCACTCAAGGGCATCAAGGCGCAACGGGTTCCCCGGGGGCAACAACCTGAGAACGGCTGTTTGAACGGTGGGGCGCGGTATCGATGAATACGATGCCAAAATCGGCCGCAGGTTCAAAGCAACTGACGGCCAGCGCCCCTTGAGCACATTGATGGAGGTTATTGCTGGCTCAGCTGGGTTTTGACTGCGGTTTCTGCCGGTTTCGGCTGGCCATCGGAGGTCAACAGACCGAAATTCTTCTCGCGGTCATTGCTGCCAGTGTCGCTGTTTTTCCACTCGTAGATCGAGGTCAGGGCAATGTTGCGGGTTTTGATATCGGCGACGAATGCACTGATTTTACTGGCCTGACCCTCAGTCCCGCCGTTGGAGGCGAGCGCCGAGATGCCCCATTCGCTGATCACCCCCGGCAGATGGAAGTTCTGCTGGATAAACGCCTGGGCGTTGCTGATCTGCGTGCCGCTCATGCCGTAGGGATGGTAGGAAACCGCGTTGAGGCATTTGGGGTATTCGCTGACGATTCGGTTGAGTGCCACGGTGGACGCCGAGCCGGCAGTCGGCGGCCGGGCAAAACCAAAACCGATCACCGGGACAGTCTGGGGTTTGTCTTGCAGGGCCTTGCACGCTGCGCTCATGAACGGCACGAACGTCGTGTCGAAATTGCCGGTCGGCCAGTAGGTGCCGAGGTCCGGCTCATTCCACAACTCGATCGCCACCAGTTGTGAGCCATAGGTCGCTGCCAGACTGGTCAGCGCGTTGGCATACGCGACCCCCGCGTTCGCCAGATCATTGGCCGGCAACGGCTTGGTCGCGCGCAGGGTCATCAACACCGGCAGACCGGCTGCACGGGCCACGGCGAAGGCGTCGCTTATCTGCTTCTGGTAAGCGGCGCTGGGCAGGCTGTCAGTCCATACACCAAAACGCACGAAACTGAAGCCGGTGGCTTTGACGCGCTCGGCGTCGGCAGCGGAGAAGGTCTGGACTTTGACCTGAACCCCGATGGTCTTGTTGGTGGGTAATGCCGGGAACAGTTCATTGGCCTGACTCTGGCCGGTTGCCGCCAGCAGTAACAGGGTCAGGGCGCTCAGGGGTTTGAGATGGGCTGATTTCATGTCGGTTCTCCGGGTGAGAAATGACAACGGCGAAAAGTATCTCGAGATAACTGTTTCGAAACTAACAATCGCACTAAGTGCGCCAATGTTATTTTTTGTCAGGAAAACCAGACCTGAAAATCACAGTTATTTTTAGTCCGGTAATTCTGTTTTGGCGGCTTTTGACCCTGTGGTACTTAATACGCTGGTACTAACAGGGCGAATCTATTTCTGAGTGCAGAATGATCTAGTGGGTTCATTAAGATCCGCGCTAGATGTTGGCAGAATGATATTACACAGGAATGTAAACCTTGTTCAAAAAGATCCTCGTCGTGTGCGTTGGCAATATTTGCCGAAGTCCGACAGCAGAACTTCTGCTGCGTAACGCGCTGACCCCCTCAACCATTTCGGTGACGTCCGCAGGTCTCTCTGCGCGGGTTGGCGAAGGCATGGAAGCATCGGCGCGCCAGGTGCTGGAAGACCACGGGCACAGCGCCGAAGGTTTCCGGGCCCGGCAATTGACCGCCGATATCGTCAATGAATCAGACCTGATTCTGGTGATGGAAAAACAGCATGTGAATCAGGTGCTGAAGATTGCCTCGCACGCCCGAGGCAAAGTATTTCTTCTCGGCAAGTGGCAGAGCGAACGAGAAATACAGGATCCGTATCGTCAAGGTAAGGCCGCTTTTATTCATGCTCATGCATTGATTGAAGATGCTGTTAGCTCGTGGGCGCAGCGCCTCGGACATTGATGAATATTCTTCAGATCAGTGAATGGTAAGAAAGACTTATGCAGTTACCGTCAGTAATCGCCAACCGTGATAACGATCAAGACAGTATTGATCTTCTCGGCATATTCGGCAGTTTGATCGACCAGAAATGGTTGATCGGTGCATTCACCGGCGCCTTCATGGCCGCTGGCGTTGCTTATGCGGTATTGGCGACGCCAGTGTACCTGGCGAACGCACTGGTGCAGGTCGAACCGAAAAAGAACGACATGCTCGGCTTTTCCGACCTCAGCAGCATGCTCGGCGGGCAATCGCCGTCGGTGACCGAAATCGGCATCATCAAGTCCCGCGCGGTGATCGGCAAAACCGTCGACGACCTGCGCCTGGACATCGACGTCACCCCCAACACCTTTCCGGTGATCGGGGGTTTTCTCGCCCGGCGTTATCGCGGCGAAACCGAGTTCAGCGTGGCGCCGCCGCGTTTTGGCTTCAACAGCTACGCCTGGGGCGGTGAGCGTCTGGAATTTACCCGGCTCAATTTGCCCAAAGAGTTGTTGGGCAAGAAGCTCACGCTGGTGGCTGGTGAACAACAGCATTTTCAGTTGCTCGATGACAACGACAACTTGCTGGTCGAGGGCGTCGCCGGCCAAGCCTTCGCCCAGGATGGCGTCGAGGGTTTGATCGAGCGCCTGCAAGCCAATCCAGGCACGCGCTTTGAAGTGGTGCGCAATCCACGGATCGTGACCATTCAGGGTTACCAGGATGCGCTGGATATTTCCGAGCAAGGCAAGGAGTCGGGGATTATCCGACTGGCGCTGGCCAGCGCCGATGCGGCCGAGGCGGTGAAGATCCTCAACAAGATCGCCGCGCTCTACGTCGATCAGAACGTGCGCCGCACCTCGGCGGAAGCGGCGCAGAGCCTGGCGTTCCTGCAAAGCCAGTTGCCGCAGGTCAAGCGTGATCTGGCCAAGGCCAGCGATGCGCTCAACGCGTATCAGACCCACGGCAAGACCGTGAATATTTCCCTGGAAACGCAATCGGTGCTTGGTCAGTCCGTGGCGCTGGAAACGCGGATTTCCGAGCTGAAAATGCAGCAGGCGGAAATGGATCGCAAGTTCACCAAACAGCATCCGGCGTATCGCGCCTTGATGTCGCAGATCGGTGAGTTGACCCAGCAGCAGAAGTCGCTGGAAGGCAAGGTCGGTGATCTGCCGGCCACGCAGCAGGAGCTGCTCAACCTGACCCGGGATGTGGAAGTGGCTTCGCAGATCTACACGCAATTGCTGAACAAATCCCAGGAGCTGGACATCGTTCGCGCCGGTGCAGTGGGCAACGTGCGTTTGATCGACCCGGCGGATGTTGACCTGAGCAGCCCGGTCAAACCGAAAAAAGCCCTGATCGTGCTGATCGCAACGTTCCTCGGCGCCTTTGTCGGCGTGGCCCTGGTGCTGTTGCGCAAATCGTTGAGCAAAGGTCTGGAAGGCCCGGAAGCCATCGAACAGCTCGGGCTGCCGGTGTACGCGTCGATTCCTTACAGCGCCTTGCAGCGTGACGAGGACACGAAAAAGGGCCGGGCCAAAATCACCGCCGAAACACCGGCCTATCTGCTGGCGCTGCGCAACCCGACCGACTTGTCCATCGAGTCGATCCGCAGCCTGCGCACCTGCCTGCACTTTGCTGCGCTGGATTCGACCAATAACCGCATCATGATCTCCGGCCCCAGCCCGCAGGTCGGCAAGACCTTCGTCTCCTCCAACCTCGCCGCGGTCATGGCGCAGAGCGGTCAGCGCGTGCTGTTGATCGACGCTGATATGCGCAAGGGCCATCTGCACAAGACCCTGAACGTGCCGATCGCCAACGGCCTGTCGGATCTGCTGGTCAAGCGCTGCAGCATCGAGCAGGCGATCAACACGGTGGAAATCGACAACCTGCACTTCATCAGCCGTGGTCAGGTTCCACCGAATCCTTCCGAGCTGCTGATGCACGCCAACTTCCGCGACCTGCTCGCCGAACTCAGTGAACGCTACGACGTGGTGATCATCGATACGCCGCCACTGCTGGCGGTGACCGACGCGGCGATTGTCGGGCGTGAAGCCGGGATCAGCCTGATCGTCACGCGGTTTGCGGTAAACCCGGCCAAGGAAATTGAAGCGACCATTCGCCGCTTCGCGCAGAACGGCATCGAGCTCAAGGGTGCGGTGTTCAATGGCGTCGAGAAGCGCGCGGCCAGCTATTACGGCAATGGCAGCTACGGCTATTACAACTACGAATACGCGTCGGACAAATCCTGAGATTCAGGGACGTTCCAACAGGCATGAAAGTGGGTGGGTTGTGAAGAAAATACTGCACGTGGCTGAAACGATAAAAGGTGGGGTCGCCACCGTTATCCGCACCATCTCGGCTTCCCCCGAAGGCCAGGATTCGAATTACGAGCTGGTCTATCTGGTGCCGCTCGACCAGAAACAAGAGCTGCACGGCATCGATGCACAGCAGATTCGCACGTTCGAACGCAGCGGGCGGGATGTGCGTTCGCTGCTGCGATTTGCCTGGCAACTGACCCGAGTGATGCTCAAGGAAAAACCCGACGTGGTGCATCTGCACAGCACCTTTTCCGGGGTGATCGGCCGTGTGGTCTGTGTGCTTCTGCGACCGTGGCGCAAGCCGAAAATTGTCTACTGCCCGCACGCCTTTTCGTTCCTGATGGAAAGCTCGCCGACCAAACAGAAGATCTACGCATGGATCGAGCGGGTCCTGCAGAGAGTCACCGACGTGATTATCTGCGTCAGCCGCTACGAGATGGACAAGGCCGCACGGTTCGGTATTCAGCGCTCGCGCATGAAGCTGATCTACAACGGCATCCACCAGCGAGACGAAGCGCCGAAGGCCGAGAGCCCCGCGCCGATTCATCTGCTGTTTGTCGGTCGCCTCGACTACCAGAAAGGCTTCGACGTATTGCTCAAAGCCTTCGCCAAGGTGCAGCGCAACGATCTGAAGCTGACGGTAGTTGGCAGTGCGGTCAACGAGGACACGGTCGAGTGCCCCGAGATGGACGCGGTCGAGTACCTGCCGTGGGTCACGCCGGCCGAAGTACAGGCGCTGTACCAACAGGCCGACGCGCTGATCGTTCCGAGCCGCTGGGAAGGCTTCGCCATGGTGCCGCTGGAAGGCATGGCCATGGGTTTGCCGGTGATCGCCAGCAACTGCACGTCACTGCCCGAACTGGTCACCCATGAAGTGTCCGGCTACGTCTTCCCCACCGGTGATCATCAGGCGCTGGCCGACGTGCTGGCGCGAATCCAGAAGCCGCGGTTGCTCGACCTCGGCAGCGAAGGCCGGAACATCGTGCGCGAGCGCTTCAGTGCCACGCTGATGATCCGCCAGACCTACGACGTGTATTGCGCTCCCACTTATTAAGTAGAACTCAGCTTATGAACGTAACGATTTTGCATGGCTACAGTGCCTCCAACTCCGGTGACGGCCTGCTCGTCGATCTGGCCATCGCGTTGGTGCAGCGCAACTTTGGCGAAGACACCGCGATCAATGTCGTCGCGTCCGATCCGCAGTCTTTCGATTACCTGCCGCACCCGCGTTTCGACGCGCCGGTGATGGCGGCCAAGGGCCTGGGGCGGGTCAAGCAGGCGGTGTTCCTCAACCAGTCGTATGCCGGGCTGGCGGATCTGCTGCGCAAGACCGATCTGATCGTCGGTGTCGGTGGCGGCTACATGCGCTCGAAAAGCGCCTTCGAACACATCAAGCTGAAACTCGGCCACGCCAAGCAACTGGAAACGGCGATCCTCAGCAAAGTGCCGTCGGTGTACCTGCCGCAAAGCATCGGTCCGTTCCATGGCGAGAGCGGCAAGATTGTCGAGCACTACGCCAGCGCCGACGCGGTGTTCGTGCGCGATAACCGCTCCTCGGCAATGTTCGATGCCTGCGAAAACGTCTACCGTGCGCCGGATCTGGCGGTGCAGTCGTTGGCTAGCAAGATCCTTCAGCAGCCAAAGTTCACCCGCTGTGCCGCATCGCCGGCCACCGTGTGCGTGGTGCTGCGCAAGCCGCCGGAGTGGAGCAAGGAAAAGAAGGTCGCCTACGTCGCCAACCTGAAGTTGCTGCTGCAGCGTCTGAAGAACAAAAGCAAAGTGGTCTGCGCCGTGCAGAGCGCCGTTCGCGGCAACGATGACGGTGCGTTCTATCGCGAGTTGGGCATCAGCGAAGATCTGCTGTCGCTGAAGGCGACGATTGCCAAGTATCAGCCGGACCTGGTGATCTCGGTGCGCCTGCACGGCGCCATCGAATCGCTGCTGTCCGGTGTCCCGGCGTACCACATCAGCTATGAGCGCAAAGGCTTTGGCGCCTATCAGGACATGGGTGTGGAAGACTGGGTGATCAATGGCGGCGACATCAATGTCGACACCATCATCGACACCGTGTACGCGCCGAACGCGCTGTCGAACTTCGGCAAGCGCCTGACCGACACTTGTCGCGAAATCGAAGCCAAGACGGTGATGATGGACGAGATCATCAAAGGCGTCGTTCGATGATATTTCGCTTGCTGCTGCGCGGCGGAGCCTTGGGCGCGAAGTTTCTGCTGGTGTTGGCCATCACCCATTACCTGGGCTACGAAGCGCTCGGGTTTTATGGCGTGGTGGTCGCGGCATCGCTGATCGCTTCGAAGTTCTACAGCGTTGGTTTCAGTTCCGAGATCAATCGGTTGATCAGCGTCGGCGGCAGCTCGCGGCGGGTGGTCGACAAAGTCCTGCTGCTGTACATGGCGGTGGGGCTGCTTCTGTCGCTGGCAACGGTGGGGATTTACTCGCTGTTCCAGCAGGTCGAGGCGAGCACCGCACTGATCCTCTGCGTGACGCTGGTGCTGCTCACCGAACACCTGTCGTTCGAGATCAACTCGTTCGTGTTTTCCGCACAGAAAGCCACGGCGGGAGCGCTGCTGTTTTTCATCAAGACCGGCCTGTGGGCGTTGCTGGCGGTGGGCGGGATGATGCTCGACTGGGTGTCCGGCATCGCCAGTGTGCTGTGGTTGTGGGTGGCCGCCAACGTGCTGGTGATCGTCGCCGGTTATCTGATCGTGGTGAACGTGCACAAGGGCCGGGTCAGCGAAGCACTGACTACCGCGACCGTGTGGAAGGCCGGCCTGCCGTTCTACTTCGGCACGGGCTTGATCGCGCTGAGTCAGTACGCCGAGCGCTTTCTGATTGCCGACCTCGAACCCTACGCCAGCCTCGGTAAATACGTGTACGCATGGTCGGCGGCCAACACCTTGCAGGCGCTGTCCTACGCGGTGGTGGCGGTGGTCGGCATTCCGGTGTTGGCCAAGCGGTTTCAGGCGGATCAGCAGGCGTTCACCGTCCGGCAGTTGTTCGTCAACAAATGGGTGATGCGCTCGTTAGTGGTGTCGGCGGCGGTGGCGGTGCTGATCTATCTGTTCTTCAACGTGGTGCTCGATTACGTCGCCACCAGTGTGCCGCGTCCGGACAACGCGATCCTCGGCGTGCTGATTTTTTCCTTTGCCTTGCGGGCCATCGGCGACATCGTCTGGGGTGGTCTGATCGCTTCGAAAAACAGTCGGGTGTCATTCGCCAGCGCGGCGATCTGCCTGCTGGTGTCGGTGCCGGTCAGTTATCTGCTGATCAAGCACTATTCGATTTACGGCGCGGCGTGGGGCAATGTCTTCGCGATCATCGTGCAGCTCGGGGTGATCGCCGTGTTGACTCGGGCGACCCGTGCCAAAGGGGCGCTGGCATGGGGTTGAAGTTGCCGTGCATCGAGTTTCGCGGCCGCAGACTCGATTCCTCGCTGTCGTTCCTGATTCTGTTCACCGGGTTGTTCCTGTCGGTGGCGATGCCGCTGCTGATCCCGCGCGATCCGGGGCCGGATGCGATGACGTTGTGGTCCTCCTATGCGCGGGCCGACAACTGCAATTTCTGGAACCCGTTCTCGCCGGACCGCTCCTCCTACGAGTGTTCGGCCTTCCTGCTGCGGCCCACCGGGATCAACCTGACCAACGCCTGGGCCTACGGGATGTTCTGCAACTTCTTCCTCACGGCGATTCCGGTGGTGGTGTTCCGGCGCATGCCGCTGGCGATCTTCGGCACCCTGTGTCTGTGGGGGATTGTGCGTTCGTTTTTTCTGGAAAACCTGACCAAGGAAATCATCGTTTCGGTGGCGGTACTGAGCATCTTGTTCAGCTCGCTCACGCGCAAATATCGCGGCGGTTTTTTTCTCTCGGCGGTGATTTACGGCGTACTGATCCGGCCTTACTGGATTCTGTTTTCGCTGTCGTGGGTCGGCGTCTGCGTGATGAAAAAGTACGTGTCGCGCTTCACCTTTTTCCTGATGCTGTTCCTGTTTTATCTGGCGGTGGCCATGGCGATCCAGCTGGCGCTGGGTTTTCCGGTGTCATCGATTCGCGCCAGCAACAACGAGCTGCGCACGGCGGGGGAGGAGGGTTCGAAATCGCTGATCGTGTCGTGGCTCAGCGGCAGCGACTTCGTCTCTCAGGCGCTGGACTCGATGATCATTTTCTTCCGGTTGTCGTTCCCGGTGGAGCTGATTCTGCTGTCCGGGCCGGGCCAGGTGATTTTCGTGGCGCTGATGATCATGACCGCGCTGCTGCTGTTCAAAGTCATCACCTCCACCGATTACAAAGGCGCGCCGATCGAGACCAAACCCAAGGAACTGATCGCGGTTCCGCTGGCGTTCCTGCTGGTGCAGGGTTTGTTCGAGCCGGACTTCGGCTCCTTCGCCCGGCACTTTTCCATGGTGGTGCCGGTGTTGTTCGTCGGTCTGGGCTTGATGTTGCGCGCGAACAAACCGGTGCGGGTTGAATCACGAGTTCTGAATTGAGGCAGGTGTTTATGTCGAGCAAGAAAAAATCGCTGGAGATCGAAACCCTGCGGGGTCTGGCGTGCCTGCTGCTGGTGCTCTATCACGTCATCGGCCCGTTGGGCGGGGGCTTGAAGATCGATATCGGCTCGCCGTTCCGGGTGATCGCCGACTCGATGGTGTATGTGCGCATGCCGCTGTTCACCTTCATTTCCGGCTACATCTATTCGATCTACAAAATTCGCGGCAATGACTTTTCCGCATTCTTCAGCGGCAAGGTGCGACGGCTGATCGTGCCGCTGTTTTGCGTCGGCGTGCCGTTCTCGGTGTTGCAGGCGGTGGGGCCGGGGGTGAACAAGGACGTCGGCGTGATTGATGCGTTGCTGTCGTTCTGGGTGCCGGTCAACCACTTCTGGTTCCTGCAGGCGGTGTTCATCATTTTCATGTTCGTCGGCCTGCTGGAATGGCGCGGGATGCTGCGCTCGATGACGCGTTTGTATCTGCTGTTCGCCTTCGCCGCGGCAGTGTTTCTGTTGCCGCCGTTCAAGCTCGATGCGTTCGGCATCAATGGCGCGATTTATCTGTTGCCGTTTTTTGTGGCGGGGATGATCGGCCAGGAAAATGTCGAGGCGTTGAAGCAGCGATTCAAGGTGATCGGGCCGCTGGTGTTTGTGCTGATCGCGCTGACGCTGCTGTACGTGGCGGCGATTGATCGTGAGTTGATCGTTGACCGCCGCAGCCTGATCGGGTTGACCGTGGGTTGCGTGTCCTGCATTGCTTTGCTGTCGAGTGACATGCGCTCGAAGTGGCTGACCTGGCTGGGCGGCTACTCTTACGCGATCTTCCTGTTCCATGTGTTGTTTGCGGCGACTTCGCGGTTTGTCATGGGGCGGCTGGGGGTGAAAGACGAAAGCATTCTGGTGCTCAGTGGACTGCTGTTCGGTCTGTTGGGGCCGGTGGTGCTGTCGATGATTTTCAGCCGCTTCAATGTCACTTCGGTGCTGTTTCTCGGGGAGCGCGCGGCGAAGAAAAAACCGGCGGCGAGCGTCACGCCGGTGGTGCCGGCCAGAAGCTGAAAAGCTTCGCCAGCAAGGATCTCCGGAACTCACATCATCCCTGTGGGAGCTGGCTTGCCAGCGATGGGGACCGATCAGATGAAGCTTATTCGCCTGACCCACCGCATCGCTGGCAAGCCAGCTCCCACAGGATTTGGGTGTACAAGGATTTAGCGGATGACCTCAACCTCTGCTCGCGAAGGGGCCATTCCAGACTGAAGGAAATAATGCATGTTGGCAGTCAATGACGCTCAGCCGGTCGCAGCGTCGGTGGTGGAGGTGGGCGATGCCCGCGAGCGCTTTGCGCAGTGGCGCGAAGGCAAGGCCGGGAAGGTCTTGTCGGTCTCGGTGATCGGCGACAGCTACAGCGCCGGGCAGGATTTCTACCTGAACAAACTGGTACAGCGCGTGGCCGGCGAAGTTGGTTTTGCCGGTCCCGGTTACGTCGGTTTCAACCACGGCGCGGCGCTGGGGGGCACGCATTTCAAATACACCCGCAGCAGCGAAAAGTACTTCGGTGGTGGCTGGCAGGTTTCCGGTCTCGGTCAGGCCAGCCCCGACAGCCGCACGGTGACCGGCACGCCCGGTGCCTGGCTGCAAATCGATGCCAGCCCGACACCGGCCATCGACACCCAAGTCACCCAGGCGAAATTGCTCTATCTGGGCAACGGCGAGCCAAGCGAGCTGCGCTACCGCTGGACGCCCTCGGAAGACTGGCAACCGTTGACGCTCAAGGGTTCGGGCGTTCAGGAAGTACCGCTTTCAGGTCTCTCTTCAGCGGCAGACTGGTCGTTCAAACTGGAAGTGGTGAAGGGCGCACCGACCTTGTTCGGCCTGTGGCTGAGTAACGACCAGAACGGCGTGCGGGTTTCGAAACTGGCGGCCTCCGGAGCGGCTTCCGCTGACTTTTATCACCAAGATCCGCAATGGCAGGTGCAATGGAAAGCCGCCGTGTCGAAGATCCCCGCCGACGTTTACCTGATCATGCTCGGCGGCAACGATCAGGGCTTCGGGGTCAAACCCGAGCAGTACCTGCACAACGTTCAGGGGCTGGTGGCAATGATCCGCGAGATCCAGCCGGCGGCGAGCATCAACCTGATCATGCGTCAGGACACCACGCGTTCCAGCGCCTATCCGATGTCGGCGTATGCACAGGTCTTGCAGCCGTGGGCGCATGAGCAGCAGCTTGGTTTTGCCAATCTGCAATGCGCGTTCGGCCCTGACGTCAAACGCTATGCAGCAGCGATGATCGGCCCGGACAAGATTCATCCGCAACCCGCTACAGGTGGAAAAGTAATCGCCGATTACTTCTATCGCTGGATCGTCAGTGGCATCAACACAGCCAGTTGCGACACCACAAAACCCCTGTAGGAGCTGCGGCACGCTGCGATCTTTTGATCTTGCTCTTAAAATCAAAAGATCGCAGCCTTCGGCAGCTCCTACAAGGGGCAGTATGCTATTCGAATTGTTCGATCTGGCTCAGGAGCTCCGCAGTCTTCTGCGGCATCAGTTGCGTGGCACACCGCGTCTCGACATTGATGATGATCGCCGGCTCGTTGCAGCACAGGCGTACGCGGAAGCGCCAGTCGCTGAAGATCACTTTCAGGCCATCGCGGTCGTCCATTTCCAGCGCCTGCTCGGCATACAGTTGTTTCAGATGGGCGAGCAGGGGATAGGGATCCGCCAGTGCTCGGCGAATGTCGCCGGACGCCGGAAACATGCCGATGCGTTCCACCAGCAGAATGCTGCCCAGCCACGACTCGTTGGCGCTGGGCAACGGCTGATGGCGTGGCAGCCAGCTGACCACCCCGAGGTTGCCCACCTCCCGTTCAATCTCTGCTGCATGCTGTGCCATGTTCATGGGTTGCCTCCTGAAAAGAGAAGTGGGCGGGGACCGTCTCAGCGGCCTTTGAGGTAGACGTTGTCGTAGCAGAAGTTGGTCGCCTGCAGGTAACCCTCGGCGTCGCCGCAGTCGAAGCGCAGGCCCTTGAACTTGTAGGCCAGCACGCAACCGTTCTGCGCCTGTTTCATCAGTGCGTCGGTGATCTGGATCTCGCCGCCCTTGCCCGGTTGGGTGTCGGCGATCAGGTCGAAGATGTCCGGCGTCAGGATGTAGCGACCGATGATCGCCAGGTTCGACGGCGCGTCCTGCGGTGCCGGTTTTTCCACCATGTTATTGATCCGGTAGATGCCATCGGAAATCAGTTCGCCGGCGATCACCCCGTACTTGTGGGTCTGGTCGGCCGGGACTTCCTGGATGGCGACGATCGAGCAGCGGAATTTCTTGTACAGCTGAATCATCTGCGACAGCACGCCGTCACCTTCCAGGTTCAGGCACAGGTCATCGGCCAGCACCACGGCGAAGGGTTCATCGCCGATCAATGGGCGGCCGCTGAGAATCGCGTGTCCCAAGCCCTTCATTTCCACCTGACGGGTGTAGGAGAAGGTGCAGGTGTCGATCAACTCGCGGGTGCCGGCGAGGAATTTCTCTTTCTCGGTGCCGCGGATCTGGTGTTCGAGTTCGTAGCTGATGTCGAAGTGGTCTTCCAGCGCACGCTTGCCCCGACCGGTGACGATGGCCATGTGTTGCAGGCCGGCGTCCCGTGCTTCTTCAACGGCGTATTCGATCAACGGCTTGTTGACGATCGGCAGCATCTCTTTCGGCATGGCTTTGGTCGCCGGCAAGAAACGCGTGCCGTAACCGGCAGCGGGGAACAAACATTTACGAATCATAAAAGTATCCTGGACAGTCATGGAACACAGGCAACGGATGCGCGCACTGATCAAGGCGCACAAGTTTCAATGATTATTGAACGAGTACTTTAATACCTGAGTCAGGTTGTTAATGGCAATTAGCGCAGGGGGTAAAACATGACAATGTTATGAGATGTCGGTAATAACGTTATTAGTTATTCTTAGTCGGTATCTGTTGATAGTGATGAGTGTACTTGGGGTGCTAATAAGTACCGGGCAATACAGTTTGACCTGCAAAAATATTTATTGCCAGTGGTTGAACTAATTTTGTTTAAGGCTGTTGTCGTCCTTATTTGTGTGGTGCGCCACAGATTCAATGAAAGGGACTTGACAGACTACTTGTCACTTATCCAATGACGGACCGCGCTATGAAGATTCTGGTAACGGGTGGCGCCGGCTATATCGGCTCGCACACCACACTTGCGCTGCTTGAAGCAGGTTATGAAGTTGTTGTACTGGATAATCTTTGCAACAGCAGCGATGCGGCATTGCACGCGATAGAAGGTATCTGCGGCAAAAGCGCGTTGATGATTCGCGGCGATGTCTGCGACCGGGCGTTGCTCGACCGGATTTTCCGCGAGCATGCGATCGACGCGGTGCTGCATTTTGCCGGGCTCAAGGCCGTCGGCGAGAGCGTGCGCAAGCCGCTGGATTACTACGAGAACAACGTCGGTGGCAGCATCACGCTGTGTCAGGCGATGGCGGCGGCCGGGGTGTTCCGGCTGGTGTTCAGCTCGTCGGCGACGGTGTACGGCGAACCTGAGCAGATGCCGATCCGCGAAGATTTCCCCACCGGCATTCCGACTAACCCTTATGGTCAGTCCAAGCTGATCGTCGAGAACGTGCTGCGCGACCTGAGTCAGGCCGAGCCACGCTGGAGCATCGCCTTGCTGCGTTACTTCAACCCGATCGGTGCGCATCACAGCGGGCATATGGGCGAAGACCCCAGCGGCATCCCCAACAACCTGTTGCCTTACATCAGCCAGGTTGCGGTCGGCAGCCTGCAGGAGTTATCGATTTTCGGCGACGATTACCCGACGATCGACGGCACCGGGGTGCGCGATTATATTCACGTTGTCGACCTCGCCGATGGCCATCTCAAAGCTCTGCAATCGATTGCCGACCGCCCGGGCATCCATACCTGGAACCTCGGTACCGGCGACGGCTACAGCGTGATGCAAGTGCTGCATGCCTTCGAACAAGCCAGCGGACGACCCGTGCCGTACCGGGTGATGCCACGTCGCAGCGGGGACATTGCCGAGAGCTGGGCCGACGCTTCCAAAGCCGCGAAAGAGCTTGGCTGGAAAGCCACGCGCAGTTTGCAGGACATGGTCACTGATACCTGGCGCTGGCAATCGAATCATCCGCGCGGTTATCTCGAATGATGTCGTTCTAATACTGAATGTTAGTTTCGGTCAGCTGTTAGATATCGTCGGGAAAATACGCTGGAAATGCCTTTTGCAAGTCCGTAGATATAAACCTGCCGTTCGACTTTTATCAGTTGGGTAAGACTGTGAAAGAACGACGGATCTTGTTCGCGCTTTTTGCGGGCTTGAACGCTACCACCGCTAACAAAGACCGTTTTTTAACAGGTCGAATGTTAGAAAGGAGTTGATATGAAAAAAGTGATGGCGATTGCCCTGTTGACGATGTTGAGCAACTGGGCGTCCGCTGCTGAAGCGCCGCTAACTGCGGTGACCAATGTATCTGGCAGTGTGGCGGCTTCTACAGCGCCTGCTGCCAGTACTGCAATGGTTGCCAGTGCAGTCGCGGCGTCCAACAGCGGCGGAAGTGCCAACGGCGGTACCACTGGCACCACCGGTACTACCGGCACCACCGGCACGCACAACTAACAGGAACATTTGTTAGTGCAGTACAGGGTCGCCCGACGCAAGTCGGGTGACTTTATTTTTAGATTCGCCCTTGAATAGCGTAGTGCCATTATGACTCGTAGTTTTTCTCTTTTGCTGTTGGCAAGTATCGCTTTGCAAGGTTGCATGTTCTCCCCCGGCCAATACCTGAGCACCGGCGACATCACGCGCCAGGGCGCCAGCGAAAGCAGTCGGGTCGAGCTGATTCCGATCACGCCCAAGCTGATCTCGATGACTCGCGCCACACAGAAGCGTGAGACGGTGCCGGCGGAACTGTTGGCCACGCCTGCCGAATACCGCATTGGCAGCAACGATGTGCTGTACATCACGGTCTGGGATCACCCGGAGCTGACCGCGCCATCGGGGGCACAACAGCAGATCGACGCCAACGGTCGACTGGTGCGCTCCGATGGCACGCTGTACTACCCGTTCATCAAGGAAGTGCAGGCGGCCGGCAAGACTATTCAACAATTGCGCTCGGACATCGAATCCCGCCTGTCGGCGTTCATCGCCGAGCCGCAAGTGGATGTCGCGGTGCTGCGTTTCGCCAGTCAGAAAGTGGTGGTTTCCGGCGCCGTGGCCAAGGCCGGACCACAGCCGATTTCCACCAACCCGTTGAGCGTGGTCGAGGCCCTCGGTACTGCCGGCATCGACACCAACAACGCCGACCTGTCGGGCTTGTTGCTGACTCGCAATGGCCGGGTGTATCCGCTCAATCTCGACTCGCTGAACCAGCAGGATTCCGAGTTGCAGCACGTCTTCCTCAAGGGCGGCGATCAGCTGTATCTGCCGTACAACGACAACAAGCGCATCTACGTCATGGGTGAGGTCAATCAGCCCCGTGCGCTGAGTTTCAAGACTGCGACGATGAACCTCTCCGACGTGCTCGGTTCGGTCGGCGGCTTGAGTCAGACCACCTCCAACGGCAACGCGGTGTACGTGATTCGCGGGGTGGAAAACCTCGATGTCGAGCCGGCGAAAATCTATCAACTGGAAGCTCAGTCGCCGACCTCAATGGCACTCGCTTCGCACTTTGAAGTGCGTCCCCAGGATGTGGTGTACGTCGGCCCGGCCAACGTCACGCGCTGGAACCGCTTTATCAGCCAACTGGTGCCGTCGGCATCGATTGTCGGGACCGGGGCTTCCGCTGCGAAGAACTGGAGCGAATTCAGTAACAACAGCAAATAAGGCCGACCGTGAAAACCTTGAAAGTTGGCGTCTGCCTGATGGCGGCCTTGATGTTGTGTGGCTGTAACCCGCTGATGACCGCTTCGGTGCGCAACCTAAAGTCGGCGGTGATCGGCCCGGACGAACTGGACGTGAGTGCGGCGCAGGTGGCCGAGGTCAAGTATCCGCAAGTCAAACTGACCACACCGTCCGGCTCCGGGGTGCTGGCGCTGGTGCGCGAGCGTGAAGACCTGCAGTTCTGGGTCGCCTCCGGCAAACAGGTGTTGCTGCTGCGCGATGGCCTCGCCGTGCGCACCATCGGCCTCGGTGTCGAGGGCGACCTGGACGGTACGCGGCTGGCCGACGACGCGCCGTTCAAGCGCGGCCTGCATCAAGTCGCCGATGGCTTCACCAGTCAGCGCTGGATCGACCTGTACAAGGGCCAGGAAGTCGGCTTGATCGTCAACAGCCGGTTCTCCCGCCGATCCACGCAAACCCTGCAAATTCTCGACAAGGAATACACCGTGCTGCGTGTCGACGAACGTATCGACGTCCCGGCGATCGGCCTGCGCGCGACCAACCATTACTGGGTCGATCCGCTGGATGGTTTCATCCTGCAGAGCGAGCAGCAACTGACCACGCAACTGCGCGTGCGCATCGTGCAACTGACCCCTGATCGCAGGCATCTGCCGTGAAGCGCTTACGGATGTTATCGGCAGGTTTGCTGTTGCTCAGTGGCATCGGTCAGGCAGCGGTCACGGTCAGCGGCGATGTCGCCAACCCGGGGCCGGTGGAATTGCCGCCGGGCGGGCGCTTGCTCGACGTGATCAGCGTGGCCGTACCGAATGCCGAAGGTTACTGGCTGGCCGGCGAGTTGCTGCGCCAGTCGTTGCTGGAACAGCAGGCGCGGCTCAAGGCCGGGGTGTTGTTCGATCTCGATGTGTTGCAGCGCATGGCCTCGTTGTTTGACCGCCCGAGTCGCGCGGCGCTGGCGCTGCGCCTGGCCGAACAGGTGCGGCAGATGCCGGTCACCGGGCGTCAGGTCGCGGACCTCGATCCGGTCGCGGTGGAAGTCGGTTTCGCACGCAACATTCGTCTCGACGATGGCGATCGCCTGATCTACCCGAAACGGGTCGACGAGGTGCAAGTGTTGGGCGCGGTTGCAGAGACCTGCCACCTGCCTTATCAGCCGCTGCTGGAGGCGCGTGAGTACCTGGAAAGCTGTACGCCGCTGGACGATGCCGAGGCCGATTACCTGTGGCTGATCCAGCCCAATGGTGCGGTGCGGCGCGTGGGTATCGCGCACTGGAATCGCGAGAGCGGGCAGTTCCCCGTGGCCGGCAGCAAGATTCTGGTGCCGGTGAAGAATGATGATCTGGATCCGCCTGTTCCTGAACTGAATCAGCAGTTGGCCGAATTGATTGCCACGCAGCTGGCTGAGGTGGTTCGTTGAAGTTACGTTTTGCAGCTGTGTTGTTATTGCCGTGCGGTCTGGTGCATGCCGAGCCGCGTATTACCCAAAATGATTTCGGTGGCACCGGTCTGTTGCAGACCCCGACCGCGCGCATGGCCCCGGCCGGCGAGCTGAGCGTCAACGCCAACCGCACCGAGCCTTACAGCCGCTACAGCGTGTCGTTGCAGCCACTGGACTGGCTCGAAGGTTCGTTCCGCTACACCGCGATCACCAACCGCCCGTACGGGCCGGAGTCGATGAGCGGCAGCCAGAGCTATAAGGACAAGGCGGTCGACGCCAAAGTCCGGCTGTGGCAGGAAACTCACTGGGCGCCCGATGTCGCTCTGGGCTTCCGAGACATTGGCGGTACCGGTTTGTTCGCTAGCGAATATTTCGTCGCCAACAAACGCTTTGATAATTTCGATTTCAGCGCCGGCATTGCCTGGGGTTATCTGGGTAATCGCGGCGACCTCGACAATCCGTTGGGTTACCTTGACGATCGCTTCAAGACCCGTCCGGCCCTGGAAGGCACCGGTGACGTCAACGCGGGTTCGTACTTCCGTGGCAAACCTTCGTTCTTCGGTGGCGTCAGCTACCAGACGCCGTGGGATCGACTCAGCCTGAAGCTCGAATACGAAGGCAACGACTACAAGCACGAGCCCAAGGACAACGTGATCAAGCAGGACTCGCCGATCAACTTCGGCGCGGTGTTCAAGGTGGCCGATTCGGTGGACGTCAGCGCGGCGTGGGAGCGGGGCAACACGGCGATGTTCGGCATCACCTTCCACACCAATTTTGTCAGCCGCAAGGCACCGGCCAAGTCCTACGATCCAACGCCTGAGCCGCTGCCGGCGAAGATGCCGACCACGCCGATGGAACAGGTCAATTGGGCCGACGTGTCGCAACGTCTGCAGCAAAATGCCGGCTACAAGGTCGAGCGCATCAGCCAGCGTGATTCCGAGCTGATCGTCTACGGCGAGCAGCAGCGTTACTTCCATTCGTCGAAGGCCGTTGGCCGCGCGAGCCGGATTCTCGATAACAGCGTGAACGACGACATCAACTGGTTCACCGTGGTCAACAAACGCTACGACCTGCCGCTGGAAGAGACCAGCGTGCCACGCCAGACCTTCCGCGAAGTGATCAACAACGAGGAGCCGCTGGAGTCGCTGCACCGCACCACCGAGATCAACCCGGCGATGCCGCACAACGAGAAAACCCTCTACAGCGAAGCGCCGCAGCACTTCAATTACGGCGTCGGCCTCGGCTTCAAGCAGAACGTTGGCGGCCCGGATGGTTTGCTCTATCAATTCAGCGCCGATGCGGACGCCGAGTACCGCTTCAACCGCAACACCTGGTGGAACGGCCTGCTCAGTGCCAACCTGGTGAACAACTTCGACAAGTTCACCTACGATGCACCGAGCGGCCTGCCGCGGGTGCGCACCGATTTGCGTCAGTACCTGACCACCTCGGAAGTGACCATGCCGTTGTTCCAGGTCAGCCACGCCGAGCAGTTGGACAAGGACCTGTATGGCATGGTCTACGGCGGCTATCTGGAGTCGATGTTTGCCGGCGTCGGCGGTGAGGTGCTGTTCCGTCCGACCGGTGAGCGCTGGTCGGTGGGGGCGGATCTGAACTACGTGCGTCAGCGCGAGTTCGACCAGGGTTTCGGCCTGCGCGATTACTCAGTCTGGACCGGGCACATCACCGGCTACACCGACTTGCCGTACGACACGTTGGCGGCGGTCAGCGTCGGTCGTTATCTGGCCGGCGACTGGGGCGGCACGCTGGACATCTCTCGCGAGTTCTTCAACGGCGTGCGCTTCGGCGCCTGGGCGACGATCACCACGGCTGGCAGCGCCGAGTACGGGGAGGGTAGTTTCGACAAGGGCATCTACCTGTCGATCCCGTTCGACGAAATGATGAGCATGTCGACCATGCGCCGCGCCAACCTGGTCTGGGCCCCGCTGACCCGTGACGGCGGCGCCAGGCTCAATCGCAGCTTCCAGCTACACTCGATGACGGATAGCCGCGAGGGTGACATGTTCTACCGCAACTTCTCGAAGATTACCGAGTAAACCCCGAGCCACCCCACATCCCGATCCCTGTAGGAGTGAGCCTGCTCGCGATAGCGTCAGCCCAGTTGACATCCGTGTCGCCAGACCCACCGCAATCGCGAGCAGGCTCACTCCTACAATGGTCCTGCGGTAAGGCCACGCATCCCGACCCAAACCCCATCCCTATGGGAGCGAGCTTGCTCGCGAAGGCGTCGGCACATTCAACATCTGCGCTGCCTGACCCACCGCTTTCGCGGGCAAGCCACGCTCCCACAGTGGTTCGAGGGTGAAGCAAATATCTTGATCCACACCCCAATCCCTGTGGGAGCGAGCTTGCTCGCGAAGGCGCCGGCACATTCAACATTTGCGCTGCCT
>NZ_JBIVMY010000011.1:40084-86537 GCF_044753325.1 Pseudomonas sp. NPDC088414 | reverse complement strand
CTGACCCACCGCTTTCGCGGGCAAGCCACGCTCCCACAGTGGTTCGAGGGTGAAGCAAATATCTTGATCCACACCCCAATCCCTGTGGGAGCGAGCTTGCTCGCGAAGGCGCCGGCACATTCAACATTTGCGCTGCCTGACCCACCGCTTTCGCGGGCAAGCCACGCTCCCACAGTGGTTCGAGGGTGAAGCAAATATCTTGATCCGCACCCCAATCCCTGTGGGAGCGAGCTTGCTCGCGAAGGCGCCGGCCCATTCAACATCTGTGCTGCCTGACCCACCGCCTTCGCGGGCAAGCCACGCTCCCACAGTGGTTCGAGGGTGAAGCAAATATCTTGATCCACACCCCAATCCCTGTGGGAGCGAGCCTGCTCGCGAAGGCGTCGGCACTGCCACCCTCGCAACCGCCTGACCCACTGCCCGAATCCCGCCCACAAAAAAGGGGACTTTCGTCCCCTTGCGGTATCGCCCGGCTTGTTACCAGTCCATCAATAAATATCTTTCGACAACAACGTAAACGGCGTCTTCACCAGGATCTTCAGATCCAGCCACAGCGACCAGTTGTTGATGTAATGCAGGTCCATCTCCACCCGACGCTGCATCTTGTCGATGGTGTCGGTCTCGCCACGGCAGCCGCTGATTTGCGCCAGCCCGGTGATCCCCGGTTTGATTCGGTGACGGGCCATGTACGCGAGGATTTTCCCCGAGTAGTAGTGGTTGTGCGCCACCGCGTGCGGACGCGGACCGACCAGGGCCATCTGCCCCTGCAGCACGTTGAACAACTGCGGCAATTCATCCAGCGAGGTGCGACGGATGAAACGCCCGACCGCGGTAATACGCGAATCATTACGGCTGGCCTGAATCACTTCACGATCATCGTGCACACGCATCGAGCGGAATTTCCAGACCTGAATCACCTTGCCGTTCCAGCCGTGGCGATCCTGCTTGAAGAACACCGGGCCCGGCGAGTTGATCTTCACCGCCAATGCAATAAACAGCAGCACCGGACTCAACAGGATGATCGCCAGCAGCGCCACGCCTTTTTCCACCAGACTCTTGCTCAGCGCAGCGGTAGGGCGGCTGGTCAGCGGACTTTCGTTGAGGCAGATCGCCGGCAAACCGTCCACGACCTTCACCGAATGGTTGAGCAGGGTCAGACTGTTCAAGTCCGGCACCCAGACCACATCGACGTTGGCGCCGAGCAAATCGACGTACATCGCTTCGATTTTCGCAGCCTCGGCCAGCGGCAGGGTGATGTACAAACGGCGGATGTCATGGTCCTTGATCAGCTCCAGCAAATCTTCCTGATCACCGACCACACGCGGTGCATCCGCATTCAGTTGTGGTGTCGCGCCGTTGCTGACCAAACCTACCAGCGGCAGGTTTTCCACCTGGCTGATCTTCTTCGCCAGACCCAGAGCCAGCTCGCCAGTGCCGACGATCAGGGTCTTCTGCGCGCTGGTGCGGGAACGCTGGTAATACTTGGAAAAGGCATGCAGCGGCGCGTACATCAATGCCTGGCCGAGGAAGCCGTAGACCGCCCAGCTCAGCGTCACCTCGCGGGAGAACACCTCGTCGGCATTGCACACGAACGCGATGCCGGCCAGCGCGACCATGGTCATCGACCAGCCCATGAACAGACGTCCCAGCCCCGTCAGGTAATTGTCCTGCTTGCGATACACGCCGCTGAACGTATACGCCGGCACCGAGGCCAATACCGCCAGTGTCGCGCACATGCGGTAATAGAACTCGACGGTGCCTGTGTGCCGTTCAGCCAGTATGAATAACAACGCAACAATGAAAGCCTGCGCCAATGCCCATTGGCCCCAGAAGGTAAGTCCCTTGAGGCCGTTATTTCGATTGATCCGTAGAGAAAGTTCCATGAGATATCCCCAGAAATACGTCCATTCAGGTTTCGACAGTTGAAGTCCGAGTTGCTAGATAGGCTTGTTGTTGTTATTGGACGAGTGTCCTGAGGTAACAACGTCGATAGGCCGAACTGTCGTCAATCAATAGACTAAGTTATTGCCGGAGAGGGTGTCTGACGAGTTCTAACAAGATGGCATAGTGCCAACTTTTTAATAATCAAATACAAGGGTGTTAGAAAAGGTCGCAGAGCAGGGGGTGAATAAATTATGTTGTGTTTGTTACTGTAGGAGGGGTGGAGGCAGGGAGCTTGAATTTACCAGGAGAGGTGAAACCAAACAGAGTGCTCTTGTTGTTTTTGTAATCGCACTGTATCTGTTTGTCTTGTTCGCGGATATCGGCGGTATTTACGCAACGATTTCCTGAATGAGGCAATAACCGCGGTTTCTTACGGCACGGAATAATCGCTCACCATTACTCGCGTTTTTGAACTTGTCCTGCAGGCGACTCAGGCACATTTCCAGGCCACGATATTGCTCCGGCTCGCGGCCGATGCTGAGGATCAGGTCATCTCGACTGACCACGCGTTCTTCGTGATGGAGCATTTTGCGCACCAGCGCGGTTTCCAGTCCGGTAAGGCTGATCTCGACGCCTTCCTTGACCAGTGCGCCTTGATCGTTGTCCAGATGCCAGGTTTCGTTGCAAGTGGCGGCGTCTTCGATGGCGGCAGTGCGGTTGTCGCTCTCTGCACTTTGAAACGGATTGGCCGATTGTGCTGCGAGCCATTCCGATTCGAGGGTGGCCAATATGCGCTGGGTGTCGTGTTCAATCGTGCGGGCAACATTTTTCCGGGTGCCCCTTGGGTAAGTGAACTCCATCAGCATGGGAGCGGAAGAGGGCGAAGTAGCACCTTCAATAAACATTTGTGCCTGAGACGTGCCAAACGAATTGAAGCGCTCGCTGGACAGAATGCTCTCAAGCTCACGCTGCGACGTTGTACTGTTGGTCACGACGACAAAATATTTTCTTGGGAGGGTTGTACTAGTTTCCATGTCTCTCTCCTAAAATGTGCACCAAAATGGGCGAAAAGGTAAATCGGCAGGCGAGCAATGACTTCCTCGGAAGTAATCGACAGGCAGGGTCTGGGCCCAAAATGGCCCTCGATAAGTTCCACTCGTTCTGCTGCTATGTTGTTAAGTTTATTGTTATGGTTCGGTGTAGCCGCGCTCATTCAATGGCTTGATTATTAGTAGATTTGAAGTACAACTTGAGCTGTATGGTTGCATATGACGATCCTTCGTGATTATGCAAAGAGAATGGCTGCCCGAGAGTCAGGCAGTCGAAATCAGACCCCGCATCAGGCGATAGCCGTAGCCGCGGATGCTCTGAATCGCGTTGGTACCATACATGTCCTTGATTTTTCCACGCAAGCGGCTGATGGATTTTTCCAGCGCCCTCGGGTCGTAGAAATTGGTATTGAGCCCCATGATGCCGGCGATTTCATCATGGCTGAGAATGTGATTGCTGGTCTGCGCAAAGGCTTCCAGAATCTTCATTTCGGCGAACGAGATGTCGAGTTTCTGGTGGGGGCCGCCCTGCAGGCAGATGCGCGTCGGGTCGAGCGTCAGATTGATATCCCGCTGCCATTCTTCGCTATTGAAGAACTCACCGAGCAACTCGTCGCCCTCGTCGGAAAGGGTATTGAGCTTGATACAGAAGTCGGCACCGGCCAGGAAGTACTTGATCTTGTTGAAGGCGCCGCGACCGGTAATGACCGCGCAAATGATCGGCTTCAAGTTTTCGTTACGCAGGTTCTCGATCAACGCAAGATTGTCTTCCAGCGCTTGCGGACTGTCGATAACGATGAAGATGGCTCGATACGAACCAGAAAGTTCATTGTTATAGGAACTAGTGTACGAACCGGCCTCGAGTGCCATATCAGTGCGTACGTGCTTTGCGATCAGCGCCCTGAAATGTTCAGCCACGCCACGGGTACGACCCAGAGTAAGAACACCGGGTACGTCGTTTGTCGGGCGCGGACTTCTAGTCGCCAAGTTCCCTGAGAGCATCATGCTTTGACTCGAATTAGGTGCTGACATCGGGATGTTAAAGCACCGGTTCTCATCTGTGACTGACAATTGGTAACATTCACGCGATTTTTAGACGTGGCTCCCGAGTTTTCTAACAATAATTAAGCATTTCAAGCTTTTAGTTGATTTTCTCGAGACCGTGAACTAGTCGTTAGATGGTGGCAATGTGGAATTGTGCCACTATTTTGAATCTATGGCGATGGCTTTATTCATGTCCAATTGCCACTGTCCACGATCGCGGGATAGTGTGAGCTTGATCACACTTTATTGGCTGGTCGAACTTTTTCCTATCTAAATGCCTAAATATTTTCCGAGTGGTTCGTAGGCGGACGATTATTAACATGGCTTGAGTGTGTCTTTTGATAAGACATATTCTCCGTCGCCTGATCAGGCAATGGGTGTCGCGTTATACCGATTGTTTAACTTCAGATACTCAATTCCTGAATGCAGTTGACCGGTCGCTCATCAAGAGCGCTCTGACGGAGGATTAATGGATTTCTGGACCTTTATCCAGGTGTTGATATTGGGCGCGGTAGAAGGCCTGACCGAGTTCTTGCCGATCTCCAGTACCGGCCACCAGATCATCGTCGCCGACCTGCTGGACTTCGGCGGCGAACGCGCGATGGCGTTCAACATCATTATTCAGCTGGGCGCGATCCTGGCCGTGGTCTGGGAGTTTCGCCCGAAGATCTTCGACATCGTCAAAGGCCTTCCCACCCAGCGCAATGCGCAACGTTTCACCCTCAACCTGCTGATCGCGTTCCTTCCGGCGGTGGTCCTCGGCGTACTGTTCGCTGACAAAATCCACCAATACCTGTTTAACCCGATCACCGTAGCCATGGCCTTGGTAGTGGGCGGCATCGTCATGTTGTGGGCCGAACAGCGCAGCCATGTGGTGAGCGTCGATCACGTCGACGACATGCGCTGGTCAGACGCGTTGAAAATCGGTTTCGTGCAATGCCTGGCAATGATTCCCGGCACGTCGCGCTCCGGCTCGACCATCATCGGCGGTTTATTGTTCGGCTTGTCCCGGAAAGCCGCCACAGAGTTCTCGTTCTTCCTCGCCATGCCGACCATGGTCGGCGCCGCGGTGTACTCCGGCTACAAATACCGCGACCTGTTCCAGGCCAGCGACCTGCCAGTGTTCGCCCTCGGTTTCGTCATCGCCTTCATCTTCGCCATGATCGCCGTACGCGGCCTGCTCAAATTCATCGCCAACCACAGCTATGCGGCGTTCGCCTGGTATCGGATCGCGTTTGGCTTGTTGATTCTGGCGACGTGGGTGTTTGGCTGGGTGAACTGGACGGAAGCCGCGGCGGGGTGATGCGCACGCCAGGCGGATCTACCCGCCTGGCGCGTTTTACGGAAGGAGGGCATCAACGCCCTTGCAGCAACTCGCCAGCCTGATCCAGCAACGCCAGCGGATCCTTGGCCTTGTGAATATCCACCGACAACAACTGGCGGAATTTACGCGCACCCGGGAACCCGGTGCCCAGCCCCAGCACGTGCCGGGTGATGTGATGCATCGCACCGCCCGCTTGCAGATGCTCGGCAATATATGGCCGCAACTGCGCCAGCGCCTCGGCCCGGCTGATCACCGGTGCGCTGCTGCCGAACAACTGCTGATCGACCTCCGCCAGCAAATACGGATTGTGATAAGCCTCACGCCCGAGCATCACACCGTCAAAGGTCTGCAAATGCTCGTGGCAGGCCTCCATCGTCTTGATCCCGCCGTTCAGCACAATCTCCAGCTCCGGAAAATCCGCCTTCAACTGCGCCGCCACGTCATACCGCAACGGCGGAATGTCGCGATTCTCCTTCGGCGACAAGCCCTCCAGAATCGCAATCCGCGCATGCACGGTAAAACTGGTACACCCGGCATCCCGCACCGTCCCGACGAAATCACACAACTCGGCGTAACTGTCCCGCCCATTGATCCCGATCCGATGCTTCACCGTCACCGGAATCGACACCGCATCGCGCATCGCCTTCACACAATCCGCCACCAACTGCGGATGCCCCATCAGGCACGCACCGATCATATTGTTCTGCACCCGATCACTCGGGCAGCCAACATTCAGATTCACCTCGTCGTAACCATGCTCCTGCGCCATGCGCGCGCAAGCGGCCAGATCCAGCGGGACGCTGCCACCCAACTGCAGCGCCAGCGGATGCTCGGCTTCGTTGTGACGGAGGAAACGTTCGTGATCGCCGTTGAGGAGGGCGCCGGTAGTGACCATTTCGGTGTAGAGCAGGGCGTTCTTCGACAGGAGGCGTAGGAAGAAACGGCAATGGCGGTCGGTCCAGTCCATCATCGGGGCGACGGAGAAGCGGCGGGAGAGTGGGGCGGGTGTGGCGGTGATAGGGGACATGGCGGTTCTGGATTGGGTGGGGCTGGGAGGTTGGGGAGTTTATCAGGAATGGAGGGCGGACGGGTTTGGAGGCTGGTGGAAGCGAACGACGATATAGCGCGTTCGTCGAGTCGATCTTGTAATTTTAACTGTGTATGCATACAGTTAAATCTATAGGCGAATTTGCCACTCCATCGGACGGAGCTAGCCTTGGCTGGATGGACGTGATGATAAGCGCCTGGAGTCAACCCGCAATAGATGACCTTTGCACAATGCGCCATCGCTCGTATGATGACATCATTTTGATGGCGTCATCACTTAACTTGCAAGGAGCTAGCATGGAAACTAAGGTCAATTTTGCGATAGTTCATGAACTGGTAAAGGAACAATACAAGGATATTCTCAATTCCAATATTCGAGATGTTGTTTACGATCTAAAAATTCCTGCTGTTTCAAAATTAATTGAAGGTGCGGTAGGGATATATGGAAAGAAAAATAACAATTCTCACTATGGGACGTTTGCAAAAAAAACTGCAAGCGACTTTCCAAATGATTTTCATGCATATTTTTCACAGCCTAAACTTGTAGAGAAGTCGTTTATTGAGTTGACCCAGTCGGCAATGGCGGAACTTTATGCAAGCGCGAAGCCTTTGCCTGCTGCTTCGGGTGGATATATTCTATTCGTTGATTACTATAATCCCCAAGGGCGTTTTATTTTAATCGCAATGCTCAAGAAGCGCGATGGTCTTAGGTTGAATGATAAATTAATTCCTGAAGAATTGATTGAGTTGGATTTGAATAGTCTATATCAGGCCGCGCGAGTAAATTTTGATAGGTACGAGCAGTTTTTGGTGGCGGATGAAGAGGGCCGTCTAGAGCTAAATTATTTGAGCTTCCTTAGCCAAACTTCTGGCAGGACGGCTGCAGGCTATTTTGTAAATTCTTTAGGGTGCATGGTTGGTAGTGCATCTTCGCAGGCGACAAAAAATCTGATAATGGAAAGTACTCAGTTTTTTAGAGAGCGGCCGGATCTGTATCCACTTAGGCTAGCGATGAAGGATCAGGTTCTGCATTATTTAGAAAGCAAGCGTATATCTGGAGACTCGGTAAAGCTAAGTGAAGTGGAAGCCATTGCAAGAGGATTTTTTCCTGCCACTTATGAGGGGCAGGCGGATGATTTGGCCGGCGAGTTTATCGCTCACCTTAATAGCGAGGCGGTAGGTGTGCCTGTTGAGTTTCCACTGAGTAAGGCAACATTGCAGAAGTATACTCATGTTCAATACAAGTCTGATAATTGGCAGTTAAAATTTGATCGCGATGCGTTAGGTGAAGACATTAATTCGGAGATTCTCTTTGTTGAAAAGGATCGTAAATTGATACTAAATAATTTGTCGGATGATGCGATTGCGGTGATACGCGCTGCTATAGATGAAAAGAAAGATGAAAGGGTAGAGAAGTAATATGACTTCCTCTGTTCTGTTTGCGACAGCCTATCGTCTCTTGGGTAGACCGAAGTTGCAAACGAGGAGCTCGTTCAGTTTTCGCGCGGATAGCTACAGTCAAGAGCTAGCGCCTGCGATTGCGACGTTGCGCGCATCGCAGGTCGGTCGATTTGATGAAATTCTTGTAGATGGTAAAGAGATTCAATCGGTTGATTTTGAAGTTCCAGATAAATGGTCAACGTTTGAATTTGTTTACAAGTTAGGTGGGGGGGAAATAGGAGTTTACAAGAATTTTCAGCAGTTGTTGATTGAGTGTAAGGCTATTGTTCGAGGGGTTGTACCTAAAGAGCTGTATCTGATTGATGAAGATATATGTTCGCAAGGGGATGCAGTTTCTGATCCTCGTTTAGATAATTTAAAGTCGCTCTGTGATCTAATCGTCTGTTTGGCGGATCTCGCACATTACCATGACGAAAAACTTAGAGGTGAAGAGTATAGGTTGATCTTCGTTGAGGAAGATGGTGTCAGGGGAGCGAAGACGATAGCGCTGCAGCCAAATATTGATCTTGAACTCTTGCAGTATAATGTCAGCTCTTTGTTGCTGGGGGCTCTGCTAGAGTCTAACTTCGAAAAAAATCCGCATATAGTCAAGGAGAGATCGATTTTTAGAGCTTCATTAGTGGAGTTTTTTGCTGAGGTTAGTGATTCTAGAGAAAGATTTAAGCTTTTAGTGGTAAATTGGAAAGAGTTCTTGCGGTTGTATAATAATAACTTGGATACTTATCTTAGTGGCTTCTCTTTTCATAAAGCTAAACAAGAGGTTGGTACGGCTGAGTTAAGTATTGCTGATCAATTGTCAAAACTAATAAGTGATATAAGTGGAAAGATCTTAAGTATACCGATTTCTCTCGTCGTGCTAGTCGCTATTGCAAAGGCTGAAAATGGTTTTGAAAGCGCGATACTGGTCTTGGGAGTTGCTATTACTTCTTTTATAATGGCTGAAACGATTGCTGCCCAGAAATTGCAATATAATCGAATTTCGCACTCTCGAAGGCTGCTTTTTTCTGCTCATGAAAAAAAGATTGAAATTTATCCGGATGATTTGAAAGAGTATTTGCGTTCAGCGGTTCGAGGGCTTGCCCGCAATGAAAAGATGTTGGGTCGGTCTTTGGTTGCGTTGAGGTGTTTAGTATGGATTCCTGCTGTCTCGGCGGCAGCACTTCATGGCTTTATATATAAGGTTGAATTGGTTGATGGGTGGGGAAAAATAACGAGTATGGCTGGGAGTTTGCTGTCGGCTTTACGGTGCTGTTGAGGAGTAATATTTTTCTTTATCTCAGTCGTTTTTCATTAGTTTGTCTAGTTGTAGAATGGTGTAAAAAAGTCGAAGGATTTATTTAGGCGGGCGGTGTGCTTGGCAGTAAATGAATCTGCCCCCCTTTTTTCGCTCCAAACTCAGCGCCGCTAGCTACCCTATAGTCTGCTAATTTCGCAATATTCTTTTCGATCAAGATGTTTTATTTCTGTAATGTTTTTGAATTTTTTTCCAGATATAGCTATATCTGAATTCGAGCCAACGTATTAATAGTTTGTCTCTTTGACGATGGAAGTAACTCCTTTCTCGCATTCTTAGCATCTCCTCTATGTCAGCTTTCAAGTTTTCTAAATTGAATGCTGACCATATCATTGGAATCACCGTCTCAAGGTTCGTATGACAGACAGGTGCTACCTCATGATAGAGAATCCTCTTAATTTCGTCAGGATCGTAATCTTCAGTCTGACGCGCAATAGCTTCGTAATCAACTTCTGTATCAACAAAAGCGTCAGACAGCGCCCAATAGACGTAAGCGAGTTCCTTATCCGTCATCGAACGTTCCATGTCAAAAAAACCTCCAGCTCTTCATCCTGACCTGTCAACAAATGAACCGGTGCCGACTTTATCAGACTTGCCTGGAACCGTGCTTGGGGACAACGCCATCAATTTAAACGTCTTAGATGCGTGCTGTTTAAACTGTGATTATCTGCACTACCTTAGCCCTACACCACCTTGCGCCATCCCCTACACCTAAGACAGAATCCGCCGGCTTGTGCGTCTAGCTCGCGGGTTCTATCGTCCCTGTGTCACTAAAAACCAGTGATCGGGTTTGGTAGCCCGCTTCGTTTCTAGACTCATGGCGTCACCGTGTGCAGTCCCTCCCAGGACTCCGATTTCATGGTGGTCATGCGTGGGGCTCATTCGTGGGCGCCGGGTTCTAGTGCGACCGGTCTACCAACCCGCGTATGGCCGCCACCTATCGTTTGGTAGCGAGGGTGATGGCTCCTTTTAGTATTCGCGCTAGAGGCTCCATCTATGTTCAAAGTAACGCCCAACCCACCCGAATCCAACCCCGCATCCCCCTACGAATCCCTCGATTCCCGCAAACTCCACGAAGCCGCCGAGCGCGCCCTCGATCACTACCTCACCCCGGCCAGCCAGATCATGGCCAGCGGCGATCAATCCAAACCGATGTTCCTCGCCAACCCGGCCTACGACACCGAATCCTTGCTCGCCAACGCCAGTGAATCCCTGGGTTCCGCCACGACCATGCTCAACGACTTCGCCGCGTTGCTGGATGTCTCGCACCGCAAGACGCTGCTGGGCATTGCGCAGGTGGTGATGTTGGGGGAGTTGGCGGTGAATCAGGCGTTGGATAACGTCGAGCTCAAGGCGTAAAACCCGGCCCTACGTGAGAAGCGACGCTGCATTTTTACACCTGATGGCATTTCGCAATGAACTTGGGCTGACCGCGCCGGTCAGCCTGTAATATGCGGTGCCATCAAGTGATGGCTACCGCTTTTCTTACCGTTAATTTCTGCACCACGGAAGGTTTCAACCCGCTCTCAGGGGGCTTCATGACTCATATTCCCGTTTTCCCCCAGCCCGGCGGCGGGTGCCAAGGGTGCCGACAAAAAGGCGAGGCCGATCTGGCGTTCTCCTTTGCTTTCCAGCCGATTGTCGATGTACGTGATCAATCGACCTTCGCCCACGAGGCGTTGGTCCGTGGGGTGCATGGCGAGGGTGCGCTGTCGGTGCTGGAACAGGTCGATGACCAGAATCGCTATCGCTTCGATCAACTGTGCCGCGTGCGGGCGATCTCTACGGCAGCGCAGTTGGGGCTCACCGGGTTTCTCTCGATCAACTTCCTGCCCAACGCGGTTTATCGTCCGGACCTGTGCATTCGCAGCACGCTGGAGGCGGCGCGCGCGCATGCGTTTCCGCTGGATCGGCTGATTTTCGAAGCGGTCGAGGGCGAGCACGTTGAAAGCAACAAGCACTTGATGAACATCTTGCGCGAGTACCGCGAGTTTGGTTTCAAGACTGCTATTGATGACTTCGGTGCGGGGTATTCCGGGTTGAATCTGCTGGCGGACTTTCAGCCGGATCTGATCAAACTGGACATGGCGTTGATTCGCGATATCCACCGCGACCGTGTGCGTCAGGCGATTGTGCGGGGTGTGGTGGGCATGTGTACCGAACTGGGGATCGAGGTGATTGCCGAGGGCATCGAGCACCCGGAGGAACGGGACTTTCTGGCCGATTGCGGGATTTATCTGATGCAGGGTTTCTGGTTCGCCAAACCGGCGTTTGAGGCGATGGCGCAGATTCCGCTGGAGGCGTGGCGGGCGGTTTGATATGAACCTGAACCCGCGCTGTCGATCAGCAAAGTTTCATCTTGCCGAGTGCGGCGAAGGCCTAGGATGCTTGCACAAGATCATCCCAAGGGGAGCCGTACCATGCGCGCCAATGTCGTCAAAGTGCTGTTGATTGCTGCAGCTGTCTCGGTATTGAGTGCCTGTTCGGGCTCCGGTGGGCTGACCACCACCAGTTGTTTTTCTGCGGATTGTCAGTCGCCGGAGGGGCGCAGTAATGCGACGACCCTCAAGTTTGGTGGCAACAGTATTGGCAGCAGTTTGAATCAGTACAGTTCCGGGATGTTGCACGACGACTGATAGAAATAGAACCTGAACCTGTGGCGAGGGGATTTATCCCCGATGGGTTGCGAAGCAACCCCCGCTTTTAAAACAGCGGACTGCTGCGCAGTCCAGCGGGAGCAAGCTCCCTCGCCACAAAGTTCGTGCCTGGACGATTACTGCGGCAGCGCCAGCCACTCACCAATGACCTTCTGATAACTACCAGTGACTTTGCTCAAATGCAGCCACTGATCAACGTACAGTTTCCAGCTGATGTCGTCGCGCGGCAGCAGGTACGCCTTCTCGCCGTACTGCATGTACTGGTGCGGATTCACCGCGCACAAACCCGGTTTGAGTTTCTGCTGATACAGCGCTTCCGAGGCGTCGGTGATCATCACGTCGGCCTGGTTGTCGAGCAGTTGCTGGAAGATCGTCACGTTGTCGTGCAGGGCCAGTTGCGCCTTGGGCAGGAAGGCGTGGACAAAGGCTTCGTTGGTGCCGCCGGCGGGTTCGACCAGACGCACGTTGGGCTGGTTGATCTGCTCGACGGTCTGGTATTTGGACTGGTCGGCGCAGCGTACCAGCGGGATCTTGCCGTCGCTGTCGAGGGTGTTGCTGAAGAAGGCTTTTTTCTGCCGCTCCAGCGTCACTGAAATGCCGCCCATGCCGATGTCGCACTTGCCGGCCTGCATGTCCGGCATCAGGGTTTTCCAGGTGGTCTGCACCCACTCGACTTTGACCCCGAGGCTATCGGCCAGCGAGCGCGCCATGGTGATGTCGATGCCCTCGAAGTCACCGTCGGTGCGCTTGAAGGTGTAGGGCTTGTAGTCGCCGGTGGTGCAGACGCGCAGTTGGCCTTGTTGCTGGATGCTGTCGAGGTGCGAAGGGCTTTCCTGAGCGTGAGCGACGCAGGAAAGGGCTAGAAAAATGCCGAGCAACGCCGATTTTTTTTGATTGTGCATATTTACCGGACTTTTTTGAGGGAGTGGATTCGCAGGGGAAGGTGTTTAGTAACACACGATCCGGCTGCTGATCCACGTTCTTTGGCGGTGGCAATATGCAGTTTGCTGATGCGGTACGTGGCCGTTGCTGTCGCCAGAATTTCCCAGCCTATCTTCAGTCAGCGGAGAAGGGGACCACAGCTTTGGCAGGTTCAGTCATCTGATCATTCAAGCGTTTGAATTCGAGCGCTCGTGGTGATGCGTGAATGGGTTTGAAAACAGCTAAGCGCAAATGCTCCCAACCCAAAACGTGCTCAGCGCGCTGTTGCCAGGTGAGCGCACGCGCAAGCCCGGGATGCCATGGTTTCTGGGTCACCTTGCTGTTGCGTGTGGCGATGCAAAAGCCTGTGTAGCGGGGCAAGTCATATAGGTTCAAACGCTGCAAATCTCTGCTGCACAACAGCAAAACGTCGCCGAAGGCGAGCAATGGAAATGCGGTGACTTCAACCTTTTTCTTTTCGTTGAGTCTGGTCCTCCACGCTCTGTTATCCACGTCTCCCAGGCTGATATTTTCGTCGAGAATGAACCGTGCCGGCTGCTGACGGATAGCCAGATTTCCTGCGGCGGCGTAGGTGATGCTCGGCATTGCACCTGGTGATAAAAGAAGAAACCCGCTGAACAGCACCAATGCTGTTGCGATGCCATAAGCGATACGCGCGAAGACATGACCTTTGCTGATGTAAAAAATGAAAACCGGAACAAGACTGAAAACGAGTGTGCCGAGGGAGAACAACCCGACAACCACCACCGCCTGCGCGTTATCTTCGCCGACGTAGGTCGAGATAATCAGCAATGTGGGGAGTGACGCACACAGAACGGCAAAGCCGATCATGCTACCGATCAAGAGTCGGAACCCGTTTTTCTTCCAGACTCCCATTCGACGGGTGTTTTTGTTGAAAATCTTTCGGAAGTGTTTGAACAGGAAAAGAGCAAGGTAGGCGAGCAGGGTCGAGGAAAAAACAAACAGCATCGAACCTCCGGCGCTGAATGTATTCGAGAACTTGAAAAGCAGAAAAGTGAAGGTACAAAAGCCAAAGCACAAAGGAAGCAGCAACCAGGCAGCGATCTGCTTGTGCCTTTTTGGCACTTTTTCGAACATCGATACGGTAATGCCGTAGAACCATGCGCTGGCGGAGAGCACGCCAAGGTAGCCCACCATGATCAGCACGATCAGTAAAAGCCAGATAGCAAGGGCTGACTTGGCATCGCTACCTGCCAGGAAAAGGTCAGTACGACCAATTGCCCGGGTGTAGACGTATAGCCCAAGGATTGCCAACCCTGCGCCGAGAAAACCCAGAGTGACGGTGATCTGGCTCCAGTAATTAAGAACACGTTTGAAATTGCGCTTGAAAAACTGTGTAAACGTTGGTGCGGTCGAAGCATCCATGCGAACAAAATTTCCATCGAGTATGACGAGTGGTCCTGTAACGACAAATGGCCAGAATTCTTTAGGAAGTCTGGCCGTTGAGTGTGGCGGGTCTTTGTTGTTCTGAGCGGTGAACGTGAAGAAATTACAGGCCCAGTCCTTCCTGCACCACCTGCAACAAGTTGTTCTCCGTTAGCGCAATCGCATCCAGTTCCTGCCCCGTTTCCACGGTCTGCAACCACCAATGGCTTTCGTGATGTTCATCGACGGTGCGCAGCAAGTAGGTGTTGCGATCCGGCAGGGTGATCTGCACGCGGCCGGCGCCGTCCTCGGTAAACCGGGCGATGGGATCAAATGTCAGGGTTTGTTGATTGGCTTCGATCAACAGTTGGTCGATCGCGTAATCGTGACTTTCGCCATCGGGTGAGCTTTCGCAAACGTGGGTTGGATTGCGGCGGATTTTCAGGCCGACCTCGGTGACGGGTTGCAGCCAGCCCTCGATGCGGTGGTACAGATCGTAGACCTGCGCCGGCCAGCAATCGATCTCCAGCGCGGCATCCGCATGGGTGTGCCGGGTTTGCTTGAGTTTGGCGGCGAGTTCGTCTGCTTTACTCATTTCGGATCCCTTGGTTTGATGTCTGCCTGTTAATCGTAGACCGTTCAACGGCGTACGGCCTTGCCTTGCGTCATGCGCTTGCAACACAAGCATGGCGAAATCAGCGCTGGCCAAGTCTGGTCAGCATCGAAAACCACGGACGCAGGCGTCCCAAGGAGCGGGTACATGAAAAAGCTGTTTACAATTCTGGCGCTGATCGCGCTGACGGCCGGTAGCATCGGCCTGAGTTCGGCGCGTCAGTCGAACGCCAGCAAAGTACAAACGGAAGCGGTGGCGGGGCAGTTCGATTATTACCTGCTGACGTTGTCCTGGTCGCCGACCTTTTGCCTCACTCACAAGGATGACGTGCAGTGTTCCGGCAAGGGTTACGGCTTTGTGTTGCATGGTCTGTGGCCGCAATACGCCAATGGCGGCTGGCCGGAGTCCTGCCCGCCACTGACCACGCTGTCGGCAGCGGAAACCACCAAGGGCCTGACGCTGTTCCCGACCAAGAAGCTGCTCGATCACGAATGGTCCAAGCACGGCACCTGCAGCGGTCTGGGGGCGATGGGTTATCTGGATGAAGCGGACAAAGCCGTCGGCGCGGTGAAAATTCCGCAGGAGCTGCAACCGTTCAGCTCCTCGTATTACTTCGAAGCCCAGGAAATCGCCGACCTGTTCCGCAAGGCCAACCCCGGGATCCCGGCGGATGGCATCGCGGTGATCTGCAGCGGTCCGGAGCTGTCGGAAGTGCGGGTGTGCATGGGCAAGGATCTGCAGTTCGGCGCGTGCGGTAAGGGCGTGAAGACGCAGTGCCGGGCGGGGGATATTCGGGTGCCGCCATCGCGTTGATGCGAGCGGTTTCACGAACAGGAAAGGGCGCCCGAGCGGGCGCCTTTTTTTTGCCTGGAGGTTTGAAGCACCCGAAAAAATCACGCATGCTTGCGCCCCAAAAGGATGATCCGCAACACTGCAAGGAGCTGTTCATGAGCGGAAAACCCGCCGCCCGCGTCACCGATCCAACCGCCTGCCCACTCCCGGGGCACGGCACTAATCCGATCGCCAGTGGCTCGCCGAATGTGAATTTCGACGGCTTGGCGGCTGCACGAATGACTGATAAATCAGCGTGCGGTAGCCCCATTACTGGCGGCGTTTCTTCGACGGTGTTTATCAACGGCTTGAACGCCGCGACCCTGGACAGCACCGGGGGGCACGGCAATGTGGTCATTGGTGGGTCAGGCACGGTCATCATTGGTGACACGGTAACAGCGGCGCCTTTTAGTGGTTTGCTGCCAATGCCGGTGCATTTCACGGACAAGTTGAAGCTGGTCAATGACGTGACCGGTGAGCCCATGATCAATCATCCCTACGTGATCCAGCGTGCAGACGGGCGTCTGGAACACGGGGTGTCTGACGCTAACGGATACACCCACGAAGTCAGCTCGCATCTGCCTGAAACCATCAAGCTGTTTCTGGAGGAGTGAGGCATGGCGGCTGAAACAGTAACGTGCGCGAAAGGCAACAATTACAAGCTGCATAAGGAACATGCGCTGACGGACAAGAAGGATGTCAGTGACAAGCCTGTGCCGGTGGAGAGTACCAAGGCGATTGTGTTTTTTATTGGCGGCGCAGGGGATAAGGAAAGTTATTATTTTTCGGGGCCGTTCGGGAACGTGAACCAGGCCATGACCGGTTTCGACAAACGTAATCTGGACCTGACCAAACTAGGCAAATATAAATCCCAATGGCTTGGGTATAACGAGGTTCGGGGAAAGAAGGACATCCAAAAAAATGTTCTCAACATAATTCCCTACAAGTCTTGCCCAATCTACATTGTCGGACACAGCCTTGGGGGATGGAACGGCGCGCACTTGACCAGTGTAATGTCGGAGTGGGGTTACAGGATCAACATGCTCGTTACGCTCGACCCCGTAGGTGAAGGTACTTTGGTGTGGCTGGGATCCGATATCTACGGAGATAAGCCAACACCGGTGGCTGATTTCTGGGTAAACATAAAAGCTATGCCTTCCAGGCCAGACCAGTCCGACTCGGTGGCGGATTTCGGGGAAAAATGGCAAGTGCTGTGCGGGCCTGACATTAATGTCACCATGGATACGAACCACGCTAATGCTCCAGCGATGTTTACCCGACCTGTCGTTGAAGGAAAATCGGCAAGTGATTTGATGTTCGAGTCAATTCGAGAGAGCAATCGCTGATGAAAAGATTGTCTGTTCTTCTGTTAGCCATATTGTGCTCGTCATGTGCCAAAGATCACACAGTGCCTCCTGCGAATCTCAACTTTCTGTCAGTCGAAAGGGAAAGTATTGGTCTGCTTTACAAAATTCATTACGGCTCGGATGTAAATCTTTTGGATTTGTTCGGAAGAGGTATGGGGAAGGGCGCAGCGTCGACGATGTTTGAGTGTCCGCTTGGTGATGATCAGAATTTTTCCATCACTAGCCGATTCAGGTACTCGGCCTACGGACTGATTGAGGTGGACGAAACCAGTCAGGCAAGCGGTAAATTCAACTATATGACGAGTGCTTTTTTGCGGCAGACCCAAAATAACGGTACTTCGCAAGAGGATCTCTCCGTACAGGAATTGAATGCCCTTCTGCTTGGTAAACAACAAATCCCCTGCAAAGTCGTCGTCACCGCGTACGGCTACAAACCCTACTACTCAAATACCATGAACCTGCCGGTCGCGGATCTGCTGCGGGAAATCAACAAACCCCGATAGCCGTCATCGGTGCGCTGCGCGATTGCCCGGCGCAGATACGCGAGGGCGATCACGCGTAAAACCACAACTGAAAATAAATCGACGTGCGGAGGTCATCCAAATCCCTCGCGCGCCGATACAACGGGGCGGGCGTGTATTGGCGCGGCGGGTTTGCCGTGCACACCCCGGTGGGCTACGCTCACGAAAAGCAAGGGTTTCGGGCTGCGGCCCCTGTCGTACCTGCCCAGGACACGTTTTTGCCAATCCCCATTCACGATCCGCATCAGACTCCCGGCACGCTTAAACGCCTGCCGCTGCGCAAGGCGGCAGCGCTGTTCATCGTTGCAGTGTGCCTGTGCCTGTCCGGCTTGCTCTATCTGCAACTGGAGCAGACACGGCGCCAGGATCTGGCGACTGCGCAAATGGCGTCCACCAACCTGACCCGGGCCATGGCGCAGCAGGCCGAAGACACGTTTCTAGCCGCCGATCTGGTGCTCACCAGCCTGGTGGATTGGGTCGAAGACGATGGTTACGGTGCCGCGCAGCGACCTCGTCTGCAAAAAACTTTTGCACGTCGGGTGCAGCAACTGGAGCAGTTGCACGGCATGTTCCTGTTCGATCGCGAGGGCCAGTGGGTGATCACCTCGTTCACCGATCTGCCCCGTGGCAATGGTGTGGCTGACCGCGAATACTTCAAGTTTCACCAGCAGAACGTTTCCACTGTGGCGCACATCGGCCCGGCGATTCGCAGCCGCGAAAATGGCGAGTGGATCATCCCGATCTCGAAACGCATCAACGACCGTGCCGGCAATTTCCAGGGTGTGCTGATGGCCGGGATCAAGATGGCGTACTTCGACCGGTTCTTCAAAAGCTTCAGCCTTGATGACAACGGCATCATGTTTCTCGGACTCAAGGACGGCACGTTGCTGGCGCGGCGACCGTTCGACGAAGGCCTGATCGGCTCGTCACTGGCGCAAGGCAGGATTTATCAGAAGTTGCTACCCGACGCTCCAGCCGGTACCGCGATGATCAAGTCGGTGGTCGACGGCGTGGTGCGTTTGTACGGCTACCGTCAGTTGGGCTCGTATCCGCTGGTGGTCGCGGCGGCGTCCTCGCGCGACACGATTCTCAAGGGTTGGTACGAGCGGGCCTTTCAGTCCAGCGTGATTGTGGCGTTGGTGATTCTCGGCGTCGGACTGTTCGGCTGGGTGTTCATTCATCAGGTGCGCGACGGCGAGCGCATCGAGAAAAACCTGCGCAAGGCGCAGCGCGCACTGGAGCAGATCGCGACCCACGACAGCCTGACGGGGCTGGCGAATCGGCGCCTGTTCGAGCGCTCGCTGGAGATTGAGTTTGCCCGCGGCGCACGGCAGTCGAGTCCGGTCGGCCTGATCATGCTCGATATCGATTTCTTCAAACGCTACAACGATGCCTACGGCCATGTGGCGGGCGACCATTGCCTGACGCAGGTGGCGCAGGTGTTGAAAAATTGCTGCCAGCGCAAGGCTGACCTGGCGGTGCGTTATGGTGGCGAGGAGTTTGCGGTGCTGCTGCCGGATACCGATATAAATGGCGTATTGGCGATTGCCGGGCAGATCCGCCGCAGCGTGATGGATAAACGCATCACCCACAGCGGGTCACCGACCGGGTATCTGACGGTGAGTCTGGGCTGCTATTCGTTCATCCCGAGTGGCAATGACAGTCTGGAAGTGTTTATTCAGCGTGCAGACGCGGCGCTTTATCAGGCGAAAAATGCCGGTCGCAATCGCGCGGCGGTGTTGTCGCTGGATGCAGGCTTTGCCGAGTTGATTCGTTCGGATCGCTGAGGTTTCGACGCTTCATCAAGCGTGAGAGAGCAAGCTCCCTCACGCGGGTCTCATCACCAACCGTAACGCCGGTTCGTTCAGCTGCCCGAGCCACCGCCCGCACCGCCGGTTCCGCCACCGGCCGCGCCTGTACCGCCGCCAGCCCCCGAACCCGAGCCCATGGCGCCGCCATTGGTGCCGGTGCCGTTGCCAGAACCAGGGCTACCCGCACCGTTACTGCCGGCAGGTGCGCCCGGGGTGTTGTCCGGCGGCTTGGGCGTGCTTTTGTTGACGTCGGGGTTGGTACTCGATGTGCCAGAGCTGTCGTTCGCCGCGAAGCTGGCAGCCGAGGTGGCGGCGAGCAGGCCGGCGAGTAACAACGAGGTGAGTGTGCGTGTAGTCATGGTACGTCTCCAGAAGGGGTCGGTTACCTGACTTTGGTCTGACGCTTTTACCCGTTGGTGCCGATTGCCTGACGAGCGGTTGTCGAGCCTCAGTGTCGGTCGGCCGCCAGTTTCTGCTCCAGTGCCTGACGCACCTGCGGCCACTCGTCATCGATGATGCTGAAGCGCACCGAGTTGCGCTTGCGTCCGTCCGGCATGATCCGCTCGTGGCGCACGATGCCTTCCTGTTGCGCACCGAGGCGCAGAATCGCGTTGCGCGACTTCTGGTTGTTCTCGTCGGTGGTGAACTGCACTCGCACGCAATCGAGCACCTCGAAGGCGTGGCGCAACATCAGGTATTTGGCTTCAGTGTTGACGAAGGATTTCTGCCAGCGCGCCGAAATCCAGCTGCTGCCGATTTCCAGCTTGCGATTGAGCGGATCGATCTTCCAGAACCGGGTCGAGCCGATCACTTCGCCGCTATCCTTCAACACAATCACAAACGGCATGACCGTACCGGCGTCGCGGCCGTCGAGGGCCTTCTTCAGATAGCTGTCGACGGTACTCGCCGACGGCACCACGGTGACGGTGAGGTTCCACAGTTCGCCGTCGGCGGCAGCGCGGAGCAGGGCGTCGGCATCGCTGTACTGAAGCGGACGCAGGAGAATGCGCGGGCCTTGCAGGGTGGTGAGCATGGAATCGAGTCTCGGCAGTTCGGGGACAGTGGCGAGCGCCTATTACGCCGCAGCCGGTTGATCCGATGCAACCACCGCCGTCAGCACAGGGTCACAATTTTCACACCTTGTTCGCCGGAGCCTGAACGATGAAAAACCTGCGGATCGCCACGTTCAACGTCAACGGCCTGCGCGCGCGCCTGCCGAACCTGCTGGAGTGGCTCAAGCGCGAGCAACCGGACATCGCTTGTCTGCAGGAACTCAAGTCGGTCGACAGTGCATTCCCCGCCGCCGAACTGGAGGCAGCGGGGTACGGCGCGATCTGGCACGGGCAGGCGTCATGGAACGGCGTGGCGATTCTCGCCCGCGATGCGCAACCGCTGGAGAGCCGTCGCGGTCTGCCGGGTGATCCGGACGACAAGCACAGCCGTTATCTGGAGGCGGCGGTGCATGGGGTGTTGGTCGGCTGTCTGTACCTGCCCAACGGCAACCCGCAGCCGGGGCCGAAGTTCGACTACAAACTGGCCTGGTTCGAACGCCTGATCCGCTACGCCAAGGATTTGCAAAGCAGTGATCATCCGGTGGTGCTGGCCGGCGATTACAACGTGGTGCCCACTGACATGGACATCTACAACACCCGCTCCTGGCTCAAGGATGCGCTGCTGCAACCCGAAAGCCGCGAGTGTTATCAACGGCTGCTGGATCAGGGCTGGACCGATTCGCTGCGCCATCTGTATCCCGAGGATCGCCTCTACACCTTCTGGGATTACTTTCGCCAGCATTGGCAAACCAACTCCGGTCTGCGCATCGATCATTTGCTGCTCAACCCGGCGCTCAGTCCGTATCTGCACGAGGCCGGGGTTGACGCCTGGGTGCGCAACGAACCACACGCCAGCGACCATGCCCCGACCTGGATTCGCATCGGTTCACGCAAGCGGCGGTAGCGCTGATTGGCGAAATCAATTGTCGGAGTGGCGGCCTGATCCCGTATACCTGTCGGCCAGCGGCGCAGCGATCCGCGGCCACATGCAAAAGGACTGAGCAATGAGCGAGCCACGTCTGGCGAATCCGACGTTGTACCTGCAACACCTGGGGTTCGACATCCCTCCGCCCCCCACGCTGGAAAACCTGCAGCAGTTGCAGTTGCGCCACACCGGCGTCTTTCCCTTCGAGAACCTGTCGACGATCACTGGCGCGCCGGTGCTGATCGATCTGGCATCGGTCGAACAAAAGGTTCTCCACGGTGGCCGGGGTGGTTACTGCTACGAACTGAACAATCTGTTTCTGGCGTTGCTGCAGGAATTGGGCTTCGAGGCCCGTGGCATCTCCGGACGCGTGGTATTGGCGCAACCCGAGGGAACCTGGACGGCGCGTACCCATCGCTTGAGCCTGGTGATCATCGACGGCGAGCGTTACATCACCGATGTCGGCTTTGGCGGCATGGTGCCGACTGCGCCGCTGCTGCTCGATAGCGAGGCTGAACAGCCGACGCCGCATGAATCCTATCGTATCGAGAAACAGGCCGACGGCTACATGCTACGCGCCAATGTCGCAGGCGAGTGGCGCGCGATGTACCTGTTTGATCTGCAACGCCAGGAAGACATCGATTACACCCTTGGCAACTGGTACGTCTCGACCCATCCCGAGTCCCCGTTCGCCAAACGGCTGATGGTTGCGCGCACTGGCGATGGCTGGCGGCGGACCCTGAACAACGGCAGCTTCGCGATTCATCACATGGGCGCCGACAGCGAGCGCCGCGAGGTAGCGGATGTCGATGAGTTGATCGAGGTGCTGGAGCAGGAGTTCGGCCTGCGCCTGCCTGACCAGCCGCACGTGCGCCAGTCGCTGGCGCGGATGCTCGTGCCGGGCTGATCTCAGGGCTTGGCTTCCGGCTCCAGCACCCGGCGGATTTCCCCGACCGCTGCCGAGAGCTTTTTTTCCAGGCTCTTGAGGTCGGCGGCGGTGATGCCTTGCTTGAATAGCCCCTCGTGGGGTGCCTCTACCTCCCGCGTTTTACTGCCAGCCTCCAGCAGAGCATGGCGCAGGGTGTTGTTGATCACCGTCTGATAACCGAAGCCCTCGTTTTCCGCGACATTGCGCGCGGCCTCGATCACGGAGTCGTCGAGCATGATGGTGATGCGGGTCTTGCCCTTGGCGGGCGCCAATGCGCCGCGCTTGCCCTGCGAGAAATCGTATTGATCTTTCATCGTTCAAGTCTCCAGAAAGTAAGCGCAACGCTCGCTCGGTGTAGCGACACGCGCAGAAATGATTCGTACGACGTTGGTTTCGCGATAACTGTACGCAACCACCAGCAAGCGGCCTTTGCCGTCGAGTTCAAGGGGGATCCAGCGCTGTTCGTCATGGTTGTTGTCCTCGATCGTCAGCGCGCGCTCGTCGTGAAAGACCGGCTCGGTCTCGGCAAGGCTGACGCCTCTGTGCTTGAGTTTATTGGCTGCGTTCTTGCTTTTGTCGTACTGAATTTCGAATGACTTCATTATGCATACTTTATATGTATAAAAAAGAGCGCCGGTGCACCGCTGGTCGCCATGAACACTTCAGCCTAGTGGGCGCTGATTCGAATGAAGTAAGGAGTGTGTTGCCGGATTTGTGGGGGATGGAGACAGTGAGATAGAAGGTTCGGTGGCTACCTATCCATTATGTGACTGATAAGTTGTATACAACTCTATGGACATTTGTCCCGAGTATTGAATACAGTGTGCGCATAACAAAAACCAGGGAACCCCCCACATGAAAACGCCCCATGTTTCACACCAACGGCCCGAGGACGAAAATCTCGGGGTCGGCGCGAATATGGCTTACGGCCTGCAACATGTTCTGACCATGTACGGCGGTATCGTTGCGGTGCCACTGATCATCGGCCAGGCGGCCGGGCTGTCGCCGGCGGACATTGGTTTGTTGATTGCTGCTTCATTGTTTGCGGGGGGGCTGGCGACACTGCTGCAAACCCTGGGTCTACCGTTTTTTGGCTGTCAGTTGCCGCTGGTGCAGGGCGTGTCGTTCTCGGGTGTGGCGACCATGGTCGCGATCGTCAGCAGTGGCGGGGAGGGCGGCTTCCAGTCGGTGCTCGGCGCGGTGATTGCCGCGTCGTTGATCGGCTTGCTGATCACTCCGGTGTTCTCGCGAATCACCAAGTTCTTCCCACCGCTGGTGACCGGCATCGTGATCACCACCATCGGCCTGACACTGATGCCAGTGGCCGCGCGCTGGGCCATGGGCGGCAACAGCCACGCGCCGGACTTCGGCAGCATGCAGAACATCGGTCTGGCGGCGGTGACGCTGGTGCTGGTGCTGCTGCTGAGCAAGGTCGGCAGCTCGACCATCTCGCGCCTGTCGATCCTGTTGGCCATGGTGATCGGCACGATTCTGGCGGTGTTCCTCGGCATGGCGGATTTCTCTGGTGTCGCTCAAGGGCCGATGTTCGGCTTCCCGACGCCGTTCCACTTCGGCATGCCGACCTTCCACTTCGCCGCGATTCTGTCGATGTGCATCGTGGTCATGGTGACGTTGGTGGAAACCTCGGCGGACATTCTGGCGGTCGGTGAGATCATCGGCACCAAAGTCGATTCCAAACGTCTGGGCAACGGTCTGCGCGCTGACATGCTGTCGAGCATGTTTGCGCCGATCTTCGGTTCGTTCACCCAGAGCGCCTTCGCGCAGAACGTCGGGCTGGTGGCGGTGACCGGGATCAAGAGCCGTTATGTGGTGGCCACCGGCGGTATCTTCCTGGTGATTCTCGGCTTGCTGCCGTTCATGGGGCGGGTGATCGCTGCGGTGCCGACCTCGGTGCTGGGCGGTGCCGGTATCGTGCTGTTCGGTACGGTGGCGGCGAGCGGGATTCGCACGCTGTCGAAGGTCGATTACCGCAATAACGTCAACCTGATCATCGTCGCCACCTCGATCGGCTTCGGCATGATCCCGATTGCCGCGCCGAACTTCTACGATCATTTCCCGAGCTGGTTCGCGACCATTTTCCACTCGGGCATCAGCTCGTCGGCGATCATGGCGATTGTGCTGAACCTGACCTTCAACCACTTCACTGCCGGCAACTCGGACCAGCAGTCGGTGTTTGCCGCGGCAGAAGAGCGCACCCTGCGTTATCGCGATCTGGCGGCGCTGCGGGAAGGCGATTACTTCAGTGACGGCAAGCTGCATGATTGCGATGGCAAGGAAGTGCCGGTGATCGAGCCTGATGAACACGATCATGGGCATGGCGCGCCGAAGCCCCAGGTGAAGAGCAGCGAGCACGTCTGATCGCTGACTGGATGAAAAAGGCCGAACTACAGTTCGGCCTTTTTATTTGAAGATCAAAAGATCGCAGCCTGCGGCAGCTCCTACAGGGGAACGCATTCCAAATGTAGGAGCTGCCGAAGGCTGCGATCCTTTGATCTTTTGATCTTTTGACTTTTCGAACGCCCACAAAAAAGCCCCTGAATCTTTCAATTCAGGGGCTTTGCTATTTGGCTCCACAACCTGGACTCGAACCAGGGACCCAATGATTAACAGTCATTTGCTCTACCAACTGAGCTATTGCGGAATTGGTGCGTATGTTACTGATTCAAAAAGAGAAGTCAAGCGTCGGGTGTAAAATTTCTGCTGTCAGCAGGACGGACGGTGATTTGTCAGCGATTGGCGATTACCAGAACCGCCTCACAGGTCTACCATGGCTGCCCGGAAGTGGTCACACGCGCTGCCGGCCATTCGCCGAAAAGGTACGCGCCATGAAGCCTGCAATTCGCAACAACGAGGTGCTCGCATGAGCATCGCGCAAATCAGTCTGCCCAAGGGCGTTGGCCCCCACGCCGAGAAACTCTTCGACGCAATCACTCAGGCCGGCACGGTTGAGGAACTCAATCGCGCTGGCGGTAAAGCCGAAGGTTTCGTGCTCGGCCTGGAAAGCACCAAGGCGATCAAAAGCCAGATTGCCGAATCGCTCTACGTCGCCTATGACGATGCCGCGAGTCAGCGCGCGAGCGAACTGGCTTAACTGCCGAAGGTAATCGTTCCGAGCAGCAATTTGGCGTACGCTGCGGTGGCCGCCAGTTGCACCAGCCACAGGGCGAGACCGCCGAGAAACACCCCGGCGGCCACTTGCAGCACCAGGTTTTTCTCGCGTTTGGCCGTAGTGCGCGGGATGAAATCATCCAGGTCGTCTCGGTCGGCGCGCAGGTTGTCGTTTTTCATTTGGGTTCTCACAGAATTCTTGGATAAACACAAAACTCTGTAGGCCTTCGCCTGCTCGCGATAGCGGTGTGTCAGACTGTAATGCTTCGGCTGACAGGGCGCTATCGCGAGCAGGCTCACTCCTACAGTTTTTGATTTGTGTGCAGTTTAGAGGGTGTTGGCGCTAGTTTGAGACAAATAAAAAACGGGAAGCCCCAAGGCTTCCCGTTTTTCATTGCCAGGCGAAATCAGATGACCTGAACGATCGCATCCGTTACCGCTTTGATGTTGCTCTGGTTCAGCGCAGCCACGCAGATGCGGCCGGTGTCCAGGGCGTAAATGCCGAACTCGTTGCGCAGGCGGTGCACCTGTTCGGTGGTCAGGCCGGAGTAGGAGAACATGCCGCGCTGACGACCGACGAAGCTGAAGTCACGCTGCGGGGCTTTTTCGGCCAGCAGGTCCACCATCTGCTCGCGCATGCCGCGAATGCGCAGGCGCATTTCTGCCAGTTCGGCTTCCCACTGGGCGCGCAGTTCCGGGCTGTTCAGGACAGCGGCGACGATGCTTGCACCGTGGGTCGGCGGGTTGGAGTAGTTGGTGCGGATCACACGCTTGACCTGCGACAGCACGCGCGCACTTTCTTCTTTCGATTCGCTGACGATCGACAGGGCGCCCACGCGCTCGCCGTACAGCGAGAACGACTTGGAGAACGAACTCGAAACGAAGAAAGTCAGGCCCGATTCAGCGAACAGACGCACGGCTGCGGCGTCTTCGTCGATGCCGTCGCCGAAACCCTGGTAAGCCATGTCGAGGAACGGCACGTGACCTTTGGCCTTGACCACGTCCAGCACGTTTTTCCAGTCGGCCGGGGTCAGGTCGACGCCGGTCGGGTTGTGGCAGCAGGCGTGCAGCACAACGATCGAGCCGTTCGGCAGAGCGTTGAGGTCGTCGAGCATGCCGGCACGGTTCACGTCGTGGGTGGCGGCGTCGTAGTAACGGTAGTTCTGCACCGGGAAACCGGCGGTTTCGAACAGCGCGCGGTGGTTTTCCCAGCTCGGGTCGCTGATCGCCACGACGGCGTTCGGCAGCAGTTGCTTGAGGAAGTCGGCACCGATTTTCAGTGCGCCGGTACCGCCGACGGCCTGAGTGGTGACGATGCGACCGGCAGCGATCAGCGGCGAGTCGTTACCGAACAGCAGCTTTTGCACCGCCTGGTCGTAGGCCGCGATGCCGTCGATCGGCAGGTAGCCACGGGAAGCGTGCTGAGCAGCGCGAATGGTTTCGGCTTCGATCACCGCGCGCAGCAGGGGAATTCGCCCCTCTTCGTTGCAGTAAACACCTACACCCAGGTTGACCTTGGTGGTCCGGGTATCGGCGTTGAATGCTTCGTTGAGGCCCAGGATTGGATCGCGGGGTGCCATTTCGACAGCGGAGAACAGGCTCATTATTACGGCGGCTCTGAATGGAGAGTGGAGGGACGTGTCGCGCTCCAGCCGAATGCACTAGAGCGGTGCACAAACGGGGAGCTAGTATAGAGGCCATCACCGAGCAATGGCGACAGGCGATTCAGCTTTTCAAGCAAGTTTTTCCGATTATTTCTTGACCGTTAGTCGATTGACTCTGTCAGAGACTTTACCGGATGTAGGACGTTTGCCTTGAAAGGCGAGGCAATCGGCTCCACATTGAGCACAATCTTCGTTTTTCCTTGGGCGACAACGGTCGTTTGCGGTCATCCCCGCGGCTCGGCTGTTTTCTGCGCGAGCCGCGATCCCAGAGGTGTGTATGTCCGAATTCCAGCTAGTCACCCGCTTCGAGCCCGCCGGCGATCAGCCAGAAGCGATCCGCCAATTGGTCGAGGGCATCGAAGCCGGGCTGGCGCACCAGACGCTGCTCGGTGTGACCGGCTCGGGCAAGACCTTCAGCATCGCCAATGTCATCTCGCAGGTACAGCGCCCGACGCTGGTGCTGGCGCCGAACAAGACCCTCGCCGCGCAACTGTATGGCGAGTTCAAGGCGTTCTTCCCGAAAAACGCGGTCGAGTATTTCGTTTCCTACTACGACTACTATCAGCCCGAAGCCTATGTGCCGTCGTCCGACACCTTCATCGAGAAGGACGCGTCGATCAACGATCACATCGAGCAGATGCGCCTGTCCGCGACCAAAGCGTTGCTCGAACGCAAGGACGCGATCATCGTCACCACGGTGTCGTGCATCTACGGTCTCGGTAGCCCGGAAACCTATTTGAAGATGGTGCTGCACGTCGATCGCGGCGACAAACTCGATCAGCGCGCCTTGCTGCGGCGTCTGGCCGACCTGCAATACACCCGCAACGACATGGATTTTGCCCGGGCGACGTTCCGCGTGCGCGGCGACGTGATCGACATCTATCCGGCGGAATCCGATCTGGAAGCGATCCGCATCGAGCTGTTCGATGACGAAGTCGAAAGCATCTCCGCGTTCGACCCGCTGACCGGCGAAGTCATCCGCAAAATGCCGCGCTTCACCTTCTACCCGAAGAGTCACTACGTGACACCGCGCGAGACCCTGCTCGACGCCATCGAACACATCAAAGTCGAATTGCAGGAACGTCTCGAATACCTGCGCAGCAACAACAAACTGGTGGAAGCCCAGCGTCTGGAGCAGCGCACCCGTTTCGATCTGGAAATGATCCTCGAACTGGGTTACTGCAACGGCATCGAAAACTACTCGCGCTACCTGTCCGGACGTCCGGCCGGTGCCGCGCCGCCAACGCTGTATGACTATCTGCCGGCCGACGCCTTGCTGGTGATCGACGAATCCCACGTCAGCGTGCCGCAAGTCGGCGCGATGTATAAGGGCGACCGTTCGCGTAAAGAAACCCTGGTCGAATATGGCTTCCGCTTGCCGTCGGCGCTGGACAACCGGCCAATGCGTTTTGACGAGTGGGAAGGGGTCAGCCCGCAGACGATTTTCGTCTCGGCGACGCCGGGCAACTACGAGGCCGAGCATGCTGGACGTGTGGTCGAACAAGTGGTGCGCCCGACCGGTCTGGTCGACCCGCAGGTTGAAGTGCGTCCGGCGCTGACCCAGGTTGACGACTTGCTCTCGGAAATCACCAAACGGGTGGCGGTCGAGGAGCGGGTGCTGGTCACCACGTTGACCAAGCGCATGGCCGAAGACCTCACCGATTACCTCGCCGACCACGGCGTGCGCGTGCGTTACTTGCACTCGGACATCGACACCGTCGAACGGGTCGAGATCATCCGCGACCTGCGTTTGGGCACCTTCGATGTGCTGGTGGGGATCAACCTGCTGCGTGAAGGTCTGGACATGCCGGAAGTGTCGCTGGTGGCGATTCTCGATGCTGACAAGGAGGGCTTCCTGCGTTCCGAACGCTCGCTGATCCAGACCATCGGTCGGGCTGCGCGGAACCTCAATGGCCGGGCGATTCTCTACGCCGACCGCATCACCGGCTCGATGGAGCGGGCGATTGGCGAAACCGAGCGTCGTCGCGACAAGCAGATCGCCTTCAACCTGGAAAACGGCATCACCCCGAAGGGCGTGTTCAAGGACGTCGCCGACATCATGGAAGGCGCCACCGTACCTGGCTCGCGCAGCAAGAAGCGCAAGGGCATGGCCAAGGCCGCCGAAGAAAACGCCAAGTACGAAGCCGAACTGCGTTCGCCAAGCGAAATCACCAAACGAATCCGGGCGCTGGAAGAGAAGATGTATCAGCTGGCGCGGGATCTGGAATTTGAGGCCGCGGCGCAGATGCGCGATGAGATTGCCAAGTTGCGCGAGCGGCTTTTGGCGGTTTGATTTTTATCGCCCGGCCGGGCCCCATCGCTGGCAAGCCAGCTCCCACAGAGATTGATGGCGTACACAAAATTTGTGAGCACCATAGAAACCTGTGGGAGCTGGCTTGCCAGCGATGGGGCCGGTACAGACACCACAAAAATCAGTGAGACTCCCCAGCCTTCAGCCCCTGCGGTAATTTTTTGGTCAACAAAATCGCCAGCATGCTGATCCCCAACGCAATCCCGACAAAGTGAAACGCATCGTTGTAGGCCATGATCAGCGCCTGCTGATGCACGATCTCACTCAACTTGCCGAGCGCCGCCGTGTCACTGCCAAAGCGGTCGGTCATCGACGCCAGCCGCTCGGCTACCTGCGGATTGGTCGGCACCACCGCTTCACGCAAATAATCGAAGTAAGTCTTGGTCCGAGCATCCAATAGCGTGGCGAGCAGGGCGATGCCGATCGCGCCGCCGAGGTTGCGCAGGATGTTGAACAGGCTCGACGCCGACCCCGCGTCCTGCGGCAGGATGTACGCCGTGGCGATCAGCGAAATGGTCACCATGATCAGCGGCTGGCCCAGCGCCCGGATGATCTGGATCTGGTTGAACTGCGGCCCGGCGAAATCCGGGTTGAGCACCCCCGACGAAAAACTCGCCAGCCCGAACAACCCGAAACCCAGGGTGCACAGCCACTTCGGCGAGACGAATTTCATCAGCTTCGGCACCAGTGGAATCAGGAACAGCTGCGGCACGCCCATCCACATGATCACTTCGCCGATCTGCAGGGCGTTGTAGTTCTGGATCTGCGCCAGGTACAGCGGCAGCAGATAAATCGAGCCATACAGCCCGACGCCCATGCCGAGGCTGGAAATGCTCGACAAACCGAAGTTGCGATTGCGCAGGATGCCGAGGTTGATCAGCGGGTTGGGTTTGGAAATCTGCACGATGACGAAGGTGATCAGGCTGAGCAGGGCAATGCTGCCCAAGGTCACGATCAGGTTTGATTCGAGCCAGTCCTTGCGATGGCCTTCTTCGAGAAATACCTGTAGGCAACCGAGGCCGACACCGAGGGTGAGAATCCCGGTGTAGTCGGTGCTTTTCAGCAGTTCCCAGTGCGCTTCCTTCTTCTCCAGCCCGTACATCAGCCCGGCGATCATGATCAGCCCCGGCGGAATGTTGATGTAGAAGATGTATTCCCAGCCCCAGTTTTCCGTGAGCCAGCCGCCGAGGGTCGGGCCGATGGACGGGGCGAAGGTCGCGGTCATGGCGAACATCGCCATGCCCTTGGCGCGATGGTGTTCGGGGAGTTTGATCAGGGTCAGGGTGAACGCCAGCGGAATCAGCGCGCCGCCGGTGAAGCCCTGCATGGCGCGAAAGACGATCATGCTTTCGAGGCTCCAGGCCATCGAACACAGCAAGGACGAAATCAGAAAACCCAGGGAAACCCACACCGCCAGCCGACGCGCCGAGAGCAGCTGCACCAGCCATGCGGTCAGCGGGATCATGATGATTTCCGCGACCAGATACGACGTGGAAATCCACGAGCCTTCTTCCAGCGTCGCCGACAGCGCGCCCTGAATGTCCTTGAGTGAAGAGTTGGTGATCTGGATATCGAGCACCGCCATGAAGGCGCCGAGCATCACGCTCATCACCGCGATCCAGTCCCGCCGGGTCGGTTCGCCGACCGGGCGGATCAGCGAATCACCGGCCATTGTCTGGGGCGTCTTTGATGTTCACGGTGGCGGTGACCGACATGCCCGGGCGGATCTTGCCGTGCAGCGGGTTGTCGGCCTTGAACGTCAGTTTCACCGGAATCCGCTGCACGACTTTGGTGAAGTTGCCGGTGGCGTTGTCTGGCGGCAACAGGCTGAACTGCGCGCCGGAAGCGGCAAACAAGCTGTCGACCCGCGCTTCGATCGGCGTGTCGCTGTAGGCATCGAAGGTCAGCTCGGCTTTCTGTCCGGGCTGCATGTGGCCGATCTGGGTTTCCTTGAAGTTGGCCTGCACCCAGATGTCTTCGTCCGGGACGATCGACAGCAGATAGGCGCCGGCCTGCACTACCTGACCATTGCGTGCGGCACGCTGGCCGACCAGGCCGCTGATCGGTGCGTGGATTTCGCTGCGGGTCAGGTTGAGCTCGGCTTGCGCCAGATCGGCGCGGGCGTTGGCGATCTGCGCGTCGAGGCGTTTGATCTCGGCCGTCAGTGCATTGACCTGCTGGCGCTGGCTCTGTGCATCGGCTTGGGCCTTGGCCACTTGCGAGCGGGCGATATGGGCATCAGCGGAGAGGGTGGTCACCCGTTCTTCGGAAACGTAACCGGGTTTGCGCAAGGTTTCGGCTCGCGACAAATCCATCTGCGAACGGCCAAGCGTGGCCTGGGTGGTCGCCACTTGCGCGTCGCTGGCGGCGATCAGACTCGATTGCTGTGTCAATTTGCTTTGTGCCTGCAAGCGCTCGGCTTCGCGCGTGGCGAGGGCGGCATTGGCGCGATCAATCGCGAGGCGGAAATCATTGGGTTCAAGGCGCACCAGCAACTGGCCTTTTTCCACGTGCTGGTTGTCCTGCACCAACACTTCGTCGATGCGTGCGCTCAACTGGCTGGAGACGCGGGTGATCTCGCCCTGGACATAGGCGTTATCGGTGCTTTCATAAAAGCGGCCCTTGAAAAACCAGTGGGCGAAGAAGCCCCCGGCAATCAACAGAACCAGGAGCAGGAAAATAAACAGGCGACGCTTGAGTTGGGCAGGCATGGGCAAACTGTAGTCGAGGAATTGTAAGGAAAGTTATCTGCGGCTGAATCTGGCATACCGCCGATAAACGGTAAATGCCAATGGCTGATATTCGGCCCGTCACCACGGTCTATGGGCGTTCCAGCCGCAAACTTGGCTTAAATGCCCTGCCCGCTGGAGCGGGGCGGGTGTCGCCTGTTACCATTCGCCGCTTGATTGTTTTGCTTTTCATTCTTTTCGAGACATGCCATGACCACCGTCCGCACTCGCATCGCGCCATCGCCTACCGGGGACCCCCACGTAGGTACCGCTTACATCGCATTGTTCAACTACTGCTTTGCCAAGCAGCATGGCGGTGAGTTCATCCTGCGCATCGAAGACACCGACCAGTTGCGTTCGACCCGCGAGTCGGAACAGCAGATCTTCGACGCCCTGCGCTGGCTGGGGATCGACTGGAGCGAAGGCCCGGACGTCGGCGGCCCGCACGGCCCGTACCGGCAGAGCGAGCGTGGTGATATCTATCAGAAGTATTGCCAGCAACTGGTCGACATGGGCCATGCGTTCCCGTGCTTCTGCACCGCTGAAGAACTGGACCAGATGCGCGCCGAACAAATGGCGCGCGGCGAAACCCCGCGTTACGACGGCCGTGCGCTGCTGCTGTCCAAGGAAGAAGTCGCTGCGCGTCTGGCCGCCGGCGAACCGCACGTGATCCGCATGAAGGTGCCGACCGAAGGTGTCTGCGTGGTGCCGGATATGCTGCGTGGCGATGTCGAGATCCCGTGGGATCGCATGGACATGCAAGTGCTGATGAAGACCGACGGCCTGCCGACGTACTTCCTCGCCAACGTGGTCGACGACCATCTGATGGGCATCACCCACGTGCTGCGCGGCGAAGAATGGCTGCCATCGGCGCCGAAACTGATTCTTCTGTACGAATACTTCGGCTGGGAGCAACCGGAGCTGTGCTACATGCCGCTGCTGCGTAACCCCGACAAGAGCAAGCTGTCCAAGCGCAAGAACCCGACCTCGGTGACCTTCTACGAGCGCATGGGCTTCATGCCTGAAGCGATGCTCAACTACCTCGGTCGCATGGGCTGGTCGATGCCGGACGAGCGCGAGAAGTTCTCGCTGCAGGAAATGGTCGACAACTTCGACCTCAAGCGTGTGTCCCTCGGCGGGCCGATCTTCGACATCGAGAAACTGTCGTGGCTCAACGGCCAGTGGTTGCGAGATCTGCCGGTGGAAGAATTCGCCGCGCGAGTGCAAAAGTGGGCGTTCAACTCCGAATACATGATGAAGATCGCGCCGCTGGTTCAGGGCCGCGTTGAAACCTTCAGCCAGGTTGCACCGCTGGGCGGCTTCTTCTTTGCCGGTGGCGTAAACCCGGATGCCAAGCTGTTCGAATCGAAAAAACTGTCGGGCGATCAGGTGCGTCAGCTGATGCAATTGATCCTGTGGAAGCTGGAAAGCCTGCGTCAGTGGGAGAAGGACAGCATCACTGCGACGATTCAGGCGGTGGTCGAGTCCCTTGAACTGAAGCTGCGCGATGCGATGCCATTGATGTTTGCCGCGATTACCGGGCAGGCCAGTTCGGTGTCGGTGCTCGATGCGATGGAAATCCTCGGTCCGGACCTGACTCGTTTCCGTCTGCGCCAGGCGATCGACCTGCTGGGCGGCGTGTCGAAGAAAGAAAACAAAGAGTGGGAAAAGCTGCTGGGCGCGATTGCTTAAGCACGTCTGACTCTGCGGTAACCGCTGAAGGCCGGGATCGTTTGATTCCGGCCTTCAGCGTTTTTCTCCCGGATTTTCGGGGGGAGGGCGGTAAGTGATTGTTATGCCGACAAAAAACTTTGAAATTTTTCAAAAATAAGTTTGACAGGCTTTCGATACGCCCTTAAGATTCGCCCCGTCCTCAGCGATGACATCAACGATGAGGGGCTATAGCTCAGCTGGGAGAGCGCCTGCATGGCATGCAGGAGGTCAGCGGTTCGATCCCGCTTAGCTCCACCAATTTTACAGTTCAAGGTCTGGCCACACCGGCCTTGAATCAGATCAGATCTCAGCGCTGATCAGCTGTATAGAAGGGTTTGTGTCCCCTTCGTCTAGTGGCCTAGGACACCGCCCTTTCACGGCGGTAACAGGGGTTCGAGTCCCCTAGGGGACGCCACGATTACCCGCTCTGCGGGATTTATAAGGGTCATTCAATTATTGAATGGCCCTTTTGTTTGTCTGGCGTTTGGCCAACTCTCCTTTTTCCTTACACTGTGCTTCAGACCAGCGGTCATATCCTCGACTTGCGGAATATTATTATGCGAATAATATTCTAGTCGTAATATTCGGAGGCAACGATGAACGATAAAAAAGCTCAAACCCGCGAACGCATCCTCAAGGCTGCCAGCGCCGCACTGATGCAGCGTGGCCCGGCGGATCCCAGCGTGGGCGAAGTGATGGGCGCCGCCGGCCTGACCGTCGGTGGTTTTTACGCACACTTCGAAAGCAAGGACGCGATGATGCTCGAGGCGTTCAAGCAACTGCTCGGTCGTCGACGCGATCTGATTGCCGACATGGACTCCGAGCTGACCGGCGAAGAGCGTCGCGCCCTGGTTGCTGCGTTCTATCTGTCACGCAAGCACCGTGATTCCAGCGATGCCGCGTGCCCGATTCCGGCTTCCATCGGCGAACTGGGGCGTCTGCCGGAATCCTTCCGCATCGCGCTGAACGAACACCTGGAGCTGATGATTGCGCAGTTGGCGTCCAGCCCCGAGGACACCGACAAGGCGTTGGCGGATGTGGCGTTGATGGTGGGTGGTCTGGCGCTGGCACGCGCGCTGGGTCCGGGCGATTTATCTGATCGATTGCTGCGCGCTGCCAAGTCGGCAGTGCGTTGACCTGAAGGCAACGCCTGAGGAGAGAGCGATGAACACGTTGAAGTGGGTTCGTGGCGTTAATGGCACCTTGGGCTGGATTGCACCAAAGCAGGTAGCGAGCAAAATGCGCACAGCGTTCATGACGCCGCGCGCGCTGCCGCTGCGAGATTGGGAGTTGCCATTGCTGGCGAGTTCCGAGCGGATTACCCTGCGCTTCGGCCTGTCGGCGCTGCGCTGGGGGCAGGGCCCGGCGGTGCTGCTGATGCACGGCTGGGAGGGGCGGCCCACCCAGTTTGCAGCGTTGATCACCGCACTGGTCGAGGCCGGTTACACCGTCGTTGCCCTCGATGGTCCGGCCCATGGTCGTTCGCCGGGGCGTGAAGCCAACGTCGTGCTGTTCGCCCGCGCCATGCTCGAAGCGGCCGCCGAGCTGCCACCACTTCAAGCCGTCATCGGCCACTCCATGGGTGGCGCCAGTGCCATGCTCGCCGTGCAACTGGGCCTGCGCACCGAAACCCTGGTCAGCATCGCTGCTCCCGCGCGGATTCTCGGCGTACTGCGCGGTTTCGCCCGCTACGTCGGCATGCCACCGCGGGCGCGCTCGGCGTTCATCCGCCAGGTCGAGCAGGACGTCGGCATGCGCGCCGCGACCCTTGATGTCGCGCACTATCAACTGGATATGCCGGGCCTGATCGTGCATGCCGAGGACGATAACTTCGTCTCGGTCAAGGAATCGCAATTGATCCACGAATCATGGTTCGACAGTCGCCTGCTGCGCCTGGAAAGCGGCGGCCACCAGCGCGTGCTGGCCGACCCTCGGGTGGTTGATGGCGTGTTATCACTGTTGGCCGGGCGCAGCCTTCAAGCGCGGCAATCGGCCTGACATCCGTTACACTGCCCCGGTTGAATAATCTGACCGGGAGTGGGGCATGGGCTGGGATCGGGCAACGCCGTTCACCATTGATCTGCAAGTAGGCGCCGAGGACATCGACGGGCTGGGCCACGCGAACAACGCGGTGTACGTGACCTGGCTCGAACGCTGCGCCTGGCGCCACTCGCAGCGTCTGGGACTGGATCTGGTCGAGTACCGGCGTCTGGATCGGGCGATGGCCGTGGTGCGTCACGAAATCGATTATCTGGCGGCGGCCTACGAAGGTGATGAGCTGCAACTGGCGACCTGGATCGTCGATTGGGACCAGCGCCTGAAAATGACCCGGCACTTCCAACTGATCCGCCCGAGCGACAACGCCACCCTGCTGCGCGCCCAGACCACCTTCGTCTGCATCGAGCTGTCCAGCGGCAAGCCCAAGCGCATGCCGGCGGAGTTCATCGAGGGTTACGGCCCGGCGATCCAAAGTCCAGAAACTGCCCGAATCTAAACTGTAGGAGTGAGCCTGCTCGCGATAGCGGAGTGTCAGTCAGCATTCATCTATCTGACCCACCGCTATCGCGAGCAGGCTCACTCCTACAAGGGATCTGCGGTTTGTCTCGTAATCCAGTAAACTGCCGCACGTTTTTTCTTCCTGAGTAGTGTTTTCCCCATGCAAATTGCCCTGGCGCCCATGGAGGGGTTGGTCGACGACATCCTGCGCGACGTGCTGACCCGCGTTGGCGGCATCGACTGGTGCGTGACCGAGTTCATTCGGATCAACGATCAGTTGCTCACCCCGGCCTACTTCCACAAGTTCGGCCCCGAGCTGCTGAACGGCGCCCGCACCCGTGCCGGTGTACCGCTGCGCGTGCAATTGTTGGGTTCCGATCCGGTGTGCCTGGCGGAAAACGCTGCACTGGCCTGCGAGCTCGGCTCGCAAGTCATCGATCTGAACTTCGGCTGCCCGGCCAAAACCGTCAACAAATCCCGGGGCGGGGCGGTGCTGCTCAAGGAGCCGGAGCTGCTCAACTCCATCGTCGAACACGTGCGTCGCGCGGTGCCGGCGCACATCCCGGTCACCGCGAAGATGCGCCTGGGTTTCGACAGCCCGGACGGCTCGCTTGTGTGCGCCACCGCGCTGGCCGAGGGCGGCGCCGAGCACATCGTGGTGCATGCCCGGACCAAGGTCGATGGCTACAAGCCGCCGGCGCACTGGGAGTGGATCCCGCGGGTGCAGGACGTGGTCAAGGTGCCGGTGTTCGCCAACGGTGATATCTGGAGCGTCGAAGACTGGCGCCGCTGCCGCGAGATCAGCGGCGTCGAAGACATCATGCTCGGTCGCGGCCTGGTCTCACGTCCTGATCTGGCGAAGCAGATCGCTGCCGCGCGCGCCGGCGAAGAAGTGGTCGAGATGAGCTGGGCCGAGCTGCTGCCGCTGATTCAGGACTTCTGGCTGCAAGCCAAGGCGCAGATGACCGCACGCCAGTCGCCGGGTCGCTTGAAGCAATGGCTGGCGATGCTGACGCGCAATTATCCCGAAGCCACCGAGCTGTTTACCGTGCTGCGTCGCGAGACAGAACCGGATCAAGTCTCGCGTTTACTCGGCTTGCCGGTCGCCGCAGCAGCCTGAAAAAAATCTGCAAATAATCTCTTGAAATCATTTTGGCGGTCCCTATCTAAGGGTTACGCGATGCCGAATTCGGGTCGCGGAGACAGAAAAACTTGCTGATTGTTTTCAGGAGATTTGAACCATGAGTACTGCATTTTCCCTGGCGCCACTGTTCCGTTCCTCGGTGGGTTTCGACCGTTTCAACGACCTGTTCGAAACCGCGCTGCGCAACGAGCCAGGCAGCACCTACCCACCCTACAACGTGGAAAAACACGGTGACGATCAATACCGCATCGTCGTAGCGGCCGCCGGTTTCCAGGAAGAAGACCTGGAGCTGCAAGTCGAGAAGGGTGTGCTGACCATCAGTGGCGGCAAGCGTGATGCCAACGAAGGCGTGACCTTCCTGCATCAAGGCATTGCCCAGCGGGCTTTCAAGCTGTCCTTCCGCCTGGCCGATCACATCGAGATCAAGGCCGCCGATCTGAGCAACGGTCTGCTGAGCATCGACCTGTTGCGGGTGATCCCGGAAGAAGCGAAAGCCAAGCGCATCCCGATCAACGGGGCGCAGAAGCCGGTTCTGCAATAAGGCCGAGCAAGAAAAAAGGGCGCCACTGGCGCCCTTTTTTTGTGCACGTCATTCGAGCATCTTTTTCAACTCATCCAGTGCCACCGGCCGACTGTGCAGGTAACCCTGATACAAATGGCAACCCAGCCCCTGCAGGAACGCCAGTTGCTCCGGCGTCTCCACGCCTTCGGCAATCACCTCCAGTTCCAGGCTGCGGGCCATGGCGACGATGGCGCGGATGATCTCGGCGTCGTTGGGGTCGGTGGTTGCGTCGCGGATGAACGACTGGTCGATTTTCAGGGTGTCGACCGGCAGGCGCTTGAGATAGGTCAGTGATGAATAGCCGGTGCCGAAGTCGTCCATGGCGAAGCTCACGCCGAGTTTTTTCAGGCGGCGCATCTTGATGATGGTGTCATCCAGATTCTGGATCACGATGCCTTCGGTGATCTCCAGTTTCAGCAGCGAGCAGGGCAGGCCGTGGCTGCTCATGCTGTGTTCGATGCGTTCGACGAAATCGTTCTGGCGGAACTGCCGTGGGCTGATGTTCACGCACAGGCTGAAGTTGAGCGGATCGACCAGTTTCAGTGCGATCAATTGTTTGAAAGCCTCGCAGGCCTCGTCGAGGATCCAGGTGCCGACTTCCAGAATCAGGCCGCTGTCCTCCAGCACCTTGATGAATTCTGTGGGCGATTGTGCGCCGAGTTCCGGGTGATTCCAGCGCACCAGCGCTTCGGCGCCGATGATGCGGTTGTCCTGCGCATCGACCTGCGGTTGGTAGTGCACGTTGAATTCGCCACGGGACAGCGCCAGACGCAGATCAGTCTCCATGCGCAGCCGTTCGCTGGCCGCCTTCTGCATGGTGTTGTGGTACATCTGCGTGGTGTTGCGCCCGGAATCCTTGGCTCGATACAGGGCAATGTCGGCGCGTTTGAGCAGGTCGGTCGGGGTCGAGCCGTGATCGGGAATCAGCGCCACGCCGATACTCGGTGTCACTTGCAGGCGCTGGCCGTCGAGGAACATCGGCTCCGAGAGCAACTCACGAATGGTGTCGGCCAGTTCCCGCACTTGTGCGCTGACCTCGTTGCGCGTGCCTTCGAGGCCGCTGAGCAGCACCACGAATTCATCGCCACCCAGGCGCGCAACAGTGTCCTCCATGCGCACGCTGGCTTCGAGCCGTGCGGTGATGATTTTCAGCACCGTGTCGCCGACCGGGTGGCCCAGCGAGTCGTTGATGTGCTTGAAGTGGTCGAGGTCGAGGAACAGCAGCGCACCGCGCAGGTTGTGGCGTTTGAGCAGGGCGATCTGCTGGCTCAGGCGATCCATCAGCAAGGCGCGGTTGGGCAGATTGGTCAGCGGATCGTGATAGGCCAGATGGCGGATCTGTGCTTCGGCGTTTTTCAGCAGGCTGACATCCCGGGCGGTCAGCAGCAGGCACGCGGTTTCGTTGAGGGTGATCGGTTCGATCGACACTTCCACCGTCAGCAGTTCACCGCGCTTGTTGCGCCCGAGCATTTCCTGATGGTGCACGCGGCCCTTGATCTGCAGTTCGGCGAGCAGCGCCGAGCGTTGTTTTTCCTCGGCCCATATGCCGATCTGGTACACGGTCTTGCCCACCACTTCTTCGGCGCGATAGCCGGTGAGGCGGCAGAAACCGTCGTTGACCTCCAGATAGCGCCCAGTGTCACGTTCGGTGATGGTGATCGCATCGGGGCTGGAGTGAAATGCTTTGGCGAATTTCTCTTCGCTGGCCTTGAGTGCGGCTTCGGAGCGCTGTTGTTGGGTGATGTCGCGCAGGGTGGTGACGATGCACGGCTGATTGCCGACGCTGATCTGCCGGCTGGAAATCACGCACGTCAGCGACTGGCCGTCCTTGTGCTGGACGATGATCGCGACATTGCTCAGGCCCTGTTCGCGGATGACGCGTTCGATGCGTTGCAGACTCTTCGCCGAGGCGTCCCACAGGCCGATATCCTCGGCGGTGCGGCCGATTACATCGGCAGCGCTCCAGCCGAAGGTCTGGGTGAAGCTGTTGTTGATTTCGATGAACTCGCCGCTGTCCTGGCGGGTAACGCAGATCGGGTCGGGGCTGACCTGGAACAGCGTGGCGAATTTCTCTTCGGAGGCGACCAGGCGTTGCTCGCGCTCGACCTGATCGGTGATGTCCAGCAAGGTCCCGGCCATGCGCAGCGGCGCGCCGTTTTCGTCGCGGTAGAGGCGGGCGCGGCTTTCCAGATAACGCGAACTGCCATCCGCCAGCTGCACGCGATAAGTCAGTTGATAGTTGCCCGCCGGGCCTTCACGCAGGCTGCGGTAGGCGTCGCGCATGCTGTCGCGTTCTTCGCCCGGCACGCCCTCGAAAAACTCCTCGAACGATTCGTGAAACGGGATCGGCTCCAGCCCGTGCAATTGCGCGGCCCGCGCCGAGCCGTAGAGCATGCCGCTGGGGATGTGCCAATCCCAGGTGCCGAGTTGCGCCGAGTCCAGCGCCAGATCAAGGCGTTCCTGGCTGTCTTTCAAGGCGTGTTCGGCGGCCTTGCGTTCGGTGGTGTCGAGAAAGGTGCTGAGCAGATACGGCTGGCCTTCGAGTTCGACCTTCTGCGCGCTGAGAATGCCGTCATGAATCTGCCCGTTGCTGGCGCGAAACTGCACTTCCATGCTGACCAATTCGCCTTTGGCCTTGGTCTTTTTCACCAGCTCTGCGCGTTGCTCGGGGTGTACCCACAGGCCCAGTTCCAGTGTGGTGCGGCCAATGGCGCTCTGTACCGGCCAGCCGAACAGGCTTTCGAAATACTGGTTGGCCTCGCTGATCAGGCCGTCCTCCTGTCGGGTCAGCAACACCATGTTCGGGCACAGATGAAAGAGTGTGGCGAAACGTTTCTCGGAGCTGCTGAGGGCCTGTTCGCGTTGACGCTGGTGGGTGATTTCGCGAATCACCCCGATCATTCGGGGGCGCCCGTGTTTGTCCGGCAGCAGGCTGCCGCTGATTTCCAGCCAGTGCAGGCTGCCGTCGGGCCAGCGGATGCGGTGGTGCATCGCCTGTTCCAGCGGCGCGCCGGCAATCACCGCGTGGAAGGCGCGCACGGTTTTCGCCCGGTCCTCGGGCGGCAGCAGGTCGAGATATTCCAGATCCTGGGGCAGCGGTTGCCGAGGATCGAAGCCAAACAGCGCCTGGGTGCCCCGCGACCAGCTGATCTGCCCGCGCTCGATGTCCCAATACCAGGCGCCGAGCCGGGCGCCGTTGAGTGCGGCGAGTAATTGCGGCGCACTCTCCCAGCTCTGCTCGGAACGTCGCGGATCAATGGCCTGAATACGCGGCATCGGCGGAATTCGGTCAACAGATTTCGGCATTGTTAACGGGCCTTGAGCTGATGGTGGCGTTAGGCACAGGGACAGCGGCTCTATAGGAGTAGCACAAGTTAGCCTGGAGTCCCTGGCAGATCGATTTGCGCATCCAGCAAGGCCATGAAAGCCCTTGCCGCATTCGACAGCGTCCGTTCGGTGTGCACGATATAGCCTAGCTGGCGACTGAGCTGTATGCCCGGCAAAGGTACGCGCGCCACCTGTTCATCGAGCATGGTGCGTGGCAGAACACTCCAGGCCAGGCCAATGGAGACCATCATCTTGATGGTTTCCAGGTAGTTGGTGCTCATGGCGATGTTCGGCGTCAGCCCTTGGGCCTCGAATAAGCGTTGGACAATATGGTGGGTAAAGGTGTTGCCTCCGGGAAACACCGCCGGATGGCCGGCAATGTCCGCCAGGCTCACGGCGCCATTGCTGATCAGTGAATGCTCCGGCGCCACCACGAAATCCAGCGGGTCGTCCCACACCGGCGTGGCCTTGACCAGTGTGTGCGGCTCTGGCGCCAGGGTGATCACCGCCAGTTCCGCACGGCCATGGAGAATTTCCTCGTAGGCCACTTCCGAATCGAGGAACTGAATATCCAGCGCCACCTGTGGGTAGCGGCGGGTGAACTCCCTTAACAGCGGCGGCAAACGGTGCAGGCCGATGTGGTGACTGGTGGCCAGGGTCAGCCGGCCGCTGACTTCGCCGGTGAGGTTGGTCAGGGCGCGACGGGTGTCGTCCAGCACGTTGAGAATCTGGTAGGCCCGGGGCAGCAGGGCGCGGCCAGCCTCAGTCAGACCGACTTCGCGGCCCAGTCGATCGAACAGCCGCACCTTCAATTGTTGCTCGAGTCCGGCGATGCGTTTGCTGATCGCCGGTTGCGTCAGGTGCAGGCGTTCACCGGCGCCGGAGAAGCTGCCGGTCTCGGCAATCGCGATAAAAGCGTTGAGGTTGGCCAGATCCATAAATCGTATTCCAGTTGGTTATCCAAAGCATAAAAAATATGAATTTGAGTTATTTAATCTAACCCCATAGGATCGGCCTCACAAGCCAAAGGGTTATTGATAAGCCCAGGGCATAGAAACAAGCTGATGAGGAACCGTCTGATGGCCGGCAAAACGCTCTACGACAAGCTCTGGGATTCGCATTTGGTCAAACAGCGCGACGATGGCTCTGCGCTGATCTACATCGACCGTCACATCATCCACGAAGTGACCTCGCCGCAAGCCTTCGAAGGCCTGCGTCTGGCCGGGCGCAAGCCGTGGCGCATCGATGCCAACATCGCGACCCCGGACCACAACGTACCGACCACGCCGGAGCGCAAGGGCGGCATCGCAGCCATTGCCGACCAGGTCTCGCGTTTGCAGGTTCAGACCCTCGATGACAACTGTGATGAATACGGCATTGTCGAGTTCAAGATGAACGACATCCGTCAGGGCATCGTCCACGTGATCAGCCCGGAGCAGGGCGCAACCTTGCCGGGCATGACCGTGGTCTGCGGCGACTCGCACACCTCGACCCACGGCGCTTTCGGTGCCTTGGCGCACGGGATCGGCACTTCCGAGGTCGAGCACGTGCTCGCCACCCAGTGCCTGGTCGCGAAGAAAATGAAGAACATGCTGGTACGCGTCGAAGGCCAGTTGCCATTCGGCGTGACCGCCAAGGACATCGTCCTCGCGGTGATCGGCAAGATCGGCACCGCCGGCGGTAACGGCCATGCCATCGAATTCGCCGGCAGCGCGATTCGCGACCTGTCCGTCGAAGGCCGCATGACCATTTGCAACATGTCCATCGAGGCCGGCGCCCGTGTGGGGCTGGTGGCCGCGGACGAAAAGACCGTCGAGTACGTCAAGGGCCGTCCGTTCGCGCCGAAAGGCGCGCAGTGGGATCAGGCGGTTGAAGCCTGGAAAGACCTGGTCTCCGATGCGGATGCCAAGTTCGACACCGTAGTTGAGTTGGACGCTGCGCAGATCAAGCCGCAAGTCAGCTGGGGCACTTCGCCTGAAATGGTCCTGGCCGTTGATCAGAACGTGCCGGATCCGGCCAAAGAGATGGATCTGGTCAAGCGCGACTCGATCGTCCGCGCCTTGAAATACATGGGTTTGAGCGCCAATCAGGCGATCACCGACATTCAACTCGATCGTGTGTTCATCGGCTCCTGCACCAACTCGCGCATCGAAGACTTGCGCGCTGCGGCCGTGATCGCCAAGGGCCGCAAAGTGGCTTCGACGATCAAGCAGGCCATCGTGGTGCCGGGTTCGGGTCTGGTGAAGGCCCAGGCGGAGGCCGAAGGTCTGGACAAGATCTTCCTCGAAGCCGGTTTCGAATGGCGTGAGCCGGGTTGCTCGATGTGCCTGGCGATGAACCCGGACCGTTTGGAGTCCGGCGAGCATTGCGCCTCGACCTCCAACCGTAACTTCGAAGGCCGTCAGGGCGCCGGTGGTCGTACCCACCTCGTGAGCCCGGCCATGGCCGCTGCGGCGGCGGTGAACGGTCGTTTCATCGACGTTCGTGAATTGATCTAAGGAGCGCAGCATGAAAGCTTTTACCCAGCACACTGGTCTTGTCGCGCCTCTGGATCGTGCCAACGTCGACACCGACCAGATCATCCCGAAGCAGTTCTTGAAATCGATCAAGCGCACCGGTTTCGGCCCGAACCTGTTCGATGAGTGGCGTTACCTGGATGTCGGCCAGCCGTATCAGGACAACTCCAAGCGCCCGTTGAACAAGGACTTCGTGCTCAACGCCGAGCGTTATCAAGGCGCCAGCGTATTGCTGGCCCGCGAGAACTTCGGTTGCGGCTCCAGCCGTGAACACGCGCCATGGGCGCTGGAAGAATACGGTTTCCGCAGCATCATCGCGCCGAGCTACGCCGACATCTTCTTCAACAACAGCTTCAAGAACGGCTTGCTGCCGATCATCCTGAGCGATGCTGAGGTCGATGAATTGTTCAAGCAGGTCGAGGCCGAGCCGGGCTATCAATTGCAGATCGATCTGCACGAGCAGACCGTGACCAGCCCGAACGGCAAGGTGTACCGCTTCGAGATCGACGCGTTCCGCAAGCATTGCCTGCTCAATGGTCTGGACGACATCGGCCTGACCTTGCAGGACGGTGATGCGATTGCGGCGTTCGAGGCCAAGCATCGTGTGAGTCAGCCGTGGTTGTTCCGCGATGCGTAATGATTCGAAGCTGATGTAGTCAGAGCTGGCCCCATCGCTGGCTTGCCAGCGATGAGGCCGGAACAGGCATCCCAAGATCAAAAGGAAGTCCCCATGACCAGCACCGCCCAGCACACCCAGGTTGTACAAAAGCAATTCGGTGAACAGGCTGCCGCCTACCTGAGCAGCGCCGTTCACGCGCAAGGCACCGAATTCGCGCTGCTACAGGCTGAACTGGCCGGGCAGGGCGACGCCCGGGTGCTGGATCTGGGTTGTGGCGCCGGTCATGTGAGTTTTCATGTGGCGCCGCTGGTCAAGGAAGTGGTGGCCTACGACCTGTCGCAGCAAATGCTCGACGTGGTCGCTGCTGCGGCTGTGGATCGTGGGTTTGCCAACATCTCCACGGTCAACGGCGCCGCCGAGCGTCTGCCGTTTGCCGATGGCGAATTCGATTTCGTGTTCAGCCGTTATTCGGCACACCATTGGAGCGACCTCGGGGTGGCACTGCGCGAAGTGCGTCGGGTGCTGAAACCGGGCGGTGTGGCAGCGTTCATCGACGTGTTGTCACCGGGCAGCCCGTTGTTCGACACTTATCTGCAAAGCGTCGAGGTGCTGCGCGACACCAGTCACGTGCGCGATTATTCCGCCGCTGAGTGGCTGCGCCAGGTCAGCGAGGCCGGGCTGCATACCCGCAGCACCACGCGTCAGCGCCTGCGTCTGGAGTACAGCAGTTGGGTCGAGCGTATGCGTACGCCCGACGTGATGCGCGCGGCGATCCGCCAGTTGCAGCAGTCGATGGGCAATGAAGTGCGCGAATATTTTGAGATTGATGCCGACGGCTCGTTCAGTACAGATGTAATCGTATTGATGGCCGAACGCTAAGCATTTTTCCGGGCGCGCCTGTTAGAGGCGCACCGATTGAAGACACGAGGAAAGCATGAGCAAGCAGATTCTGATTCTCCCAGGTGACGGTATTGGTCCGGAAATCATGGCCGAAGCGGTCAAGGTGCTGGAGCTGGCCAACGACAAGTACAGCCTGGGCTTCGAGCTGAGCCATGACGTGATCGGTGGCGCCGCCATCGACAAGCACGGCGTGCCGCTGGCCGACGAAACCCTCGAGCGTGCCCGTGCTGCCGACGCAGTCCTGTTGGGCGCCGTGGGCGGCCCGAAATGGGACACCATCGAGCGTGACATCCGCCCTGAGCGCGGTCTGCTGAAAATCCGTGCGCAACTGGGCCTGTTCGGCAACCTGCGTCCGGCGATCCTCTACCCGCAACTGGCCGACGCTTCAAGCCTGAAGCCGGAAATCGTTGCCGGTCTGGACATCCTGATCGTTCGTGAGCTGACCGGCGGCATCTACTTCGGCGCGCCACGCGGCACCCGTACTCTGGACAACGGCGAGCGTCAGTCCTACGACACCCTGCCATACAGCGAGAGTGAAATCCGCCGCATTGCCCGCGTCGGTTTCGACATGGCCATGGTTCGCGGCAAGAAGCTGTGCTCGGTGGACAAGGCCAACGTGCTGGCGTCCAGCCAACTGTGGCGTGAAGTGGTCGAGCAGGTCGCCAAGGATTACCCTGAAGTCGAACTGAGCCACATGTACGTCGACAACGCCGCCATGCAACTGGTGCGCGCACCGAAGCAGTTCGACGTGATCGTCACCGACAACATGTTCGGCGACATCCTGTCCGACGAAGCGTCGATGCTCACCGGCTCCATCGGCATGCTGCCGTCGGCCTCGCTGGATTCGAACAACAAGGGCATGTACGAGCCTTGCCACGGTTCGGCGCCGGACATCGCGGGCAAGGGCATTGCCAACCCGTTGGCGACCATTCTGTCGGTGTCGATGATGCTGCGTTACAGCTTCAATCTGCACGATGCGGCCGATGCCATCGAGAAAGCCGTCAGCGTGGTGCTGGATCAAGGCTTGCGTACCGGTGACATCTATTCGGCCGGTTGCACTAAAGTCGGAACGCAGGAAATGGGTGACGCAGTAGTCGCCGCGCTGCGGAATCTGTAATCTCTCGGGCCCGCTGCGAAATTCAATACAAAGCAGCGGCCCACTTTTCCAGCCGGTGTCGTTGCGATGCCACGTGTGGGTCTGATCGGG
>NZ_JBIVMY010000011.1:29561-40074 GCF_044753325.1 Pseudomonas sp. NPDC088414 | reverse complement strand
CTAGGCACGTCCGTGGGCAAGTACATTGATGCGATCTATGACTCTTTCTGAATTGAAGATATTTAAACACTCGACGTGATCCTGACCTGCCATGGCGGCGACTACACCAGCGAAGTGTTCCCGAAGCTGCGCGAAGCCGGCTGGCAGGGTTACTGGATCGACGCGGCTTCCAGCCTGCGGATGAACGATGACGCCGTGATCATTCTCGATCCGGTCAACCGCAAGGTCATCGACCAGCAACTGGACGCGGGCACCAAGAACTACATCGGCGGCAACTGCACCGTCAGCCTGATGCTGATGGGCCTGGGCGGTCTGTTCGAAGCCGGTCTGGTCGAGTGGATGAGCGCCATGACTTATCAGGCGGCCTCCGGTGCCGGCGCACAGAACATGCGTGAACTGATCAAGCAGATGGGCGCGACTCACGCTGCGGTAGCCGATCAACTGGCCGACCCTGCCAGCGCGATCCTCGACATCGACCGTCGCGTGGCCGAAGCCATGCGCAGCGACGCGTACCCGACCGAGAACTTCGGCGTACCGCTGGCCGGCAGCCTGATCCCGTGGATCGACAAGGAACTGCCGAACGGCCAGAGCCGTGAAGAGTGGAAGGCCCAGGCCGAGACCAACAAGATCCTCGGCCGCTTCAAGAGCCCGATCCCGGTCGACGGCATCTGCGTGCGCATCGGCGCCATGCGTTGCCACAGCCAGGCGCTGACCATCAAACTGAACAAAGACGTGCCGATTGCCGATATCGAAGGGCTGATCAGCCAGCACAACCCTTGGGTCAAACTGGTACCGAACCAGCGCGAAATCAGCATGCAGGAGCTGAGCCCGACCAAGGTCACCGGCACCCTGAACGTACCGGTGGGTCGTCTGCGCAAGCTGAACATGGGGTCGCAGTTCGTCGGTGCCTTCACCGTCGGCGACCAGCTGCTATGGGGCGCGGCCGAACCGCTGCGCCGCATGCTGCGGATCTTGCTTGAGCGTTGATCGCTTGATGCAATGAAAGAACCCGTGCCTTGTGAGAGGTGCGGGTTTTTTTATGCCTGAGGTTTCCCGGTGTCTGGTCTGGCCTCATCGCTGGCAAGCCAGCTCCCACAGGTTTCAGGTGTGTACAAACATCTGTGTCCCACACCGACCACTGTGGGAGCGAGCTTGCTCGCGAAGGGGCCGGTACAGGCGCTACAAATTCCGACAGAAATTGCCTGCATGCCAGTCACCCGGTAAAGTGCCGCTCCCCCCGTTTCGCCAGAGGTAGAATCATGACCCAGACCCTTGATATTGCCGTCGTCGGCGCCACCGGTACTGTCGGCGAAACCCTCGTACAGATTCTCGAAGAACGCGACTTCCCGGTTGGTAACCTGCACCTGCTGGCCAGCAGCGAATCCGCTGGCAGCTCGGTGTTGTTTCGCAACAAGAACGTGCGTGTGCGTGAAGTCGACGAGTTCGATTTCAGCAAGGTCAAACTGGTGTTCTTCGCCGCTGGCGCTGCCGTTTCCCTGAGCTACGCGGCGCGTGCTCATGCCGCCGGTTGCTCGCTGATCGACCTGTCCGGCGCGTTGCCGGCCGAGCAGGCGCCGCAAGTGGTGCCGGAAGCCAATGCCGAGGTCATTGCCGGTCTGAAAACACCGTTCCAGGTCAGCAGCCCAAGTCCTTCGGCCACTGCGCTGGCCGTGGTGCTGGCACCGCTGCTCGATTTGCTCGAGCTGCAATGCGTCAACGTCACCGCCAATCTGGCCGTGTCCGCCCAGGGGCGCGAGGCCGTGACCGAGCTGGCGCGACAGACCGCCGAGTTGTTGAACATGCGTCCGCTGGAGCCGACTTTCTTCGATCGACAGATGGCCTTCAACCTGCTGGCTCAGGTCGGCACGCCCGACGCTCAAGGCCACACGCTGCTGGAAAAACGCCTGGTGCGCGAGTTGCGTCAGGTACTGAAGCAGCCTTTATTAAAGATTTCCGCCACTTGCGTTCAAGCCCCGGTGTTTTTTGGCGATAGCTATAGCGTGACCTTGCAGTCAGCGAACGCGGTCGACCTGGCAAAAGTCAACGCGGCCCTTGAAGACGCACCGGGCATCGAGCTGGTCGAAGCCGGCGATTATCCGACGGCGGTGGGTGACGCGGTGGGGCAGGACGTTGTCTATGTCGGTCGGGTGCGCAACGGCGTTGACGACATGGCGGAACTTAATCTGTGGCTGACGTCAGATAACGTACGCAAAGGCGCAGCCCTCAATGCTGTGCAGGTCGCTGAATTGTTGATAAAAGACCTGCTGTAAAAGATACTTGGCAACAATTTGTCGACTGATTCTAGGTGAGCGCTATGCTTGCCCGGAGCACTCGATAACGTGTCACCCTCCGGGACTTTCCGGGGCATCAAAGAAATGATCGCGCGCGGCAGTCTGTCGTCGTCGCGCGCAATGCCTTACGGCAGCGGCAATCAACATCTTCTCGCTGGCCGAGGAACGTTCAAACAAAGGATGAGGCTATGGTTCAAGTTCGCAAACTGGTGTTAGCAATAGCGGCCGCCTCGGCGCTGTCCTCCGGTATGGCGCATGCCCTCGGGCTCGGGGAGCTGACCCTGAAGTCGACCCTGAACCAGCCGCTGGTGGCCGAGATCGAGTTGCTCGACGTCAAGGATCTCACCGCTGCCGAAGTGGTGCCGAGCCTGGCTTCACCCGAAGATTTCGCCAAGGCCGGCGTCGATCGCCAGGCCTTCCTCAACGACCTGACGTTCACTCCAGTGCTCAGCGCCAGCGGCAAAAGCGTGCTGCGCGTGACGTCGAGCAAGCCGCTGTCGGAACCGATGGTGAAATTCCTCGTGCAGGTGATGTGGCCCAACGGCCGTCTGCTGCGCGATTACAGCGTGCTGCTGGATCCGTCTAAGTTCTCGCCGCAGACCGCTGATGCCGCCGCACAACCGGCGCCGGCGCAGACCATCACCGCACCGACCACCGGCGCCACGCATCCGAATCAATACACCACCACGCCGCGCGACACACTGTGGGAAATCGCCGCGAAAGCGCGCACCGGCGGCTCCGTACAGCAGACCATGCTGGCGATTCAGGCACTCAACCCGGATGCGTTCATCGACGGCAACATCAACCGGCTGAAAACCGGTCAGGTGCTGCGTCTGCCGGACTCGGTGGAAAGCACCGCGCTGCCGCAGTCCAAAGCCATTGCCGAAGTTGCGGCGCAGAACGAAGCCTGGCGTCAGGGCCGTCGTTATGTGGCCAAGCCTGGCACCGGTCAGCAGCAGCTCGATGCGACCAAGCGTGGCAGCAGCAATGTCGGCGCCGGCCAGAATGCCAAGGACAACCTGAGTCTGGTCTCTGCCGAAAACGCCAAGGGTCGTGGCAAAGGCCCGGCCGGCGATGCCAAGGCGTTGAGCAACAAACTGGCGGTGACTCAGGAAAGCCTCGACACGACCCGTCGTGACAACGAGGAACTGAAAAGTCGCATGGCCGATCTGCAAAGTCAGCTGGACAAGCTGCAACGCCTGATCGAGCTGAAGAACAATCAACTGGCGAAGATGCAGGCCGAAGGCCCGGGCGCTGCGCCAGCCGCCACTGCTGCCGTACCGGCGATCACCGCCGAACTGGCTGCAACCCCTCCAGCCACCCCGGCAGAAGCGGCGCCAACACCAGAATCGGCGATTGCGCCACCGGTCGACACGCCTGCCGAGACGCCAGTGGTTGCGCCAAAACCGGTAGTCGATGAAGACAAAACCTTCAATGAACTGCTGACCAATCCGATCCTGCTCGGTCTGATCGGTGGCGGTGCCGTGGTGTTGCTGCTTCTGCTGTTGCTGCTGGCCCGTCGTCGCAAAGCCCAGCAGGAGGCCGAGAAACATCTGCGCATGGCTCGTGCCCTGGCGGAAGAGCAAGAATTCTCTGCCGAGCAGGATCTGCCGGAGAGCAGCTTCGAAGGTCTGGAAACCCCTGCTGCCAGCGTCAAGCTCAACACCCCGCCACCTGCGCCAGCACCTGCTGCGGTCGTGGCGCCGGTGGTGATGGCCGAGCCGATTGCTGCGCCATTGGTCGCGCCTGCTGCCGAGCGTTCCGATGACGTGCTGGACAAGGCTCAGTCGCACATCAACGCCGGTCGCCTGAATCAGGCTGCCGCGCTGCTGGAGGAGGGCGTCAGCCTCGAGCCGCAGCGCAGTGATCTGCGTCTGAAACTGATGGAAGTCTACGGCCAGCAGGGCGACCGCGATGCATTCGTGGGTCAGGAGCGTCAGCTGGTGGCCAACGGCGATAATTTCGCCAAGGTCGAAGAGCTGAAAAAACGCTTCCCGGCCATGGCGGTCGTCGCTGTCGCGGGCCTGGCCGCAGCGGCCGCCGCCGAACTCGATGCGCAATACGTCAAGGAGCTGCTGCTCGACGAGCCCGAGGCGCCTGCACCTGAGCCTGCTCCTGCGGCAGACGACCTGGACAGCGCGTTCGACCTGAGCCTGGACGATCTCGACAACATCACCCCGGTTGAGCCTGCGCCTGTCGTTGAGCCTGAAGCGCCAGTGGAGCTGGACGAATTCCCGGCCGACGACGATCTGAGCTTCGAATCGGTGCTGCAACAGCAGACCGAGATCAAAGACAATCTCGACGACCTGTCGGACTTCGACCTCGATCTGGACCTGGGTGCCGAGCCTGCGCCAGCCCCGGCGGCGGATCTGGCGGACGATGACTTCCTGCTGGATCTGGACGAGGGCGTGAAAGATCTGTCGCCGGCCGAGCCTGTGGTCGTCAACGAAGTACCACAGGACGATCTGGAGCTGCCGGCGGATTTCGATCTGTCGCTGGCTGATGAAATGGACAGCAACCCGGCGGCCGAGCCTGACGCATTCGCAGCGGAACTGAATGACGTCAACGCCGAACTGGATCGTCTGTCGCAGAGCATCGCCGAGCCGACCTTCACCGAAGCCGATGCGGCCTTGGGTGATGATCTGGGTGAGGACGACTTCGATTTCCTCGCCGGCACCGACGAAGCTGCGACCAAACTCGATCTGGCCCAGGCCTACATCGACATGGGCGACAGCGACGGCGCACGCGACATCCTCAATGAAGTGTTGACCGAGGGTGACGAAAAGCAGCGTGGCGAAGCCAAGGAAATGCTTTCGCACCTGGCTTGATTCGGCGTCAGCAGTAAACAGAACGGCAGCCCATCGAGGCTGCCGTTTTTGTTTGGGCTGGATTTTGTAGCGGCAGTGCTATCGCCATCGCTGGCAAGCCAGCTCCCACAGGTATTGCATGCGCTGCAGAAACTGTGGGAGCTGGCTTGCCAGCGATGGGGCCGGATCGGTCAACACAGAACTGACTGGCATCCCCGACTCACAGCCTTATAATGCCCGCCTTTGTACATCAGCAGGCTGTCCCTCCTTGGCAAACATAGATAACCCGGTCGCCGAAATGGCGCCTGAAGGCTTTTACCGCGTGGCACTGGGCGTCGAGTACAAAGGCTCGCGCTACAGCGGCTGGCAGCGTCAGTTGACGGGTGTCGCAACCGTGCAGGAAGAGCTTGAAAAAGCCTTGTCGAAAGTCGCCAATTCGCCGGTCTCCCTGCAATGCGCCGGTCGTACCGATGCCGGGGTGCATGCCTGCGGGCAGGTGGTGCATTTCGACACGCAGGTCGATCGCTCGCTGAAAGCCTGGGTGATGGGCGCCAATATCAATCTGCCCCACGACATCAGTGTCAGTTGGGCGCGGGTGATGCCGGCGCATTTTCATGCGCGCTTCAAGGCAATCGCCCGGCGTTATCGCTATGTCATCTACAACGATCAGATTCGTCCGGCGCATCTCAACGAAGAAATCACCTGGAACCACCGCCCGCTCGACGTCGAGCGCATGGCGCAAGCTGCGCAATACCTGATTGGCACCCACGATTTCAGTGCGTTCCGCGCCGGCCAGTGTCAGGCCAAGTCGCCGATCAAGAAGATGCATCATCTGCGCGTGACCCGTCACGGCAAGATGATCGTGCTCGATATCCGCGCCAACGCCTTTTTGCACCACATGGTGCGCAACATCGCCGGGGTGCTGATGACCATTGGTGCCGGCGAGCGTCCGGTCGAGTGGATGAAGGAAGTGCTGGAAAGCCGCGAGCGCCGTTCCGGTGGCGTGACAGCGCATCCGTACGGGCTGTACCTGGTGCAGGTCGAGTATCACGACGAATTTCCGTTGCCCGAGCGTTTTATCGGGCCACATTTCCTTACGGGTTTCTCGGGCCTTGACGGCTGACGCCCTCGGAAGCTTTTGTTACCATCCGGGACTTTCCCGGTGTTTACCATGAGGTTTTTATCGACATGTCGGCCGTTCGCAGCAAGATTTGCGGGATTGCCCGCATAGAAGATGCGTTGGCAGCGGTCGAGGCCGGGGCGGATGCGATCGGGTTCGTGTTCTACGCCAAGAGCCCACGGGCAGTGAGCGTGCAGCAGGCTAGGGCGATTATCCGCGCCTTGCCGCCGTTCGTGACCACCGTTGGCCTGTTCGTCAACGCCAGCCGCTGTGAGTTGGGGGAAATCCTCGATGCCGTGCCGCTGGATCTGCTGCAGTTCCATGGCGACGAAACCGCTGAAGACTGCGAAGGCTGGCACCGCCCGTACATCAAGGCGTTGCGGGTCAAGGCTGGCGACGACATTGCCGCCGCCGTCGATGCCTATCCGAGTGCCAGTGGCGTGCTGCTCGACACCTATGTCGAAGGCGTGCCTGGGGGAACCGGTGAGGCGTTCGACTGGTCATTGATTCCGCAGCAGTTGAGCAAGCCGCTGATCCTGGCCGGTGGTCTGACGCCGGAAAACGTCGCCGACGCCGTGGCCCGGGTCAAACCTTACGCGGTCGATGTCAGTGGTGGGGTAGAGGCAAGCAAGGGCATCAAGGATCATGCGAAGATCCGCGCGTTCATCAATGCCGTACGTAGCAGCTCGCAGGGAGCGTCTACTTCGATGTGACGGCTGGCGAACTGCCGCCGTCCATCAATGCACTTGCACAAAGCAGGCGAGGCTGAGGGTTTCTGGAGTTGCACGCAGGTCATGTTTCGCGCTGACCGCGGCGTTCCACCGACCATCGCCACACACATGAATTTAGCTGAAGGGCATACGCGGGGCTGCGAACCAGAGCGTTCGGGCCGCCGGTACTGGAGAAAGAAAGCATGAGCAACTGGTTAGTAGACAAACTGATCCCTTCGATCATGCGTTCGGAGGTCAAGAAGAGCTCGGTGCCTGAAGGTCTGTGGCACAAATGCCCGTCCTGCGAGGCTGTGCTGTATCGCCCTGAGCTGGAAAAGACCTTGGACGTTTGCCCCAAGTGCAACCACCACATGCGCATCGGCGCACGGGCACGCATCGATATCTTCCTGGACGCCGAAGGTCGCAACGAACTGGGTGCCGATCTGGAGCCGGTTGACCGTCTGAAATTCCGCGACGGCAAGAAGTACAAGGATCGTCTGGTCGCTGCGCAGAAGCAGACCGGCGAAAAAGACGCACTGATCTCGGTCAGTGGCACCCTGCTGGGTATGCCGGTGGTGGTGTCGGCGTTCGAATTCAACTTCATGGGCGGTTCCATGGGCGCCATCGTCGGTGAGCGCTTCGTGCGCGCCGCCAACTATGCCCTGGAAAACCGTTGCCCGATGATCTGCTTCGCCGCTTCCGGCGGTGCGCGCATGCAGGAAGCGCTGATCTCGCTGATGCAGATGGCCAAGACATCGGCTGTGCTGGCGCGACTGCGTGAAGAAGGCATTCCGTTCATCTCCGTTCTGACCGACCCGGTCTACGGCGGCGTTTCCGCCAGCCTGGCTATGCTCGGCGACGTGATCGTCGGTGAGCCGAAAGCCCTGATCGGCTTCGCCGGCCCGCGCGTGATCGAGCAGACCGTGCGTGAAAAACTGCCGGAAGGTTTCCAGCGCAGCGAGTTCCTGCTGGAGCATGGCGCGATCGACCTGATCATCGATCGTCGTGAACTGCGTCCACGCCTGGGCAACCTGCTGGCGCAACTGACCGGCCAGCCGACACCGACCTACGTCGCCGCTCCTGTCGAGCCAATCGTCGTTCCACCGGTGCCTGCCAACGTATGACCGAGCGTACCCTTGGCGAGTGGCTCGCCTACCTTGAACAGTTGCATCCATCGGCCATCGACATGGGGCTGGAGCGTTCGCAACAGGTAGCGTCCCGCATGGGACTGGGCCAGCCGGCGCCTCGGGTGATTACGGTCACCGGCACCAACGGCAAGGGTTCGACCTGCGCTTTCGTGGCGTCATTGCTGCGGGTGCAGGGCCTGAGCGTGGGTGTCTACAATTCTCCGCACCTGCTGCGTTACAACGAGCGGGTGCAGCTCAATGGCGTCGAAGCCACTGATGCGCAACTGTGCGAAGCCTTCGCTGCGGTGGAGGCCGGGCGCGGCGACACTTCCCTGACTTACTTCGAAATGGGCACCCTGGCGGCGTTCTGGCTGTTTCAACAGGCAAAACTTGACGCTGTGGTGCTGGAAGTCGGGCTGGGGGGGCGTCTGGACACGGTCAATGTGGTGGACGCCGATATCGCGCTGGTCACCAGCATTGGTGTCGATCATGCCGAGTACCTGGGTAATACCCGCGAGTCCGTGGCTTTCGAGAAGGCCGGGATTTTCCGTCAGGGCAAGCCCGCCTTGTGCGGCGATCTGAATCCTCCGCAACCGTTGCTCGACAAGGCCCGTGAACTGGCGTGCCCGTTGTCTCTGCGTGGGCGCGACTTCGATCTGGGAATCACCGATCACCACTGGCAATGGCGCGGCACTGACGCGCAAGGTCAGCCTGTCGAGTTGCATGATTTGCCACTGCTCGACCTGCCGATGGAAAACGCGGCGCTGGCATTACAGGCTTATCTGTTGCTTGGTTTGCCGTGGAATCGGTCACAAATTGTTGCTGCCTTGCAGGCCACGCGTGTGATCGGGCGCCTGGATCGCCGTTCGTTCGAGTTCAATGGCAAGCGTCTGAACCTGCTGCTGGACGTAGGGCATAACCCGCACGCAGCGCAGTATCTGGCGCGGCGTCTGGCCAGTCGGCCGCCGGTGGGCAAGCGTCTGGCGGTGTTCGGCCTGTTGGCGGACAAGGATCTGGATGGTGTTGTCGGCGAATTGAATGCTAGTGTCCAGCACTGGGCGGTAGCGCCGCTGGATTCGCCGCGCGCACGTCCGGTCAGTGAATTACACGCGGCATTGCAGAACCTTGGCGCGTCCGTCACGTCCTATGACAGTGTCGCTGCGGCGCTGGAAGGGCAGTGCGCAGCGGCCACCAGCGACGACGAGATTCTGTTGTTCGGATCATTTTATTGTGTCGCCGAGGCCCTTGAATGGCTGGACCGGCGCTCCACGGAGGAAGCGGCAAATGGCTTTGCTGGATAAAGCGTACAAGCAGCGCATGGTTGGCGCCCTGGTGCTGGTGGCGCTGGCGGTGATTTTCCTGCCGATGCTGTTTTCCCGCCAGGACGAGCAACGTCAAGTGACGGTCGAGGCGCCCGCCGCGCCGCAGGCGCCTGCTGTGCCGCAAGTGCAGCTTGAGCCGGTGGCTGTGCCTGAACCGCAAACGCTGCCGCAAGAACCGGTGCCGAGCGATGACGAGGTGGCCGAGCAATCGGCGCCGGCGATGCCGATTGCACCGGCTCCAGCGCCTGCTCCTGTCGCCAAACCGGTTGCTCCGGCGCCGGCGCCAGCGGCCAAGCCGACAACGGCACCGGCTCAGCCGATCGCTGCGGCCCCGACCAAGCCTGACACCACGCAAAGCCGTGTCGACGCCAACGGTCTGTCGGTCAGCTGGTCGGTGCAGCTGGCCAGTCTGTCGAGTCGCGCCAGCGCCGAAAGCCTGCAGAAAACCCTGCGCAGCCAAGGCTATAACGCTTATATCCGTTCTGCCGACGGCAAGAATCGGGTGTTCGTTGGCCCGCTGATCGAGCGTGCCGAGGCCGATCGTCTGCGTGATCTGTTGAGTCGTCAGCAGAACCTCAAGGGTTTTGTCGTGCGCTTCCAGCCCGAGCGTGGCTAGGATCTATCGATTCGATTGAAATGCACTGAAAATCGCAGCTTACCGACAGCGGTGCGCTCTGCTAAAATGCGCCGCCTTATCCGTCTGTAGGCTGCACTGTGCCATTTACCCTGGTTGACTGGGCGATCGTTGCAATCATCGCCATCTCCGCTTTGATCAGTTTGAGCCGCGGCTTCGTCAAGGAAGCATTATCGCTGGTGACCTGGATCATCGCAGGAGCGGTTGCCTGGATGTTCGGTGGCTCATTGTCCGAGTACCTCGCCGGATACATCGAAACTCCATCGGCTCGCGTGATCGCGGGCTGTGCCATCATGTTTGTCGCCACACTGATCGTGGGCGCAATGATCAATTATCTTATCGGCGAGTTGGTGCGCGTGACCGGATTGTCCGGCACCGACCGATTCCTGGGCATGGCCTTCGGCGCGGCGCGTGGCGTGTTGCTGGTGGTCGTGGCAGTCGGGCTGTTGAGCCTGGGGCCGGTACAGCAGGACGGGTGGTGGAAAGAATCACAGCTCGTGCC
>NZ_JBIVMY010000011.1:0-29551 GCF_044753325.1 Pseudomonas sp. NPDC088414 | reverse complement strand
CTAACCGTGCACCAGCACCGCGGCCAGGACGCTGCCGGTATCGTGACCAGCCATGATGGCCGGTTGTTCCTGCGCAAGGACAATGGCCTGGTGCGTGACGTGTTTCAGCAGCGTCACATGCAGCGCCTGGTCGGCCACATGGGGATCGGCCACGTCCGTTACCCGACCGCCGGCAGCTCGACCTCGGCCGAAGCACAGCCGTTCTACGTCAACTCGCCTTACGGCATCACCCTGGCGCACAACGGCAACCTGACCAACGTCGAACAGTTGGCCAAGGAGATCTACGAATCCGACCTGCGTCACGTCAACACCAGTTCCGACTCGGAAGTGCTGCTCAACGTGTTCGCCCATGAGCTGGCCCAGCGCGGCAAGCTGCAACCGACCGAAGAAGACGTGTTTGCCGCCGTAACCGACGTGCACAACCGTTGCGTCGGCGGTTATGCGGTGGTGGCGATGATCACCGGTTACGGCATCGTCGGTTTCCGTGACCCGCACGGCATCCGTCCGATCGTGTTCGGCCAGCGTCACACCGACGAAGGCGTCGAGTACATGATCGCTTCCGAAAGCGTCTCGCTGGACGTGCTCGGTTTCACCCTGATCCGCGATCTGGCCCCTGGCGAAGCGGTCTACATCACCGAAGACGGCAAGCTGCACACCCGTCAGTGCGCAACCAACCCGTCGCTGACCCCGTGCATTTTCGAACACGTCTACCTGGCGCGTCCGGATTCGATCATCGACGGCGTGTCGGTGTACAAGGCGCGTCTGCGCATGGGCGAGAAACTCGCCGAGAAGATCCTGCGCGAGCGTCCGGAACACGACATCGACGTGGTCATCCCGATCCCGGACACCAGCCGCACCGCCGCGCTGGAGCTGGCGAACCACCTGGGTGTGAAATTCCGCGAAGGCTTCGTCAAGAACCGCTACATCGGCCGGACCTTCATCATGCCGGGTCAGGCGGCGCGCAAGAAGTCGGTTCGCCAGAAGCTCAACGCCATCGAACTGGAATTCCGCGGCAAGAACGTGATGCTGGTCGACGACTCGATCGTGCGCGGCACCACCTGCAAGCAGATCATCCAGATGGCCCGTGAGGCCGGCGCGAAAAACGTCTACTTCTGCTCGGCGGCCCCGGCCGTACGCTTTCCGAACGTTTACGGCATCGACATGCCGAGCGCTCACGAACTGATCGCGCACAATCGTTCGACTCAGGACGTGGCGGATCTGATCGGCGCAGACTGGCTGATCTATCAGGACCTGCCTGACTTGATCGAAGCGGTCGGTGGCGGCAAGATCAAGATCGAAAACTTCGATTGCGCGGTGTTCGACGGCAAGTACGTCACCGGCGACGTCGACGAGGCCTACCTGGACAAGATCGAGCAGGCACGCAACGATGCCTCCAAGGTCAAGACCCAGGCGGTCAGTGCGATCATCGATCTGTACAACAACTGAGTTTCTACCGGCCCTGAGGGGCCGGTTTTGTATCTGACTTTTAATTTTCAAGAACAGGGCAAGGAGTGACAGCATGAGTCAGGAATGGGATGCCGGTCGGCTGGACAGCGACCTCGAAGGCGTAGCGTTCGACACCCTGGCCGTACGTGCCGGTCAGCACCGTACGCCGGAAGGCGAGCACGGTGATCCGATGTTCTTCACTTCCAGCTACGTGTTCCGCACCGCCGCCGACGCGGCTGCGCGGTTTGCCGGGGAAGTGCCGGGCAACGTGTACTCGCGCTACACCAACCCGACCGTGCGTGCGTTCGAAGAGCGCATCGCTGCGCTGGAGGGTGCCGAGCAAGCGGTCGCCACCGCCACGGGCATGGCCGCGATCATGGCGGTGGTGATGAGCCTGTGCAGCGCCGGCGATCACGTGCTGGTGTCGCGCAGCGTGTTCGGTTCGACCATCAGCCTGTTCGAGAAGTACTTCAAGCGTTTCGGCGTGCAAGTCGACTACGTGCCGCTGGCCGATCTGTCGGGTTGGGATGCGGCAATCAAGCCGAACACCAGGCTGCTGTTCGTCGAGTCGCCGTCCAACCCGCTGGCCGAGCTGGTCGACATCACCGCGCTGGCGGAAATCGCTCACGCCAAAGGCGCGATGCTGGTGGTCGACAACTGCTTCTGCACGCCTGCCTTGCAACAACCGCTGAAACTCGGTGCGGACATTGTTGTGCACTCGGCAACCAAGTTCATCGACGGCCAGGGCCGCTGCATGGGCGGTGTGGTGGCCGGTCGCAGCGAACAGATGAAAGAAGTTGTCGGCTTCCTGCGCACCGCCGGGCCAACTTTGAGCCCGTTCAACGCGTGGATCTTCCTCAAAGGCCTAGAAACCCTGAATCTGCGGATGAAGGCGCACTGCGCCAACGCCCAGCAACTGGCCGAATGGCTGGAGCAGCAGGACGGTATCGAGAAAGTCCATTACGCCGGTCTCAAGAGTCATCCGCAGCACGAGCTGGCTCAGCGTCAGCAGAAGGGCTTCGGTGCGGTGGTGAGTTTCGAGGTCAGGGGCGGCAAAGAGGGCGCGTGGCGCTTTATCGATGCCACTCGCTTGATTTCGATTACCGCCAATCTCGGTGACAGCAAAACCACCATCACCCATCCAAGCACGACCTCCCATGGTCGTCTGGCGCCGCAGGAGCGTGAAGCGGCAGGGATTCGTGACAGCCTGATTCGTATCGCGGTCGGTCTGGAGGACGTGGCGGATCTGCAGGCCGATCTGTCGCGCGGTCTGGCGGCGTTGTGATCGAGTTGTCTACGCCGACCGCAGGCACTCATGGCCGCGTGGCGCTGGTCACCGGTGCTGCGCGCGGTATCGGTCTGGGCATTGCTGCCTGGCTGATCAGCGAAGGCTGGCAAGTGGTGCTGACTGATCTCGATCGTGTGCGCGGTTCGAAAGTGGCGAAGGTGCTGGGCGAGAATGCCTGGTTCATCGCCATGGACGTTGCGGATGAGGGCCAGGTCGCGCTGGGTGTCGCCGAGGTATTGGGGCAGTTCGGTCGCCTCGATGCGCTGGTGTGCAACGCGGCGGTGGCCGATCCACACAACATCACCCTGGAAAGTCTCGATCTGGCGTACTGGAATCGGGTGCTGGCGGTGAACCTCAGCGGGCCGATGCTGCTGGCCAAGCACTGTGCGCCGTATCTGCGCGCGCACAACGGTTCGATCGTCAATCTGGCCTCGACCCGTGCTCGGCAATCGGAGGCCGATTCCGAGGCGTATGCGGCGAGCAAGGGCGGGTTGTTGGCGCTCACGCATGCGCTGGCGATCAGTCTGGGGCCGGAGATCCGCGTTAATGCGGTCAGCCCTGGCTGGATCGATGCCCGTGATCCGTCCGCGCGCCGTGCCGAGCCATTGGCGGATGCCGATCATGCGCAGCATCCGGCGGGCAGGGTAGGAACGGTCGAGGATGTGGCGGCGATGGTGGCGTGGCTGTTGTCGCGCAATGCCGGGTTTGTGACCGGGCAGGAATTCGTCGTGGATGGTGGCATGACCAAGAAGATGATTTACACCGAGTAGATCGCGTTCTTCTCCTGAATTTGCGTCGAATGGGCTGCCGTCTTCGCGAGCAAGCTCGCTCCCACATTTGGAATGCAATCCCCCTGTGGGAGCGAGCTTGCTCGCGAATGCAGTCTTGCAGGATGGAAACAATTTCGTCTTTTTCAGAAAAACTTCAATCCTGCTATTGACTTAGGTTCGCTACCTGCGTAAATTTCGCGGCCTCGGAGATGCAAACGGGTGATTAGCTCAGCTGGGAGAGCGTCTGCCTTACAAGCAGAATGTCGGCGGTTCGATCCCGTCATCACCCACCACTCCCCGAGAGACTTGCGAAAGCAAGAGCGTAGGCTGAAAGTGCCTGCACCGACGCGCAGCGGTAGTTCAGTCGGTTAGAATACCGGCCTGTCACGCCGGGGGTCGCGGGTTCGAGTCCCGTCCGCTGCGCCATATTTTACGAGTCAGGCAATGTCTGGTTCGCGATTGAAAAGCACCGAAGCTTTCAATCAAAACGAGTTATTTGAGCGCAAGCTCAAAGCGATACGCAGCGGTAGTTCAGTCGGTTAGAATACCGGCCTGTCACGCCGGGGGTCGCGGGTTCGAGTCCCGTCCGCTGCGCCATATCTGTTTCAAGGACCACTGAACGCCTTGAAACACCGAAAGCAACCGCTGGTTGGTTCGGAATCGATAGCAAAGACCCTGGTCGAAAGACCGGGGTTTTTTGTGTCTGAAATTTGACCCTCTCTCCCTTCATTACCCAGCCCTGCACAAATCCCTGTAGGAGCTGCGGCACGCTGCGATCTTTTGATTTTGATCGTAGAAGCAGGAGCAAAAGATCGCAGCCTCGTTTCACTCGACAGCTCCTACATGGAGTAGGCAACCGCATTCGAATAGGTATGGCGGATTGACCTCGTGCGGTGCCACGTCGCATTGATTTTTTGATTCTTTAGTCAAATTTTTGTAACTGGTTGTTTGCTGCGAGCCCAGAAACCTTTAAAGTTAACCTTTCGGTCAGCTTTGCACTGTCAACACGCCCTTTGTTTCGCCAAGAAGGGCTTCTGCAAGACTCGAGATTCCCAGTAGATAACCAGAAGGGCGGACACATAACCGCCCAGAGGATGATCCATGTCCAACCGTGATATATCCCGGCGCTCGTTCCTCCAGGGCGGGCTGGTGGCGGGTGTGAGCGTTACGCTCACGCCGCTCAGCAGTCAGGCGCTGGCTGCCTTGATGGAAAACAGCGTAACCGTGCCGTCCGAGAAGTGGCTCGGCAACAACGGCAAGGCACGCCAGCGTAACGATGCCCTGTCCAAAGTCTGCGGCAGCAAAGTCTTTGCCCGCGACATTCGCTCCAAGGACATGCCGGGCTGGCCTGAACAGCAAGGCCACGCCATGCTGCTGAAAACCATCAAGGCTGACCGTATCTACGAAGGCTACGACCTGTCGTGGCTCGGTGCCGACTTGCAGCCTGACCGCATCGTCACCGCAGCTGACCTGGACAAGGACGGTATCGTCTTCCCCGAAGAGCACGCGCCGGACCCCTTGCTGCCGGAAGGCAAAGTGCCGATGTTCATCGGCCACCCGGTGGCGATCCTGATCTGGAACGATTTCGAGCGTTTCCGTCAGGCCAAGAACAGACTCAAATTCAACGACAAGGCGATTCGTTACGGTGCACAAGTGCCGTACTACGAAGGCGACCCCTATGGCAGCTTCCGCTACGTGCGCGTGGGTGGCCCGACCTCGGCCGACGAAGATGAATTCGCCAGCCTGAAAGACTCGATCCTGTTCCCGATGCTGAAAAACCGGCGTCCGGTGTGGAATTCCCAGCCGAACCTGCACGGCAACCTGACCGAGCGCGGTCTGTTCTATGCCGATCGCATGAAGCAGCAGATCGACACGCCGCCGGAGAACTGGCTGGTGTTCGATGAGCGCTACAAGACCCCGTCGATCGAGCCGGCCGCCATGGAGCCGGACAACGGCAACGGCTGGTACGACCCGAAAACCAAGACCCTGCACTTCGTGGTCGCCACCCAGTGCCCGCTGGAAGCGGCGACCGAGACCGCGAAAATGATCGCGCCGTCGCGCTTCGGCCTGGACAACCTGAACATGCACCCGGGTTACACCGTGGGCTACGGTTCCAAAGACCACAACATCTTCGTCTACTACGCGGCCCTCGCTGCGCTGTATGGCGCCGGTGTGCCGATCCGTCTGGCCAACGACCGCTACGAGCAGTTCCAGAGCGGCATCAAGCGCCACCCGTTCGATATCCGCTATCAGCTCGCAGTGGACAAGAACGACTACAGCTTCAAAATTTTCCGTGCCGATATGAGCGTCGACGGTGGTGGCCGTATCAACTACAGCCCGTCGGTAGCGGCAGTCGGTGCTACGGCAGCGCAGTCGATCTATTACATGCCGCAGAACGATCTGCAGGTCACCGCTTATCACTCGCGTGGTGTTGAAGCGGGTTCGATGCGCGGTTACGGCACCCTGCAAAGCATGGCCTCGACCGAGATGATGGTCGACGAAATCGCCAATCGCCTTGGTGTTGATGCCATCGACTTGCGGCGCAAGAACGCCTTGCGTTCAGGCATGAAAAACACCCAGGGCGCGATCCCGGCGGGTGCCTTGCGTCTGCACGAGATTCTCGACAAGGCCTCGGTGCACGAAGTCTGGAAAAACCGCGACGCGATCAAGAAACAGCGCGAAGCCGCCGACCCGGACAACTGGTACGGCGTGGGTTTTGCCATTTGCCAGAAAGACTTCGGCACCGGTTCCGAAGCGCCGATGGCCAGCATCGAATTCACCGCTGAAGGGCGCATCACCCTGCGCCACATCGGTATCGAAATTGGCACCGGCATGTCCACTTCGCAAGCGCTTGTCGTTGCCGATTTCCTCGGCAGCCCGGCGCATGACGTGAAGACTGGCGAAACCGAATGGAAGGAAATGCAGCTGATCACCAGCGGCAACCCTTACATCATGAGCCAGGCCGAGCAGGACAACCTGCTGCGCAACCCGCGTTGGGTCGGCAAGCTGGCCTCGGCGTCGTCCGCGACCAACTCGGCCTACTACTTCAGTCACGCCACTCGTGAAGCGGCGCGCGTGCTGTTCAACAACGGTTTGTGGCCGGCGGCCATGGAAATCTGGCGTCAGGGCCCTTACGGCGGTCAAGCCAACCCTTACGTGGTGCGTCGTGAAGATGCGCATTGGGTCGACGGCAAGCTCACTGCCAACGGCATGCAGCCGCTGACTTTCGAAGAGTTGGCCAAGCGTGCTCACGAGCGTGGTCTGGTCACCGGCGCCACCGTTCACGCGTTCAACCGCTGGAGCTGGGCCGAGGCCGAGTACAGCATCGACGGCGTGCGCGAGCGTCTGCCGCTCGACGGTCTGGCGGTGAAGTACGGCGATGGCGCGCCGAAGGCGAAGAAAGCGCTTATGACCACCGCAGGTTTCCACCTGCTGGATCGCCAGAACATCAACTACCCGGTTGTTCAGTTGAACAACGCCGCGGTGACTTACTACAGCCCGGTCGCGACGCTGGTGGAGCTGAAGGTCAACAAAGGCTCGGCGGAAGTCGAAGTGCTCAACCACCATTCGTGGGTCGAGTGCGGTCGGGTGCTGGTCGAAGAACTGGTCAAGGGCCAGCTCGAAGGCGGGATCGCCATGGGTATCGGTCACGCGCTGATGGAAGAGATGCCGCTGTACGAAGGCGGGCCGGGGGAGGGTGACTGGAACTTCAACCGTTATCGCCTGCCGATGGCCCGTCACGTGGCGGTGTGGAAGCAGACCGCGGAGATTCTGCCGCCGCTGTCGCCAAGCGATCCTTCCAAAGGCATCGCCGAAGTGGTGATGATCCCGGTGGTCGGTGCCATCGGTAACGCCGTGGCGCATGCCATCGGTAAACGTGTTCGCGATCTGCCAATCACTGCTGCGCGCATCAAGGAGGCCCTCAATGGCTAACCGTCCGCTTCAACTGACCCTCAATGGTCAATCCGTCGGCCCGGTGGACATCCCTGATGACCTGCCGATGATCGACTATCTGCACGAATACAAGAATCTCACCGGTTCGCGCCTGGGCTGCGGCCAGGGCATCTGCCACGCCTGCGTGGTGATCGTCGACAACCCGGACGGCACCAGTGAAGAAGTGCGCACCTGCATCACCGGCGCGCATTACTTCGAGGGCAAGAAAGTGCGCACCATCGAAGCCCACGCCAAGCGCGATGAGAGTGGCCAGGTCACTGAGCTGAACCCGATCCAGCAGCGCTTCGTCGACGAATTCGCCTTCCAGTGCAGCTACTGCGCACCGGGCTTCGTCAACGCCGCGACGGTGCTGGTGGAGAAGCTGCAGCGCCAGCCGATCGCCAAAAGCAAACTGGAGCAGGTCATCGAGGACAGCCTCGGCCATCACGTCTGCCGTTGCACCGGGTACGTGCGTTACTACAACGCCACCCGCAACGTGCTGACCGATCTCGGCCTGGTCAAGGAGGGTTGAGCATGAAGCATCTACTGACCCGCCTGACCCTGGCGGTCGGGCTGGCTGCGCCGGTGTTGTTTGCCCACGCTGATGATCAGGTCAAGCGCGGCGAATATCTCGCCCGCGCCGCCGACTGCATGGCGTGCCACACCGCGCCGGGCGGCGCGCCGTTTGCCGGCGGGCTGCCGATCGTCTCGCCATTCGGCACGATCTACGGCACCAACATCACCCCGAGCAAAGAGCACGGCATCGGCTTGTACAGCGATGACGAATTCTTCGCTGCACTGACCGAAGGCAAGCGTCGCGACGGCGCCAATCTGTATCCGGCGATGCCGTACACCTCGTATCACCTGGTGCCGCGGGAAGACTCGGATGCGATTCACGCGTACCTGAAAACCATCGAGCCGATCGAGCGCGCAGCGCCGGTCACCAGCCTGAGCTTTCCGTTCAACGTGCGTCCGGGCCTGATCGGCTGGAACATGCTGTACGGCAAGGCCTTGAAGCTGGAGTCTGGCGAAGGCAAAAGCGAAGCCTGGAAGCGCGGCCAGTACATGGTCGAAGTGCTCGGTCACTGCGGCGAATGCCACACGCCACGCGGCCTGCCGGGCGCGATGCAATTGGACAAGCGCCTGACCGGCGGCATCCTCAACGGTTATCTGGCACCGAGCCTGCTCGCCACCGATCTGGCGGCGCGCGGCTGGAATCAGCAGGATCTGAGCACGTTCCTCAAGCACGGCATGAGCGCCCAGGGCACGATGTTCAACGAGATGTTCCCGGTGTTCCACAACAGCACTCAGGGCCTGAACGATCAGGATCTGGCGGCGATGGCGACGTTCCTGCTTGGCGACAAGCCGCCAGCGGCAAAAGAGCTGACTGAAGTGTCGCTGGACAAGCTCAGCCCGAGCGCCCAGCGCGGCCGTCAGGAATATTTGAACGTCTGCGCCGGTTGCCATGCCGCCGGTGGTGAAGGCAAGCCGCACATCGCCGTGGCCATGCGCGGCAATACCACGCTGCGCCTGGAAGATCCGCGCAACCTGGTGCGGGTGATCGAGGACGGTATCGGTGAGCAGAAATTCGCTGGATTCGAACACATGCAACCGATGCCGGGTTTCGCCGACAAGCTCAAACCTGAGCAACTGACTGATCTGCTGAACTACCTGCGTCAAGGCTGGGGCGGTCAATCGGCTGAACTGGCGGTGAGCGACGTGCAGAAACTGCAGGCTGACGCTCCGGCCGTCGAGCACAAGGCGCACTGACATGCAGCATCTCGATCTACAGGTTGTGCGGCGGGCACTGGAGTGGTCGGTAGCGGGGCAGCGCATTTGGCTCTGCACCGTGCTGACCACTTACGGCTCGGCGCCGCGTGCACCGGGTTCGCTGCTGGCGGTGAACGATAGAGGCCAGTGGATCGGCTCGCTGTCCGGTGGCTGTGTTGAGGAAGACTTTCTCGAGCGCGTCGCTGAAGGTGCGTTTCTCGATGCGGTCAACGTCGTGCGTTACGGCGAAGGTGATGATCCGCGCTCGCGGGTCAGCCTGCCCTGTGGCGGCATTCTCGACGTACTGGTAGAGAAATTTGACGCCGACTGCGAGGTGCAGGCGCATCTGCGTGAACTCGAATCGGCATTGCTCGGCCAGCGCCGTTTGATTCGCGAGGTCGATCTGGCCAGCGGTGCGCGCAGTCTGTTCACTGATCGTGAGCAGGGTGCGCGCATCGAGCGCGAGATCGATCGGGTGCGGATTCGCGTCGGTGCCGCTCAGCGTCTGTTGCTAGCGGGATACTCCAGCGTGGCGCAGGCCTGTGCCGAGTTCGCGGTGGGTCTCGGTTTCGAAGTGATTCTTTGCGATCCGCGCGACGAAGTGCTCGAAGGCGTGGTGCTGAATGGCGTGGAGATTCGTCGGCAACTGCCTTCGGTGTTCATCGCCGATGGCGGTTGTCATCGCGATACCGCGGTGGTCGCGTTGACTCACGATCCGCGTATTGACGATCTGGCGATGATGGAAGCGGTGCACACCGAGGCGTTTTACATTGGCGTCATGGGTTCGCAGCAGACCTCGCAGAAACGCTTCGAGCGCCTGCGCAGGATCGGCGGGCTGGGAGAGGTTGAACTGGCGCGGATTCATGCGCCGATCGGCCTGAACCTGGGCAGCAAGACGCCGGCGGAAATCGCCTTGGCGGTGCTGGCGGATATCTTGCGGATTCGAAGCGGGATTAGCCGAGAACAGCTCTGATCTGAATTTTGCAAATATTTGTGGCGAGGGAGCTTGCTCCTGCTGGACTGCGCAGCAGGCCTTCTTTTTCGATAAAAGAGGGTCCGCTGCGCGACCCGGCCGGAGCAAGCTCCCTCGCCACAGTTGTTTGTCAGTCAAGAAAACTGATCAGAAGCCCAGCTTGTCACGCAACCCGTAATACCACGCACCCAATGCCGCAAACGGCGTACGCAATATCTGCCCGCCCGGGAACGGGTAATGCGGCAGATCGGCAAACGCATCAAAACGCTCAGCCTGACCGCGCAATGCTTCAGCCAGCACCTTGCCGGCCAGATGCGTGTAGGTCACGCCGTGGCCACTGCAGCCCTGCGAGTAATAGATGTTGTCGCCCAGACGCCCAACCTGCGGCAGGCGCGACAGGGTCAGCAGGAAGTTACCCGTCCACGCGTAGTCGATCTTCACGTCTTTCAATTGCGGGAACGCCTTGAGCATTTTCGGGCGGATGATCGCTTCGATGTTCGCCGGATCTCGCGCCCCGTAAACCACACCACCACCGAAGATCAGGCGCTTGTCGCCGGTCAGTCGGTAGTAGTCGAGCAGGTAGTTGCAGTCTTCGACGCAGTAATCCTGCGGCAACAGAGTTTTCGCCAGCTCATCGCCCAGCGGTTCGGTGGTGATCACCTGGGTGCCGCACGGCATCGATTTGGCCGCCAGTTCCGGCACCAGATTACCGAGGTAGGCGTTGCCAGCGACAATGATGAATCTGGCTCTGACCTTGCCTTGCGGTGTGTGCACCACTGGGTTGGCACCGCGCTCGATGCGCACGGCTGGTGATTGCTCATAGATCGTGCCGCCGAGGGACTCGACTGCAGCGGCTTCGCCGAGCGCCAGGTTCAGCGGATGGATGTGGCCGCCGCTCATGTCGAGCATACCGCCGACGTACTGATCGCAGGCGACCACTTCGCGAATGCGGCGCTGGTCGAGCAGTTCCAGTTGCGTATGGCCGAAGCGCTCCCACAGGCGCTTCTGCGATTCCAGGTGCCCCATCTGCTTGGCGGAGAGGGCGGCGAACACGCCGCCGTCCTTCAGATCGCACTGGATGTTGTACTTGGCCACGCGCTCGCGAATGATCCGGCCGCCTTCGAAGGCCATCTGCCCGAGCAGTTGCGCCTGCTTGGGGCCGACGGTGCGCTCAATGACGTCGATGTCGCGACTGTAGCTGTTGACGATCTGCCCGCCATTACGCCCCGACGCACCGAAGCCGACCTTGGCTGCTTCCAGCACCGTCACCCGAAAACCGTTCTCCAGCAGAAACAACGCCGAGGACAGCCCGGTGTACCCGGCGCCGATCACACAGACATCCGTCTCCACATCATCCTGCAAGGCCGGACGTGGCGGTACGGCGTTGGCCGACGCAGTGTAATAAGACTCTGGGTAAGGGGTGTTCGCCATCCTGCAGCCTCTGTTTAATATATTTTACGAGTGCGCCGATGCTACCCGAGTTGAAAAACCTCCGCCAGCCACCGGAAAAATCTTCTTCACCGGGCAGAAATTAAATATTTTGCATATTCATAGGGTTAGGTGAAAAAAAGGTGTTGACACCCCTCCGGAATTCCGTAGAATGCCGCCTCACAGCAGGCACGTAGCTCAGTTGGTTAGAGCACCACCTTGACATGGTGGGGGTCGTTGGTTCGAGTCCAATCGCGCCTACCAAACAAAATCCGCTCTGCTGGGCGGTCTAGAAGGGCTCACCGAAAGGTGGGCCCTTTTTTGTTGTCTGCGATTTGCCGGAGCCGTGGTTCAGGCGCTTGCCTCGGTATCTTCAGATCGTTCGTTACCTTGGGTGCTTAGCGTGTTTCGAAATAACACGATCTGCTGATATGGCTTTCTGTTTATTTTTGGATCCGTCGAAAAAGTGTGGATATTGAACGGGTTACCGGCATTTTTAACCGACCGGTTATCAAAAAAATGTTGTTGCTGATCGTGAACTTCAGTAACATCTGCCCCGCGTTCACCACCACGGTTTATGCATTTTTAAATCCCAAGCTTCCATCAGCTGCTTGGGATTTTTTTTGCCTGCGATTTGGCGGATTCTCCGCTCTGTCTCCTTGCTTCCTGCGCGAAGCTTTCCAGTCCCACAGTTGTGTGCGGGCGAAACCGGTTTTTTTCGACTACTACTGACTGGCGTTTTCCAGGGCTTTCTCAAGGAGTTCGTCAATGCTGGTTCATTGGTTGCTTGCCGCTATTCATCTCTTGGCTTTTGCCTTGGGCTTCTGGGCTGTGTTGACCCGCGGCACGGCGTTCAGTCGTCTGGCCGCTGGCGTCGGTGAGGCGAAGCGAGTGCTGCTTGCGGATAATCTGTGGGGGATTGCCGCGCTGACTCTGCTGGTCACTGGCGGTATGCGTGCTTTTGGCGGATTTGAAAAGGGTACTGACTACTATCTGCATCAGCCGCTGTTCCATTTGAAGATGACGTTGTTCGTGCTGATTCTGCTGGCAGAGCTGGCGCCGATGATCACACTGGTCAAATGGCGGATAGCGTTAGCGCGGGGCAAGGCGTTCGATATCGGGCGTGCAAAGCTGTATGCACGGATCAGTCACGTCGAGGCGCTGCTGTTGGTATTGATGGTAATTGCAGCCACCGGCATGGCGCGCGGCGTGACGTTCGGCTAGCAGGGAGCAATTCTCTGTGTTCTCTCGGAAATGTCTGACAGCCAGGCTTGGCAGTCGCAGGTAGTATCGCGCTGCAGGAGAGGGGGGGCGGGAGCGAATGAAGCGGAGAGGGGGATGTGTCAGGCGCCGTGCCCAGCGGACTGGGGAGCGGATGGCAGTACGGCGCGTGAATCTTTAGCCAGTCTTGCGCGAAGGCAAACGGACTGGCTACTGACGGCGGGGTGGCTCAGGGCGTTTGTGGCTTGTCCGGGGCGGTCAGGCCGGCCTGAATGCGCTGATAGATCTCTTCACGGTGCACGGCGACGTTTTTCGGGGCGTTGATGCCGATACGGACTTGCTGACCGCTTACGCCGAGGATGGTGATCGTAATGTCATCACCAATATTTATGCTTTCACCGACTTTGCGGGTGAGTATCAGCATGGTCTTCTCCTTGATTGCTTTGTAGGGCACCTGATTCAGACAGTGCAGAGGTCGGTGGTACGTATAGATTAGTGCGAAGTCTCACGGTTTGGGTGCCTCTTTCTGACGCGCAGATGCGGCATTAATTCCCAGGGCGTAACTATACAGAGGCTGCAATCATCAATCTCGTTGTTTTGTGCCCATTTTGCGGGCCTCGCCAAGTATTTATGAATGTTAAGATCGCCGCTTTGTGATTTTCGAGGAAAGCGTTGTGCGCAAACTGGTCTGGATGGTCGCGGCACTGGCATTGGCGGGATGTGGTGAAGGCAAAAGTGTAGACGTGCAGAAGCCGAAGACGGCAGTCGCGGCCGCACCTGCGGTAGCGTCCGCCCCGCAGTGGGACCTCGAAGTACGGGGTGAAACACCTCAGGCTGTCAGTGACCTGAGTGGCTGGTTGATCGAACATGCGTTCGTGCCGACCGTGATCAAGGACAGCAGCGGCAAGACGCGGATCCTGATTGGCCCGTTCAACTCCCAGGCCGAGGCGCAAGCGCGCAAGGTAGAGGTGGATGCGGCATTGGTGAAGGCCAAGAAGCAGAACGTCGAGTCGGTGATCGTCGAGCATCCGCTCGCGCCGTAAGCAGCACTTTCAGCGGAGCGACCTAAAGGATATCGCCGGTGACTCGTCTTATACGAGTCAATCACGATTTCTCGAAGGAGCTCCGCATGGCCTCCGCCGCTCCCTACAAACTCTTCAATGCGGTTCTGCACCGCAAGACGCTGTTGAGTCCGCACATGATGCGGATCACGCTCGCCGACCCTTCGATAGGTGGCATGGCCACCTGGGCGCCGGATCAGCGGGTCAAACTGTTCTTTCCTGCTGAAGATGGATCGCCTGCAAGTCTTGCGCAGGAGGAGGGCTGGTACGCGCGTTTTCGTTCGATGCTGGCGAGCCGGCGGCCAGCAATGCGCACCTACACCATTCGTCATTTGCGCGCTGATCAGGGCGAGGTCGACATCGATTTTGTCCTGCATGGCGAGACCGGTCCCGCGTCGCGCTGGGCGCTGCGTGCTCAGCCGGGAGCGTCGATGCAGATTCTCGCTCCCGACAGTAATTTTTCCGCGCAGGACGCCGGAGGGTTCGAATGGAAACCGCCGCAGCTGCTCAAGGAGGTTTTGCTGGTGGCGGATGCCACGGCATTACCGGCCGCCATGGGCATTCTTGAGGAGTTGGCGGCCATGGCTGAACCGCCTCAGACTCGGGCGTACTTTGAAGTGGACAGCGCCCCAGACATGCTCTCGGTGCCGGATTGGCCGGGGCTGTCGGTGCAGTGGCTGGTTCGCGATCAGGCGCCAGAAGTAGTGGCTGGAGCGCTGATGGTAGAGGCGGTGCAACAGGCGTTCCTGCCGGCAGAGGATTCCTCGGTCGGGCAAGCTGCCGAACTCGCCGAGGTCGATATCGACAAAGACATCCTCTGGGAGATCGCCAATACGGCCCCTGAAGGATTTTATGCCTGGATTGCCGGAGAAAGCGCGGCAGTCATGCGTCTGCGCAAATACCTGATCAAGGAGTGCGGTATCCCCCGCGAGTCACTCAATCTGATGGGCTATTGGCGCTACAACAAGGCTGGCAGCTAAAAATAAAAAAGGCCTCGAACATCACGTTCGAGGCCTTTTCTTTTGGGCTGAAGAATCAGCCGCAGGCTTTCAGGTTTACCGGGCCGACAAATTCATTGCCGCGTCCCATCACGCACGCCACGCTCTGATTGCGTTGACGTTCCCAGTCCTGCACCGGGTAAGTCTTGTCCCACGCTTCGTACAACTGCCGATCCTGTTTTGACAGGCGCAAGCCGTACTGCTTGCTCATGTAGAAATAGGTGCGCGCGATCATGCCGCGAATCGACGGGCGCGGCATGACCTTCTTGGCTTTGAAGTCGACCTGGGTCAGGCACGAGCCGTACTGCCCGGATTGCACCGGCAGCCAGCCATAACTGAAGTTGCTGCGATCACCGTTGACCTCACCAATGCTTGGCACCAGGTTGTGCAGGTCGGCTTCGGCTTTCTGATAGCTCGGGTCATAGCGGGTGCAGTTCTTGCGCCCGCCCGATTGCCAGCATTGACGCTGGTGACCGAACTCCCACGCCGGGACGATGTGCTCCCATTCGATGCGCGAGGCGCGCTTGGCATTTTTGCGCGGCACGTAACCGCATGCCTTCAAGTCCACCTTGTTGCCGGTGTACTTGCACCCGCAGTAAAACTCGGTGGACTGCGGTGCATAGAGTTTCCAGGCGACTTTCTTGGCCTCGGTAAAAGTACGGGGCGCGCCCGCCTGGGCGCCACAGGCGATGAACAACAACAGCAAAGCAAAACAGCGGACACTCATTGAATCAATCTTCCTTCGGCACAACCCAAAAAATCTGCACGCCGCCATCGTCGCGATAGGCGAGGGTGACGTTGTCGTTCTCGTCGATTTCCTCGAGCAGTTGCTCCCATGCATCCACAGGCTCGTCCGGCAGACGGAAGATCAAGGCGGCTTTGGCTTTTTGTGCGGTAGGGGAATTGATGATTTTCTGAACGCGCATGCCCATGCGTTCGTAAGCGTCAGGAGCATCAGGAGAGGTGGCCACGAGGTTATCCTTATTAAGCTGTACGTGCATACAGTATTTAACTGTAAGCATTTTCGCAACTGCTTAAAATTCAAGAAAATCCTCTGACAGCGCTTTTCCGATTTTGGTGTAAGTCAGGTCGATTATTTTGTGCGAAAAAGTCGCGCGTAGCGTAGGTGGCAGCACCACCCGCCGCGCGGGCGAGTGGTGGGCAGGTTGCCCGAACCGGAAAGGCTCAGGCGGAGGTCAATCAATATTCCCAGAACATCCGTTGCAGCTCTTTGCTGTCGTTGGTTTTGGTCAGAGCGACCATGGCCAGGATGCGGGCCTTCTGCGGATTCAGGTCGTGAGCGACCACCCAGTCGTACTTGTCGTCAGGCTGCTCGGCGTTACGCAGGACGAAACCGCCGGCGTTGACGTGGGACGAACGGATGATCTGCACGCCGTCTTTACGCAGGGCTTGCAGGGATGGCACTACGCGCGAAGACACCGAACCGTTACCGGTACCGGCGTGGATGATGGCTTTGGCGCCGGCCTGGGCCAGGGCCTTGTAAGCGGTGTCATCGACGTTGCCGTAGGAGTAGGCGATTTCTACGTCAGGCAGGCTCTTGATGTTCTTGATGTCGAATTCCGAATCCATGGTGTGACGCTTGGCCGGCAAGCGGAACCAGTAGGATTTGCCTTCAACCACCATGCCCAGCGGACCCCAAGGGCTTTTGAACGCCTCGGTCTTGATGTTGATCATTTTGCTGACGTCGCGACCGGACTGGATCTCGTCGTTCATGGTTACCAGCACGCCTTTGCCGTGCGCTTCTTTGCTGCTGGCGACGGCGACGGCGTTGTACAGGTTGAGCATGCCGTCCGCCGACATGGCGGTGCCCGGACGCATCGAGCCGACCACGATGATCGGCTTGTCGGTTTTTTCCACCAGGTTCAGGAAGTACGCGGTTTCTTCCAGGGTGTCGGTACCGTGGGTGATGACGATGCCATCGACGTCCTTGCTGTCGGCCAGTTCGGATACGCGCCGACCCAGTTGCAGCAGGTTGTCGTTGGTGATGCTTTCCGAAGCGATCTGCATGACTTGTTCGCCACGCACGTTCGCCAGTTTGCTCAGTTCGGGGATGCCGGCGATCAGCTGTTCAATCCCGACTTTGGCCGCTTGATAGGTGGCGCTGTTGGCTGCATTGGCGCCGGCACCGGCAATAGTGCCGCCCGTGGCAAGCACTACGACGTTGGCGAGTTTGGTCTGGGTTTCGACTTCTTTTGCCTGAAGGGCGGTAGGCAGGAGCAGGAGGAGGGCCAAAGCGCCCGGAACCAAGGTGTTGAAAGCAGATTTCATTATTTTTCTCTCTAGTAGTGAGACGGTGCTGATGCAGGTTCATCTAGATGCGCCCCGAGCCGATCTGAATGCCCGGGGTGCAGGCTAGGGAGCAGGATCTGTACCAGCGCTACTTTGCTTTAGAGAAATGTTTAACTTCATGATTTACATCAAGATTTTATGAATTGTCCATCGATGCGGCGAATGATATGGCCGGGTTTCCGAACAAAGGAAGCTTTCGCGTTCGGTTCACCGAAAGGGACTACGCCTCCTGTCGAACGAAACGGCTTGTCGGTTTCAGGTTTTCTGCTAAAGAAACCCGTGAGCAAGCCGATGGCTGTTGAAGGAAACGTTCATTTAGGGAGTTCACATGTCACTGACGATCGGTTTTTCCAATCCCGGCTCAGTCACCATCGGCGGTAAAACCGCAGCGACAATCAATGCAATGAGCCAAGCGGAAGCGGACGCGTCCGACAAGGCGCTTGGCGTTGAAAAAGAACCGAGCAATCAGGTCCGAACCGGTGGTCCCGCGCAAGAAGCCAGCCAGGCGGATAGCGCTGACAGCGGCGATAATCTGAGCGTCACCGTAAAAATGTTGCTCAAGCGCATGCAGGAATTGCAGAAGCAACTGCAGGAGCAGCAACAGCAACTGGCTGCGGCTCAGGCTGCGAGCTATCCGACACCGGAGGCCAAGTCGCAGGCGGTCATGTCCGTCCAGGGACAGATCGCGCAAACCAGCGGGGAGCTGATGCAAGTGGCGGCGGCGCTGGTCAAGGAAATGACCAAGGATTCCACCAGCGGCAACCTGGTCAGCACTACGGCGTAAGCAGCAAGGGGCGAATCAGATGATTCGCCCCGCAACTCAACGACGATTTCTGATTGTTGACAAATGGCGGCGGGATTCGCATAGTTCGGTCTACGCAAACGTTTGCGCGGCTTCCCCGGTGCATCAATATCCGGAAGACGGCGCTGAAGCTTACGCCAGCGCGAGCGTTGCTCACAATAATCATAAGATCGGAGTGAACCCATGAAGCTGCCATTCGCTGGACGTCTTCTTGCTGTCGCTATGCTGGCTGCCGCAGCCGCCGCACTACCTGTCTCTTCGGCCTTCGCCGAGTCTCCGGAAAAACCCAAAGTCGCACTGGTCATGAAATCCCTGGCCAACGAATTCTTCCTGACCATGGAAGACGGCGCCAAGGCCTATCAGAAAGAACACTCCGCCGACTTCGACCTGATCTCCAACGGCATCAAAGACGAGACCGATACCGCTGGCCAGACCCGTATCGTCGAGCAGATGATTCTGGCCAAGGTCAATGCGCTGGTCATCGCCCCGTCCGACTCCAAAGCCATGGTTCCGGTGATCAAGAAAGCCGTCGATGCCGGCATCACCGTGATCAACATCGACAACCAGCTCGATCCGCAGATCGTCAAAAGCAAAAACATCAGCGTGCCCTTCGTAGGTCCGGACAATCGCAAAGGTGCGCGTCTGGTCGGCGAATACCTGGCCAAGCAACTGAAGGCCGGTGACCAAGTCGGCATCATCGAAGGCGTGTCCACCACCACCAACGCCCAGCAACGCACCGCAGGCTTCAAGGATGCGATGGACGCGGCACAGATCAAAGTTGTTTCTTTGCAATCCGGTGACTGGGAGATCGACAAGGGCAACAAGGTTGCTGCTTCGATTCTCAGCGAATACCCGGATGTGAAAGCATTGCTGGCGGGTAACGACAGCATGGCCGTTGGCGCTGTTTCCGCGGTGCGTGCTGCCGGCAAGGCGGGCAAGGTACAAGTGGTCGGTTACGACAACATCAATGCGATCAAGCCGATGCTCAAGGATGGTCGTGTGCTGGCGACGGCCGATCAGTTCGCTGCCAAGCAAGCCGTGTTCGGTATCGAGACCGCGCTGAAAATCCTCAAGGGCGAAAAAGTCGACAGCGGCGTCAATGGCGTGATCGAAACGCCAGTCGAGCTGGTCACCAAGTAAGTCTTCCGGCGACACAACGGCGCTCGTCCGTCCGGGCGAGCGCATGGAGAATTTTTTTATGTCAGTTTCCGCCCCGAACGCTGTCCTCTCGGTCAGCGGTATCGGTAAGACCTATGCGCAACCGGTGCTCACAGGCATCGACTTGACGCTGATGCGCGGTGAAGTGCTGGCGCTGACCGGTGAGAATGGCGCCGGTAAAAGCACGCTGTCGAAGATCATTGGGGGGCTGGTTACGCCCACCACCGGTCAGATGCAATTCCAGGGCAAGGACTACCGTCCGGGCAGTCGCACCCAGGCCGAAGAGCTTGGCGTGCGCATGGTCATGCAAGAACTCAATCTGCTGCCGACCCTGTCAGTGGCGGAAAACCTGTTTCTCGACAACCTGCCGAGCAACGGTGGCTGGATAAGTCGCAAGCAATTGCGCAAAGCCGCGATCGAAGCCATGGCGCAGGTCGGCCTCGATGCCATCGATCCGGACACCCTGGTGGGTGAGCTGGGGATCGGGCACCAGCAGATGGTCGAGATCGCACGCAACCTGATCGGCGATTGCCATGTGCTGATCCTCGATGAGCCGACTGCGATGCTCACCGCCCGCGAGGTGGAAATGCTCTTCGAGCAGATAACCCGCCTGCAGGCGCGTGGCGTCTCGATCATCTATATCTCGCACCGCCTCGAAGAACTGGCGCGAGTCGCGCAACGCATTGCGGTGCTGCGCGACGGCAATCTGGTTTGCGTCGAGCCGATGGCCAACTACAACAGTGAGCAACTGGTCACCTTGATGGTCGGTCGTGAACTGGGCGAACACATCGACATGGGCCCACGCAAGATCGGCGCCTCGGCACTGACGGTCAAGGGCCTGACCCGCTCCGACAAGGTGCGCGATGTTTCCTTCGAAGTGCGTGCTGGCGAGATCTTCGGGATTTCCGGGCTGATTGGGGCAGGGCGCACCGAATTGCTGCGACTGATCTTCGGCGCTGATCCGGCTGACAGCGGCACGATTGCGCTGGGTTCGCCGGCGCAGGTGGTCAGTGTACGTTCGCCGGTTGATGCGGTGAACCATGGCATTGCCTTGATTACTGAAGACCGAAAGGGCGAAGGCTTGCTGCTCAGTCAATCGATCAGCGCCAACATTGCCCTGGGTAACATGCCGGAGATTTCCAAGGCAGGAATCGTCAACAGCGGCGACGAAATTTCCCTGGCGCAGCGTCAGATCGACGCCATGCGTATCCGCAGTTCCAGTCCCACTCAACTAGTGTCGGAATTGTCCGGCGGCAACCAGCAGAAAGTGGTGATCGGCCGCTGGCTGGAGCGTGATTGCTCGGTGCTGTTGTTCGACGAACCGACCCGCGGCATCGACGTCGGTGCCAAGTTCGATATCTACGCCTTGCTGGGCGAGTTGACGCGTCAGGGCAAGGCGCTGGTGGTGGTGTCCAGTGACCTGCGCGAACTGATGCTGATCTGCGACCGGATCGGTGTGCTGTCGGCCGGGTGTTTGATCGATACCTTCGAGCGCGACAGCTGGACCCAGGATGATTTGCTTGCCGCCGCGTTCGCCGGCTACCAAAAACGTGATGCGTTGCTCAATGAAGCGGCGCCTAGGGATCTCCCATGAAAACTGCATCTTCCGCCGGCAAACGTAGTGGCAATTTCTACGGTCTGGGCACCTATCTGGGCCTGGCCGGGGCCTTGTTGGCGATGGTGGCGCTGTTCTCGCTGATGAGCAGCCACTTTCTGTCTTATGACACTTTCAGCACGCTGGCCAACCAGATCCCCGATCTGATGGTGCTGGCGGTGGGCATGACCTTTGTACTGATCATCGGCGGCATCGACCTGTCGGTGGGGTCGGTGCTGGCGCTTGCCGCCTCGACGGTCAGCGTGGCGATTCTCGGCTGGGGCTGGAGTGTGTTGCCGGCCGCGTTGCTCGGTATGGCGGTGGCGGCGCTTGCGGGTACGGTGACCGGTTCGATCACCGTCGCGTGGCGCATTCCGTCGTTCATCGTTTCGCTCGGTGTGCTGGAAATGGCCCGTGGCCTGGCGTACCAGATGACCGGTTCGCGCACCGCGTACATTGGTGATTCGTTCGCCTGGCTGTCGAACCCGATCGCGTTCGGTATCTCGCCGTCGTTCATCATTGCCTTGCTGGTGATCTTCATCGCGCAAGCGGTGCTGACCCGCACCGTGTTTGGTCGTTACCTGATCGGTATCGGCACTAACGAAGAAGCAGTGCGTCTGGCCGGGATCAATCCAAAACCGTACAAGATTCTGGTGTTCAGCCTGATGGGGCTACTCGCGGGGATCGCCGCGCTGTTCCAGATTTCCCGTCTGGAAGCGGCGGATCCGAATGCTGGCTCCGGCCTGGAGCTGCAAGTGATTGCCGCTGTGGTTATCGGTGGTACCAGCCTGATGGGGGGCCGTGGTTCGGTGATCAGTACCTTCTTTGGTGTGCTGATCATTTCGGTACTGGCCGCCGGTCTGGCGCAGATCGGGGCGACCGAGCCAACCAAGCGCATTATCACCGGTGCGGTGATTGTCATCGCGGTAGTGCTTGATACCTATCGCAGCCAACGCGCCAGTCGACGGGGCTGACAGATGGCAACGATCAAGGATGTGGCGGCGCTCGCAGGAATTTCCTACACCACGGTTTCTCACGTGGTGAACAAGACGCGCCCGGTCAGTCAGGAAGTGCGGTTGAAGGTCGAGGCTGCCATCAAAAGCCTCGACTACGTGCCGAGTGCGGTGGCGCGTTCGCTGAAAGCCAAGACCACTGCGACCATTGGCTTATTGGTGCCCAACAGCCTCAACCCGTATTTTGCCGAGTTGGCACGGGGCATCGAGGATTACTGCGAGCGTAACGGCTACTGCGTGATCCTCTGCAACTCTGACGACAATCCGGAAAAACAGCGCAGCTATTTGCGCGTGCTGCTGGAGAAGCGCATTGACGGTCTGATCGTCGCCTCTGCGGGTGGCGACATCGGGCTCGCGCAAGGGCTGGCCGGGGTGAAGACGCCAATGGTCATCGTCGACCGCGGGCTGGATGGCGTCGACGCCGATCTGGTGCGCATTGACCATGAATATGGCGCTTATCTGGCGACGCGGCACCTGCTGGAGCTGGGCCATCGTGACATCGCCACCATCGGTGGTCCGTCGAGCACCAGCGTGGCGCAAATGCGTCAGGCCGGTTTTTGCCGGGCGCTGCAGGAGGCGGGCATCAAGGTGCGGGCCGAGCGCATGTTGGAAAGCGATTTCACCAGCACTGGCGGTTACAACGCGGCGGCGATCCTGCTTGAAAGCAATCCGCCGAGTGCGATCTTCGCCGGTAACGACATGATCGGGATCGGTGTGCTGCGCGCGGCGGCCGAGCGCAATGTCCGCGTACCGAGCGAGCTGTCGGTGATCGGCTTCGACGATATCCAGATGAGCCGTTATGTGTACCCGGCGCTGACAACGGTCGGTCAATCGATCCTGCAGTTGGGCGAGATGGCTGCCGAAGTGTTGCTGCGAAGGATTGCCACCCCGGGCCAGGTGACCGATCAACGGATCGTCACCCCGAGTATTGTCTTGCGCGAATCGACTGCGCCGCTGTCCGGCGTATTCACCGAGTACCGCTGAAACCGAATTGACGAGTAGCGATGTATGCCAGCAAATGTAGTGGTAATAGGCAGCCTGAACATGGATCTGGTCACCCGGGCGCCACGGCTGCCCAAGGGCGGTGAAACGCTGATCGGTCATTCCTTTGCCACCGTGTCCGGCGGCAAGGGTGCCAATCAGGCAGTCGCTGCTGCGCGCCTCGGTGCGCAGGTGGCAATGGTCGGCTGTGTTGGCAACGATGACTACGGCGTGCAATTGCGTGACGCGTTGCTGGCTGAGCAGATCGATTGTCAGGCGGTGAGCACGGTCGAAGATTCCAGTGGCGTGGCGCTGATCGTGGTCGATGACAACAGTCAGAACGCCATCGTGATCGTTGCTGGCGCCAACGGTGCAATGACCCCGGCAGTGATCGACCGTTTTGATGCGGTGCTGCAAGCGGCCGACGTGATTATCTGCCAGCTCGAAATCCCGGATGCAACGGTGGGGCATGCGCTCAAGCGTGCACGTGCGCTGGGCAAGACGGTGATCCTCAATCCGGCGCCGGCCAGTCGTCCGCTGCCGGCAGACTGGTTTGCCGCCATCGACTACCTGATCCCCAACGAAAGTGAAGCGGCCGCGTTGAGCGGACTGCCGGTCGATTCGCTGCAAACCGCAGAAAACGCTGCCAGCCAGTTGATCGCAATGGGCGCGGGCAAGGTCATCATTACCCTCGGTGCGCAAGGTTCACTGTTTGCCAATGGCAAAGGTTTCGAGCATTTCCCGGCGCCGAAAGTGAAGGCCGTCGATACCACCGCCGCCGGCGATACCTTTGTTGGCGGTTTTGCTGCGGCGCTCGCCAGTGGCAAATCCGAGGCCGAGGCGATCCGGTACGGGCAAGTCGCTGCAGCGCTGTCTGTGACCCGGGCCGGCGCACAACCTTCCATTCCAACCATGTCCGACGTACAGGCGTTCAAACCCGCATGAAAAAGACTCCTCTGCTCAACGTCGCGTTGTCGCGGCTGATCGCCTCCCTGGGCCATGGCGACATGGTGGTCATCGGTGATGCCGGACTGCCGGTGCCACCAGGTATTGAATTGATTGATCTGGCGCTGACCCATGGCGTTCCGGATTTCGTCAGTACCCTGAAAGTCGTGCTCAGCGAGATGCAGGTGGAAAGCCATGTGCTGGCCAACGAAATTCTCGACAAGCAGCCGACCGCCCTGGTCGCGCTGGACGAGTTGCAAGAAGAGGGTGCCCTCGGTCGGCGCGATCTGCTGACGCATGAGCAATTCAAGGTTCTCAGCCGGCAGGCGCGGGCGATTGTCCGTACCGGCGAATGTCAGCCGTACTGCAACATCGTGCTGGTAGCCGGCGTCACGTTTTAACCGGGTTTTCGACCCTTACATTTTCATCAGCACAAGGAATGCGCCATGCACCGCTATGCTCAAAAACTGCATCAATTGCTTCGGAGTCTGCTGCTTTTGTCTTTTATCTCCGCCACCGGCGCTCAGGCCGCTGAAAAGATCGACCTGATCATCGACACCGATCCTGGTGCTGACGACGTGGTTGCGTTGCTGTTTGCGCTGGCTTCGCCCGATGAGTTGAACATCCGTGCCTTGACCACCGTGGCCGGCAACGTGCGCCTCGACAAGACTTCGCGCAACGCGCGTCTGGCTCGCGAGTGGGCAGGGCGCGAAGATATTCCGGTGTATGCCGGTGCACCAAAGCCACTGATGCGCACGCCGATCTATGCCGAGAACATCCATGGCAAGGAAGGCCTGTCGGGTGTCACCGTGCATGAGCCGAAAAAGGGCCTGGCCGAAGGCAATGCAGTCAACTACCTGATCGACACCCTGAAAAAAGCCAAGCCGCACAGCATCACCATCGCCATGCTTGGCCCACAGACCAACCTGGCGCTGGCGCTGATCCAGGAGCCGGAGATCGTTAACGGCATCAAGGAAGTGGTGGTCATGGGTGGTGCGCACTTCAATGGCGGCAACATCACCCCGGTGGCCGAGTTCAACCTGTTTGCCGACCCGCAAGCGGCAGAAGTGGTGCTCAAGAGTGGCGTGAAACTGACCTACCTGCCACTGGACGTGACTCACAAGATCCTCACCAGCGACGCACGCCTGAAGCAAATTGCCGCGCTGAACAACAACGCGAGCAAGATCGTTGGCGACATTCTCAACGAGTACATCAAGGGCGACATGGAGCATTACGGCATCCCGGGCGGCCCGGTGCATGACGCTACCGTCATCGCTTACCTGCTCAAGCCTGAGCTGTTCACCGGTCGTTCGGTCAACGTTGTAGTGGATAGTCGCGAAGGTCCGACTTTTGGCCAGACCATCGTTGACTGGTATGACGGTCTGAAGGCGCCGAAGAACGCCTTCTGGGTGGAAAATGGGGATGCTCAAGGCTTCTTCGATCTGCTGACCGAGCGTCTGAAGCGCTTGAAGTAAGGCTGTGACCCGCAGGTGCCAGCCTGCGGGTTTTTATTTTCTCTCGGTGTCCTGCGTGCTCTCGTCGTCATGCTGGTACCGCTCGAACACTTGGGCGATAAACGTTTGTGCGCCCTGGGTTCCCATCGTCTTGACCAGCAAGTCGATACTGATCAAAGCCAACTCTTCCGGACTGCCCGGGCTATACGAACTGTGCCCTTTAGGCCAAAGAACCTTGATATCGGCGTTGATGCTTACGGTGCTCATGAGTGCGCTCGAAAAGTCGGGAATGTCTGCGTCCGAGTTAACCACTTTGTCGGGCGTTTGGCACTGCGACTTAGGCATGAGCGCGTCGCTATGCGACACTTGGTCTTTTCTGGCTGATCCAAGGAATGTGCTGTGCAGATCGATTTGAACACCCCCGACGGCCTCACACTCGACGCTGTGCGCCAGTTGCTGGCGTCGGCCAGCGATGATGTGCACACGCAGCTGCGTGTGACCAAGGGTGGGATTGCCTATATTTCTTCCGGTGTGACCGGCGGGCAGGATATTGATGGCCTGCTGTTTCGCCTGGAGACCTGGGCCAAGGGCTCGGGGTATGTCGGCAATGTCGCGGCCAGTGATGAAGTCTGGGTGATGCAGATTTTCAACGCGCTGAAAGACAACTGGCCGAGTCCGCCGCTCGATTACATCGACGTCTATTGAGCTTCGTTAATATTCGGTGACGATTGCGTGAGGATGCGGTGCGCGCGCTTCAGGCAGACTCAGCGCTTTTCCGGATCGTGGGGCAGGGTGACAGCACTGGTTGTGAAACCAAACGCCGAATTGGCGGTCGCACGATCTCAGCTTAACCATTTGAAAGAAGGAGGCTTCATGCCTTTGAAGTTCGCGTCTCTGGGTGCACTTATGGCCGTTGCCATGTTGGCCGGTTGCAGCACAACCTCCAGCGAGTCGGCAAAGGATCCTGTGGCGACCGATGCCGGACATAGCCGCTGTGAAGCAAAGGCAGCGGAATTTGCCATTGGTAAAAAGGCGTCGCCGGAACTGCTCGATCAGGCTCGTGCCAAGGCTGGCGCGCAAAACGCCCGCTTCCTCAAGCCTACCGACATGATCACTCTGGAGTACCGTTCCGATCGCTTGAATCTGAACACCGACAACAATCTGGTGGTCACCCGCGTCAACTGCGGCTGATCACACAGCGCTTTTGTTGCAGGCATAAAAAACCCCGTCACATGGACGGGGTTTTTTTAGTGCGCCGGGAAATTACTCTGGGCGAACTTGTGCAGCTTGCATACCCTTTTGGCCTTTCTCAGCCACGAAGGAGACGGTCTGGCCTTCTTTCAGGCTTTTGAAACCGTCGGATTCGATAGCTTTGAAGTGTACGAACAGGTCGTCACCGCCACCTTGAGGAGTGATGAAGCCGAAGCCTTTTTCATCGTTGAACCATTTAACGGTGCCGGTTTGGCGATTAGACATGGTGTATCTCCAAGAAACATATATTTTCAGTAGTACTGTGCTGCTCAGGCCAACTGGGCACACCGGAGTATCATAGTCGAAATGTTCGCTTTGGTAGCCCCCCGGACGTGCTGTTTGCTTTCATATTGCATCGATTTCAACCTCTGAAATGTCTGCAAGCCCCGGTTTCAGTGGCTTTCAGCCGAAAGAAGAGGGTGTAAAAAAAGCTATAAAACCTGCGTAAATTATCGATTTCGGGGTCTTTTTGGCGGTTTTCAGCCTGCTGGACGCCGGAAAAAACATTCGTCAGCGCTTATTTCTGCACTCGGCAAACCGAGATTTCTTTCAGTGCGCGCTGACCCAGTTCACCACTTGGCGGGGTGTTCTTGTCCATCAGTTGCGCGATCTCTTGCGTGGTGAATTTCTTTTCCAGAACGTCGGCACCGCAAGCACAGTGTTTATTGGCTTCGGCCGGATTGACGCTCTTGCTGGCAGCGGCGGTGCAGTCGTTCATGTATTGGGCTTTGACGCCGGCAGGCCAGGCCGCGTTGGCGCTCAGCGGCAGCAGCAGGGCCAGCGGGGCCGCGAAAGCAAAAAGTCGGATAAGGCGCATGTCGGAAACTCCTTGGGTTGATATCGGCGACGATTCTCAGCTTATTTGAGGCAAAGCGTATATCCCAAGTTCACTTCGCGCCGCAAAAATGCACAAATCTTCAGCGCCGCAAATCGTTCGAGTCGATGACCGCTCATCTGTGCTAGCATGCCGGGCTCAAGCGTTCTCAGGCTCCGGATGGCCTTCAGCCCCGGCAGCGGTCAGCGTGCGAAAAATTCCGATTTGAATCCCAGTCACTCTGGTTCGGTTTTCCGGTTGGCCGCAAGGCTCCTGCCGCTGTAAGGCAGGCGTTCGTCATTGAATGGCCTGGATCGGATCTTGTACTGGCTCATCCCAACCCACGTGACCTTTGGTAGGGGTCACCACTAGGAGAGGAGGCGCCATGCCAACTATTACTCTTCCCGACGGCAGTCAACGTTCATTCGATCACCCGGTTTCCGTAGCCGAGGTCGCCGCATCCATTGGTGCAGGCCTGGCCAAGGCCACCGTGGCCGGCAAGGTCAACGGCAAGCTGGTCGACGCCTGCGACATCATCGACAGCGACGCGACGCTGCAAATCATCACGCCAAAGGATGAAGAGGGGCTGGAGATCATTCGCCACTCTTGCGCGCACCTGGTTGGCCATGCGGTCAAGCAGCTGTACCCGACTGCGAAAATGGTCATCGGGCCGGTCATCGACGAAGGCTTCTATTACGACATCGCCTTCGAACGTCCTTTCACGCCGGACGACATGGCGGCCATCGAACAGCGCATGCACCAGCTGATCGACAAGGATTACGACGTCATCAAGAAAGTCACTCCGCGCGCCGAAGTGATCGAAGTGTTCAAGGCCCGCGGCGAAGACTACAAGCTGCGTCTGGTCGAAGACATGCCGAACGAGCAGGCCATGGGCCTGTACTACCACGAAGAATACGTCGACATGTGCCGTGGTCCGCACGTGCCGAACACCCGCTTCCTGAAATCCTTCAAGCTGACCAAGTTGTCCGGTGCTTACTGGCGCGGTGATGCCAAGAACGAGCAACTGCAGCGCGTTTACGGTACTGCCTGGGCTGACAAGAAGCAGCTGGCGGCCTACATCCAGCGCATCGAAGAAGCGGAAAAACGCGATCACCGCAAGATCGGCAAGCGCCTGGGCCTGTTCCACACCCAGGAAGAAGCGCCGGGCATGGTGTTCTGGCACCCGAACGGCTGGACCCTGTATCAAGTGCTCGAGCAGTACATGCGCAAGGTGCAGCGTGACAACGGCTACCTCGAGATCAAGACCCCGCAAGTGGTTGACCGAAGCCTCTGGGAGAAATCCGGGCACTGGGCCAACTACGCCGACAACATGTTCACCACCGAGTCGGAAAGCCGCGACTACGCCATCAAGCCGATGAACTGCCCGTGCCACGTGCAGGTGTTCAACCAGGGCCTGAAGAGCTACCGCGAGCTGCCGATGCGTCTGGCCGAGTTCGGTGCCTGCCACCGTAACGAGCCGTCGGGTGCGTTGCACGGGATCATGCGCGTGCGTGCATTCACTCAGGACGACGCCCACATTTTCTGCACCGAAGAGCAGATGCAGGCCGAATCCGCTGCGTTCATCAAGCTGACCATGGACGTTTACCGCGACTTCGGCTTCACCGACGTCGAGATGAAACTGTCCACTCGTCCGGAAAAACGTGTAGGTTCCGACGAGCTGTGGGATCGCGCCGAAGCGGCACTGGCTGCAGCCCTTGATTCTGCCGGCCTGCCGTACGATCTGCAGCCGGGCGAGGGTGCGTTCTACGGTCCGAAGATCGAGTTCTCGCTGAAAGATTGCCTCGGTCGCGTCTGGCAGTGTGGTACCTTACAGCTCGATTTCAACCTGCCAGTCCGTCTCGGCGCCGAATACGTCTCCGAAGACAACAGCCGCAAGCACCCAGTGATGCTGCACCGGGCGATCCTCGGTTCGTTCGAGCGTTTCGTCGGGATTTTGATCGAGCATTACGAAGGTGCATTCCCTGCGTGGCTCGCGCCAACCCAGGCAGTGATCATGAATATCACTGATAAACAGGCAGATTTCGTCGCTCAGGTTGAAAAAACTCTCAACGAAAGCGGATTTCGTGCCAAGTCCGACTTGAGAAATGAAAAGATCGGCTTTAAAATCCGCGAGCATACTTTGCTCAAGGTTCCCTATCTTTTGGTTATCGGAGATAAGGAAGTCGAGATGCAGACTGTCGCTGTGCGTACTCGTGAAGGTGCTGACCTGGGCTCGATGCCCGTCGCCCAGTTCGCTGAGTTTCTCGCGCAAGCGGTGTCCCGGCGTGGTCGCCGAGGTTCGGAGTTAGTAGTATGAAGCGGGAAATGAGCCAAGATAAAC
>NZ_JBIVMY010000010.1:0-158499 GCF_044753325.1 Pseudomonas sp. NPDC088414 | reverse complement strand
GTTTTCGAAGAATTCTTCAACAACTTCAACCACTTGCGCTTCCGATCTCTCGTTAGCGGGAGGCGAATTCTACAGCGTTACACGCTGCTGTCAACACCTCTTTTTCTCCGCTTTCGACCGAGAAGATCGAACCGTCAAAAGAGCCAAACATCACTGCCCTTTCAACTCCTTCCAGGCTTCGATGAACTGAAGCAAGCTGCTGCCGAAAACCGTGTAACTCATTGAATCTCAAGGAGTTTTCCGTTTCGACCGCGCCGGAAGTGGGGCGAATTATAGACCTCCTGAATCTGCCGTCAACCGTTAATTTCAGTTTTCTATCAATGCAGCGAAAAGGCCTGCTTATATATAGACGTAATGTCAGCGGATGCGCAGCATACTGTCCATCACCTGAAAAAATTTCCGATGATGCCTCACAATGACAGCCCAACTTCCTGGATCGTCCCCCATGCCTGACTCCCGAACTCGCCCCACTCCAGCCCCCCTGCTCAATCCAGGCGAGACCGTGGTGCTGTTCGACGGCGTCTGCAAGCTGTGCAACGGCTGGGCGCGTTTTGTGATTCGCCACGACAACAAGCAACGGGTGCGCCTGGCGGCAGTGCAATCTCCAGAAGGTCAGGCATTGCTGGCATGGGCCGGTCTTCCGGTCGACGAGTTCGACACTATGGCGGTGATCCGCGACCAGCATTACTGGGTGCGCTCGGATGCATTCTTCGAAGTCATTGCACAACTGCCCGCTTGTTGGTCGCCGGTCAGGCTTCTGCGAGTTTTCCCACGAGCACTTAGAGATTGGGCCTACGACCGCGTCGCACTGAATCGCTACCGGATCTTCGGCAAGTACGACAACTGCCTGTTACCCAACCCCGATCACGAACGACGCTTTCTCAAGTCGCCGGTGTGAATGCTCAGCTACAACATCAACCGCAGCCACTGCCCCGGCGTCATCTTCGTCACCATCATCAGCACGATCACGAACATCCCGAGAAACCCGCAAACACCCATCCAGAACCACTGCCGATAAACAGCCCGGTAATCAGCATCAAGCCCTGCCCCACCTTGCACCGCGTCCGCCGCCATCCCCTGCAAACGTTTCTGCAGCAACAGCACCGGCAGCCAAAGCGAGCCCACTGTAAAGAACAGGATCAGCGACATCAGCACCCAGTCCGTGGTCAAGGGCAACCCGGAAACCCTCGTCAGCCAATAACCCGTCGCGATCTGGATGAAGCCCGCCGGCGTGGTGATCCAGGCGTCATAGCGCACGACCATTCTCGCCACATGTGCGATCAATTGTGGATTGGCCGTGCGACTGGCGGCGATCAGGTACAGATAGGAACCCATGCCGAAGCCGAAGAGGAAAATCGCAGCGATGACATGCACGTACTTCACGCTCAGATAAAGCATGCTCAACGCAGCCCGTCAGAGAAATGCACCGACAGGCCAAGATTCTGCGGATCGTTGATCGCTGCCATGTATTCGTCGACGCTGATCTCACCGACACAAGGACGGGCACCCGGTTCGGGCAAGTAACCTCGGGCGATCTTCGCGGCCAGAGCAACGGCAGCACAACTCGGGATCTCCGGCCCCCTGTCATTCAGCGCGGTCAGTTGCGCCGTCATCGACAACGGCTGGTCGTTCAAGCCGACACCTTGCACATCTATATACATCGCACTTTTGCCATCCCCGAAACGCTCAAACCATGTCCCCCAGCGATGCAACCGGGCCGCCCACACCCTGTGGTCACGCACCAGCCCTTTCCTCATCGCCAGTGCAAACAGATAATTGGCTACGCCTCCGAACTTGAGGCCCGCGCCAGCCTTGAAACTCAAAGTGTGAGCGCCAAACCGGCTGGCAAAGATGTCCATGTCCGGCACATCCACATTGGCCAGCGCGCGAGTGCCCAGGTTCTGCAGCTTGCGCAGGGTCAGGTCTTCCCAGCCCATCACTTCATGCACTTGACCATTGCGCAGTTGGCGGATCGGTTTGCCCGCATATGCCAGCACACCCTCGATCGTCGATAACCCCGGCATTTTCGCTGATGAGGAAATGCCGTGCTCGATCGAGTCGATGCGTTTGAAGTGATGGCGCTGCTCATCGATGATCGCCGAAGACAGCGTCGGCACCGAACTGCAACCACTGAGGATGGCGACACCGGCCTCTCTCGCCCGCGCATCGAGTATGCCGATGCCATTGACGAATGTCCGGCAATCCGCCAGATCGCAATAGTTGACGCCCGCCTCGATGCAACTCTCGGCCACCGCATAGGATTGCCCCTGAAACGGGCCTCCCGTGTGAACCACCATTTGAATATTCATCGCGCGCAGAGCCACGGCGAACCCGGCGCCCTTCGCATCACCACACCAGCGCTCGCAGGTCACCCCTAATTCAGCGACCTTGCGCTCCAGCTTCTGCGGATCGCGCCCCGAGATCGCCAGTTCGATGCCAGGCATATCGATCAGATGCCGACAAACGATACTGCCAAAGTTTCCATACCCGCCAACCACCAACACCCTGAGTGCCATCAACGCTTCCCTGAACGATTCATCTCGAATGGTAGATTTTGGCCGATAGCAGCCCCCCCCCTACCGCCCCGAAAACAACGCTAACCGACAAGCCAAGCCAAAAAACACCGCCCCCAACAGCTGATTCAACCGCCGTGCGATCCGCGCATTACTCGCCAGCTTGTTGCCAACCTTGCTGGCCAAAACAATCACCGCCCCATTCACCAGCAATCCGATCACATTCAGGATCGTCGCAAACACTAACATCTGCAGCACCAGCGAGCCCTTCCCTGGATCGACAAACTGCGGAAACAGCGCCAGCACAAACAGGGCCATCTTCGGATTGAGCAGATTGGTCACCAACCCTTGGCGGAAGATGCGCAACAGCGGTGTGGCTGGCAGGGTCTCGCTGGTAGCCAAGGGTGATGCGGCGCTGGTGAAGGCTTTCCACGCCAGGAATGCCAGATAGGCGGCGCCGGCGAAGCGGATGATGTCGTAGGCGGCGGGCACGGTGGCGACCAGTTGCGACAATCCGAGGGCGGCTGCCAGTGCGTGGCAGTAGGTGCCGGCCTGAATGCCGGCGAGGGAGACGAAACCCGAGGCGCGGCCCTGGCTCAGGCTGCGAGAGGCGATCAGCAGCATGTCCGGGCCGGGGGTCAGGGCCAGCGCGAAGCAGGCGCCGGCGAACAGGAGTGCTACGGAAAGATCGATCATGGGGGGCCTCGGCGTTTTTATTGTCTGGGTCGCGTTGCGGGCGAGTCGAGGCAGTTTACCGAACGGCAAAGCCCGTGACGAAGATCATGCGCAAAGTGCGATGTCGCGGCCATTTTAGATAGCGAATCGACTACCCTTCGCCACTGAGGTTTCACCTTTGAATGACTACACAGGGAATAACCATGTCGATCCATGCAGTGACCCTTCCTCGTTTCGCCCAGATGTTGCGCTCGCTGGCGGCCATCCTGTCCAAGAGCGAGGCTTACGCCCTTGAGCGCGGCTACGACGCGCAAGTTCTGCTCGACGCACGTCTGGCGCCGGACATGCACAACCTCGCCACGCAGGTTCAATACACCTGCACCCAGGCACAGGACGCCGTGCAGCGACTGACGCAACAACCGTTGACCAAGCTCACACCACCCGAAAACATGGCGGCGGCGAAGGCGTTGATCGAAAGCACATTAGAGATGCTGGCGGCGGCGAATCCGGCGCAGATCGACGCCAGCGCGGACAAGAACATCGCCCTTGAACTGCAAAACGGCATCGCCTTCGATATGACCGGCCGCGAATACGCCGTGGACTGGGCGATGCCGCAGTTCTACTTTCACCTGATCACCGCGTACAACATCCTGCGCCACAACGGCGTGCCGCTGGGCAAGGCGGATTATGTGCAACACATGTTTGCGTATCTAAGGAAGTAAGTGCAGCGGGAGCTTCGGGTCAATCAGGATTGACCCGGAGTTCTTGCAGAAGAAACGCCAGTGACTCCACCGCACCGTGATGGTTCTGTGTCGAACGCTGTGTATCCCATGACATGGCATCGTCCACACAGAAATCGCCAGCGCACTCCACGTTCAGGTCCTCATCCAGCAGGCCGAGCGGAATCCACACGTAAGGTGATCCGCGCAGCGGGTTGGGCACGGTCGAGCCGCATTGTGCGCAGAAGTCATTCCTGTATCCGCTGGGTTTGACCCAACTGTTTATCAAGTCCTGGCCCGCCTCCCAGCGAAAGTCCCGAGCGCTGACCAGCGTGGCGAGGTTGAACCCGACACCGGTTTGCTTGCGGCACAGTGAGCAGTGGCAGCGATAGAAAAAGCGCGGTTTCACTGTGAGGGAAAAGCGTACTGCAGCGCAAAGACACTGCCCTGTTATCACGGATATCTCCTTTGGACGAGCGCTTGCACATCCATGCTGAAGTTTTTGCTGGCCAAAACAGCATTCTAATGCCCCGGATGAAAAACCAAAGTTTTCCGCTCTGCACTGCATCCGTTTCACCCCCTGCTCCGTATATTCAACACCCTCATTCGAAGGGTCGAAGAATCCAGGAGACGCACCATGCACATGTTCATCAGACGCCTTGCTGTCGCTTGCTTCACCCTGCTCTGCCTCGGAGCCGGATCCAGCTTTGCCGCCGATACCGTGATGGTCGGCGGCGCGGCCATGTATCCGACCAAGACCATCGTCGAGAACGCAGTCAATTCTAAGGATCACACGACACTGGTCGCTGCGGTCAAGGCCGCCGGGCTAGTGGATACGCTCAACAGCAAGGGCCCGTTCACGGTCTTCGCCCCCACCAACGAAGCCTTCGCAAAACTGCCCGCCGGCACGGTCGATACATTGATCAAGCCTGAACACAAGGTCGATCTGACGAAGATCCTGACTTACCACGTCGTGGCCGGCACACACACGGCCAAGCAGTTGATGGACGATGCCAAAATGCACGGCAGCAAAGTGATGCTGAAAACCGTCCAGGGCGAATCGCTGACCGTAATGTTGCACGACGGCAAGCTGTGGGTGCAGGACGCCAAAGGCGGAAAAGCTGCGATCACCATCGCGGACGTCATGCAATCCAATGGCGTGATTCATGTGGTCGATACGGTGCTGATGCCGAATTGACTGGCTGACGTTGGCGGGCTCTCGTCAGAGCGTCCGCCAACGTCACGATTGAAATGCCTTGCGACTCACGCCGAACGTTTTTCCACCCAGCGCCGATATTGCCGAGTGCGAAACGCCATGGCGATCTGCTGCAAAATCAGCGCTCGCAACGGGGACACACTCGGATCAGGCTTTTTCGCTCGACTGAGTTTACCCAGCTGAAACTTCACCACCGCCATGTTCGCCAGGGCGGCGATGGCCTTGTTTTTCCAGGTGATCGGCGGCAATTGCGGGGCGTTGTCCTTGCCCTGCTGCCAGTCGCGCGGCAGGTGGGGATCGATCGCCAATGCGGTACCGATACCGACCATGTCCACACCACTCTGCACGACGTTTTCGGCAACCGGACGACGGCGGATGCCGCCGGTGACCATCACCGGCATTTTGGCAACGGTCTGAAGGTCCCGGGCAAACTCGACGAAATAGGCCTCGCGAGCCAACGTGCGACCATCGCGCGCCTCACCCTGCATGGCCGGAACTTCGTAGCTGCCGCCGGACAGTTCCACCAGATCCACCCCCAATTCGTTGAGCAGCTCAACGACCTTTTTCGCATCGTCAGCGGTGAATCCGCCGCGCTGGAAATCTGCGGAATTGAGTTTGACCGCCACCGCAAATTGCGCGGAAACCACGGCCCTGACTGCCTTGACGATCTCGACCAACAACCGCGCGCGGTTCTGCAGAGAGCCGCCCCACTCGTCCGTCCTTTGATTGGTCAGAGGCGAGAGAAACTGGCTCAACAGATAGCCGTGAGCGGCGTGGATTTCCACCCCGGTGAAGCCGGCCTGTTCACCCAGGCGTGCGGTATTGGCAAAGCGCTGAATGACGTCCTCGATCACACTGACGGTCATGGCGCGGGGCGTGGCGAAACGCTTGGACAGTTTGCCCAGCTCCAGCGGCACCGCTGACGGCGCCCAGGTTTTCTGCCCGAGGTTGGACTGCATCTGGCGCCCCGGATGATTGATCTGCAACCAGAACTGCGCACCGGCAGAACGACCGATCCGCGCCCAGCGCTTGAACTTGTCGAGTTGCTGATCATCCTGCAGCACCACGCCGCCCGGCCCGGTCATGGCGCGGCCGTCGACCATCACGTTGCCGGTGATGATCAGCCCGGCACCGCCATCGGCCCACGCCTGATACAGACGCATCAGCTCTGCGGAGGGCGCCTGGTCGGCGTCCGCCATGTTTTCTTCCATGGCGGCTTTGGCGATGCGGTTCTTGATGGTCGAACCGTTGGGCAAGGTCAGGGCGTCGAACACATTCATGGGGCAGTCCTCAACTGGAGATGAGGCCACCATAAGATTGAAGTCAACTTTAAGGTCAATGACTTTTTTCAAGGTCATTCAATGTTGATTTCGCTCGACCCTGGCAAGTGCGTCACCAGATCCGCGCCCAACAACCGCGCAGGTGTGTAGGCACCGCCGGGCGGACGTGTCTGCAACAGATAGCCGACCACCGCCAACGCAGCGTCGATCGTCAGGCTGTAGACGTTCGCGGTGTGCACGCGGGCGACTTTGCTTTCACCGCGAGCATTGCGCGCCTCGCCCCACACATAGGTGCCTTGGTCAGCACGTTTTGCCTGATCCGGGCCGGTCACTGTCTTGCCGATGCGCGCCTTGAGCAGCCGCTGCACAAACGACAGTCCCAGCAACGGACGAATCCAGTTGGCGAGCCTGGCGCCGCGAATCATCCCCGCCGAACCCGGTATGAACACCTCGATATTGGCGATGCCGGTGGTGTGCCAGGCGGTGGACACATCGCCCCAGGGGATGGTCATCGCCAGCTTCTCCCCGGCACCGAAATCGATACGCCGTACCCGATAGGCCAGCGGCACGGAAACGATCTTGCCGTCACATCGGACCTTGCCACCCTGCGCCAGGCCTTCGATTGAAGTCTTGGCAGTGCCGGGTGAAAAGCTCGAACGTGAATCGAAGCCCAGCGCCAGATGCGTCGCATCCGGCAGCGCGTCTTTCAGGGCGGCGGCAACGCAGTCGGTCGGGACTACATCGAAGCCGACGCCGGGGCAAATGACTGACCCCGCTGCCCGCGCCCGCTCATTCAGAGACTGCGCATGTTCGAATACGGCAATCTCGCCAGTGATGTCCAGATAGTGTGCGCTGGCTCGCAGGCAGGCCTCGATCATCGGCGCGGCGGTTGCGGAAAACGGCCCCGCGCAATGCAAAATCAAACCGTGCCCCTTGATCTGCGCCAGCAACCGCGCAGGGTCATCCAGACCGAACACCCGGGCTTCAAGACCCAGCTCCCGGGCCAACGCTTCGACCTTGTCACGGCTACGTCCGGCCAACACCGGCCTGAGTCCACGCCTGACGGCATCGCGAGCGATCAGTTCGCCGGTATAGCCGTTGGCGCCATAAATCATCCATTTCATCGGTGTATCCGGTTGGTCTTGCTGACTCATGCGTGGCTCCTGAGTGGATTGATGATCGGCGTTATTGCCTTGCCCAATCAGCGTCAGACGCTAGCGTTAAAGTCAGGTTGAGGGTCAAGCAAAAGTCCGATGGCATCGACGCAAATTATTCGCAGCAGCGGGGGTTGACCTTAAAGTGAGGTTTAAGGTGAGCATGCGCTGACCTGCTTGCTCGATGGAGCCCGGAAGATGCTCAAGACCCTTGTTTCCTCTGCCCTGCTATTGATAGGTGGTGCTTTCATGACGTTTGCAAATGCTCAGTCGGCGGCAATCAAGGATCGCCAGATCCTGGTGATCATGACCAATCACGCCAGTTATCCCTCTCGCACCGATACCACCGGGTTATGGCTGACCGAGCTGACGCACTTCACCGATGTGGTGGAAGCCGCCGGCTACACCACCGTGTTTGCCAGCCCCAAGGGCGGCGCGGTGCCTCTGGACGAACGCAGTCTGGGCTGGTTGTACATGGACAAGGCTGCGCGGGAGCATTTGCAGTCGCCTGCGTTCCGCGCGCGACTGGCCAATACGCTGCCGATCGCCGAGGTCGATCCGTCCCGCTTCGGCGTCATCTATTTCACCGGAGGCCATGGCGTGATGTGGGACTTTCCCGACAACCCTGACCTGCGCCGTGTCGCCGAAACCATCTACAACCAGGGCGGCATCGTGTCGGCCGTGTGCCATGGCGTAGCGGGTCTGCTGGATCTGAAGGACAGCCAGGGCCAATTGATCATCAAGAACCGAAACATCACCGGTTTCTCTGACCGCGAAGAGCTGTTCTCGGGAATGAAAAGCCAAGTGCCCTTCTTCCTCGAGGACCGCTTGGTGAGCCAAGGCGCGCGCTACCGCAAGGGCTGGCTGCCGTTCACTTCATTTGCCATTACCGATGGAAGACTGGTGACCGGGCAGAACCCTCAATCGCCCAAAGCCGTAGCTGAAGCCGTGATGGCGGTGCTCAACGCCGACGACCGAACGCGCTGAATCTTTTTGTAGTGCCTACCCACCGGAGAAAGTCCGATTGAAACTCGCAAGCGCCGTTTTAACAGGATTGCTGATCACCACTTTTGCCAACGCTGCGTTGGCGGAGACACCTGAAATGCCCGACCTGACCGAGACCACCACCATCGATATTGCCGGCCATTCAGTACCCGTCGTCAAGGGTGGCCTCTATGACCGCTTTCGCTCCAATCCGCCGTTATCGGTGATTGCCGCCGAAGTCCCGGGCGTTGATTTGAGCTGGTTCAAGGGCCTCACGAAGCACAAGGTCGACATTGGCTTCGAGTCGTTTTCGCCAAACTTCTACTATCAGAACAGTCGTGTCACGGCGATCTACACGGCCGACCTCGAGCGACTCCGGGAGTTGATGCCGCCCGAAATACTGGCCACCGTGCAACCGCTGCAAGTCTGGCCAGGACGTGGTTTGATCGCGTTCACTGCGTACACCTACGAGCATTGCGATAACGACGCCTATAACGAAGTTGCCGTGTCGATCATCACCAACAAACCCGGCAAAGCCAACCTGGGACCGCTCACGTTGATTGGCCAATCGATGTCAGAAGACTTCTGGGGTTATGTGCTCAAGTTACCGGTCAATACCGAGCTGGCACGGGTGCGCGGAGTCGTCGGTTACAACCTGCCAAAGTGGCTGACCGGGATTGATCGCAAAGAAAACGGGCAATCGGTGATCTATGAGATCAGCGACAGCCAGACCGGCAAACCGGACGTGTCCTTCACCGCGAAGAAGCTCGACAAACTGTCGCGCGATGAGGATATCGTCACCAGCAGTTTCACCAACCTCGATCACCAGGGCCGACTGGCCTATGGCTACGCGGTGTCGCGCCAGCTCAGCCACGGTTCCAGCCGGGACGCGGATGCCGCCACGCTGACACTGGGCGATGGCAGCCTGTCGACCTACCTGCGCGACTTGAAGCTGGGGAAAATGGTCAAGTACGAATATGTCCCGGAGTTCCAGAGCGCACTTTACGCACCAAAGCCGCTCGCCACGCTGGTTGGCAAGCGCTGAAAGCGGTAACGCCCGTCAGGCTCGGGATGCCTGACGGGCGTTTGCTTTTCTTGCCGCAGCGGCTGGCTGCTTGTCGGGCGCAGAAGCCACGCCGTCTTCGCGCAGCCGATGGATCAGCATCTGCGCATTGTCGGCACACGCCATCCCCGCAGGTTTATCCTCGATACCCTGGATGGCCCGCAGCAGTTGTTCCTTGTTCTGCGCCAGTCGCTGCTGCAGGACTTCGATTTCATCGACTTTTCGCTTCAAGCCACTGAGCAACTGGTCGTGCTGCCAACCGCTGGCATTCATTGGCATCAACTGACGGATTTCCTCCAATGAGAAACCCGCCGCCTGCGCGCCCGTAATGATCTGCAGAATCCATTGGGTATCGGGGGCGTAATCGCGATAGCCATTGGCTTTGCGCGCGACCGAAGTGATCAACCCGCTCGCTTCGTAGAAGCGGATGCGCGACGGCGCCAGTCCGCTGATTTTTGCCAGTTCACCGATTCTCATGTCCAACTCCGCAAGCACGTTAACCTTGAAGCTGACTTTAAACCTGAAGAGCCGCCAGCGCCAACATGCCAGATCACGCCAGCAACTCGGTAATCCACTGTACCTGCCGCGCAATGTCTTGCAACTTCTCCTCGGGCACCGTCTGGCGTGCCTGTTTGAAGCTGTTCAGAGTCTTCTGCTTCTGCCGTAACAAACGCTGCCATTTGGCAATAAAGATCGGGCTGCGCGCCTGCATCTGCAATGGGCCGAAGTACAACTGTCGGGCGCTGTAGCTCACCGGGGCACTGCGCTCGGCGACGATGATTTCGTAGAAGAAGCGGTTTTCCTGCAGCACTTCCTCGTCGAGGATGCGGTAGCCGTTGTCCATCAGCCATTGGCGCAGGGGTTGCTCGCCGCCGTTGGGTTGCAGGATCAGCCGTTCGTGCCCGCGCAGGCGCGCCTTGCCGCTGTCGAGAATGTCGCGAATCGTCTCGCCGCCCATGCCGCAGAGGCTGATCGCGGTGATTCCGTCATCAGGCTCGATCGCCGCCAGACCGCTGGCCAGACGCACGCTGATGTGCTGCTGCAGATCGTTGTCGCGCACCGTGCGCACCGCGGCATGGAACGGCGTCAGCGCCACCTCGCCGGCCACCGCCGCAACGATGGCGCCACGGCGCATCAGGGCCACCGGCAAATACCCGTGATCCGAGCCGATATCCGCCAGCCGAGCGCCCGCCGGCACCTGCGCCGCCACCCGCTCCAGACGCATGGACAAAGTGTGTTCGTTCAACTGCCGCCCTCTTCCCCAGCCATCGCCGGCGCTGCTGGCCGGACAAGGGGCGCGACTCTAGCGGGCAACGTCGGGTAATTCAAATCCGGACGGGCGCGGTCTAGTCCGGATTCGGCCTGTCACTGCACAGGCGAGGCATCCGCTATCTTCTTTGCAACCGGCCTACTAATCTGCGCGCAGCCGTATCTCAAAACAACAAATGCACTCATGGAAGATCAACATTGAAAACAGCTCTCGGCGCCCTGCTTCTGCTTGGCCTGTCCACCAGCGCACTCGCGGATTCGCGTCCCACCGGCTTTCACAGCACGACCCTGGCGGCGGGTGCAATCGAAGTGCTCGAAGAAGACGCACCGGGCGATGGCGTCATTTGTCGGGATGGCGGCCATGCGCGCCCGCGTGAGGAGATCCAACAGCAGGTGGTGGCGCTGATCAGCGATTTTCTGGCGACGTCGAAGCCATGATCGAGCGCGAGCACCTTCACCGGCAAGGTTATGCGCTGCTGCGCCGTGCGATCCCTGGGAAGTGGCTCGCCGACCTGCGCGCGGTATTCGATGCAAATGTGCAAGCATCAGAACACTGGCCGGTCCCGCGCGGCGCGGACTGGCGCCATTCGTTGCTGGACCTGGATGCAACCGTGCAAGCGGTGTGTCGCCTGCCGCAGGTACTGGCGGTGGCAGGTGAGCTGATTGGCGAACGCTTCTTCCTGTCCCAGGTCGAGGGTCGCGAACCGCTTGCCGGCGGCGGCCATCAGCAACTGCACCGCGACTTGTCGATCCAGCGGCCCGGCGACATGGTCAACGCCATCGCCTTTTTCGACGACTACGACCCCGCCAACGGCGCCACGCGCATCGTCCCGGGCAGCCACCGACCGTCGCCACAACAACTCCCATTCGACCCCAACGACGAGACCGCCGTCGTGCAGCTTTCCGGTAACGCGGGGGATATTCTGCTGTTTGACGTCGATCTGCTCCATGCAGCCAGTCGCAATGTGAATGGCGCACGTCGGCGCTCTATTCTGATCAACTATTGCGCGCAGGCGCTGTACACGACGCAGCTGGAAACCGCGGCGTTGCGCGGTGTGCGAATGGACACCCGTGAGCAGTTCGATCCTGCATCGCTGCAACAGACTCGCCAAAACGCTGCGAGCCGGTTTTAATGCGCGCCTGGCGGGCAGATGCCCAGCCCCTTCACCGAGAAGAAACATGAACCGTCAAAAGAAACTGCAGCAGTTGTTCAAGGAAAAGGCCAAAAAGGCCAGCGCCAAACTCGCGCCGAAAAAACCCAAGTACATCAGCAAGGCTGACCGCGCGAAGATGGCGGCCGAAGCGGCGGCCGAGCCGGTTGAAACCAGCGAGGGCTGATCCAGCGCGCCAGGGTTCAATCACACTCGGTCGGCTGAGACAGGCAGTCGGCATGCCGAGGACCGGCATATGTTCAGGCTCTCGCATCCGGCGGCATATTCACTGGAGGCCAGCAGATGTCTGGAGCGGGTGGCGCTTTGAGTGCTGAATGGGAGCTTGCCACGGGATCGTTCATACGCGTTTTCCTCGAACGTAATAGACAGCTGCCACAACGAAGTCTCTGATGCACCCTGCCCAAACACCGATCAGCATGCACATCACCAGGTAACTGAAATATCGGTGAAAGTCCGAATAAGGTACTTTTTGCGAGGTCATCCCGACCAGTCCGAGTGTTATCAGGCTGACAAGCCAGTAACCCAGGCAGCGCAAGGCGAGATAGACAAGATCTTTCCCTCTGACTGTCGGCCCCCAGACACTGGCCGACTCACCCAACAATGCCGACCACACCAGATGAAACAGGCTTGCGTAGAAGTAGCTCACGCTCAGACGGGTTGCCACATCAACGCTGAGCCCCGGCGTAAACCAGGAATAAATACGGTTGAGGGCGTGCCCTGCCGGCTGCAATTCATTAATAAATGGATAGAGCGCAACGCCGCCTCCGAGAAAAATGATTACAAAAGCCATGCTCTTCATCCGTGTCCCTTCTGGCCATTTTCCTGGCCGGCAATTTTTTGCCGTGCCGAGTCCGTGCGCAGCAGTTTTTGTAGCGTAGACGCCCACAGCATAGTCAGCCCGGCTGCCTCTGGCGCCGTATGCGTATCTCCTGCCGATCGCGCGTCCGTCATGTCGTCAAGGCGCTCGCGACAAACTGTGCCCGTAGACAGCCCGTAGCAGCGCAGAACAGTGGAAAAACGATACTGCCCTGCTAACCTCAGTTTCGGGTGGCGCGCCTGCGTACCCGGATCGCAAAGACAAATGTGCCATCCCATTCATGCAACTGCGGATCGTGAATGAAAGCTCGATGTCCCGAATGTGGCTATGTGACAAATAGCCCCCCGCCAACCCATAAGTGCCCTCAGTGCGACAATTTCTCCCATGACTGGCTGATTTACGACTGGGACAGCTTTGCTTCAATTCAGTGTCAGCATATTCGCTACAACCTGGTGATCATTGGCATAGTGCTGATCAGCCTTGTTGCGACCATAAGCCTCGGACTGACCAGTGTGTTTCCGTGGATGATTGCCCTGTTCATCATCCCTGCCACGATCAGTCTGTTTTATTGTCGCAAGCGGCTTGCCAAGAAATCCGAATACAAAGGACATAAAGGCACGGCTATGTTTCCCTGGTTCTCTGGATTCGGGGGACTCTGAACGAGCACGCAAGTCCCGCGTTGCTGCAACTCATCAGAGCGCCGACGGTCGCCATGATCGCCGTCATGACCGCAATCTTGCTGGCGAAGCGATCGCCTTGTGCATAAGCATGATGGGTGCTGTGCTCGATGTGTTGCTCATGGGGGCTGGGAACTTCGAACTCTTCAGGCATGGCTGTCGAACGTGAGTGGGTGACAAGAACTGGGCGGCCTTATGAGGACAACCACAGCGAAACACGCAAGCCACGCCGCCCCACTTCATCAACAAAACTCAAACCCACCCGAATCCCCGTCCGTTCGGCGATCGCCCTGACAATCGACAGCCCCAACCCGGACCCGGCCTCGCCGGTGCCCAGGCTGCGGTAAAACGGATCGAACACCAGCGCCTGTTCTTCGGCGCGGATGCCCGGCCCCGAGTCCTTGATTTCGATGCTCACGCCCTGCTCCGTCCGTTCGACGCTGAGGTCGACTCGTCCGCCCGCCGGGGTATAGCGGATGGCGTTATCCACCAGGTTCTTGATCAGGATGATCAGATCCAGTTCGTTGATGACGACCTGCACATCCTCGACGCTCTCCACGCCGATATCGATGGCTTTGTTCTCTGCCAGTGGCAGCAGGTCTTCCAGCACTCGGCGAAACACGGCATGCACCGATACAGCGGCCTCGGCGCGTTGCGCGATTGATTGTGCGGCGGCCAGAGCGAGCAATTGCTCGATCAGCTTGCGACTGCGCTCGATGCCCTGAGCCAGTGGCAAAAAGTTCTGTCGGGTGTCAGCCGACATGGTCGCAGCGGCCAATCGCTCAGCCTGCAGCGACAGCGCGGTCATCGGCGAGCGCAGTTCATGGGCGGCATCGGCGATAAACCGTCGTTGCGCCTCCATGGCCTGCGCCACACGTTTGAGCAATCGATTGATCGCCACAACGAAGGGCCGGATCTCGCTCGGCAGGTGCTGTTCATCGATCGGATGCAGTGCCTGCTGGTCACGCTGATCGATTTCCGCCGCAAGCGTCGCGATCGGGCGAAACAGCTTGCGCACCAGATCCCCCACGACCAACAGCAGCACCGGAAACAGGATCAGAAACGGCAGCAGACTGCGCCAGGCGCTTTCCCGCGCCTCCTTGTCGCGCACGTCGGCTTCCTGCGCGACCGCGATGCGTTCGCCTGCCGAGGTGGTTCTGACCAGCACACGATAGTGTTCACCGGCAATGTTCTGCGTCGACAAACCATCGGTCAGGGTCAGGGGAAAAGGCAACGGGATACTCGCGTCATCAGTCCCGACGGCTTTGCTGCTGTCGGCCAGGTATTGCACGGTGATCCGCGAGTCTTCGTCATCACCAACAACCTGCGCGGCAGCGGGGTAACCCAGGGTCATGTGCTGCCGATCAAACAGCAGCGCCACCTGACGCAGGCTTTCGTCCTGCATTTCGTGCGCTTCGTCGAGCGCCGAGATGAACGCGAATGCACCGGCGAGCAAGGCGACGATGAGAATCGCCAGTGAAAGCGTGATGGAAAGCCGTGACTGCACCGAGTCGCTCAAACGCCTTTTGAAACCATCCATCCCATCCCCCTGACATTCCTGATGACATGGTTTCCCAGTTTGCGCCGCAGCGAATGGATCAAAAACTCCACCGCGTTGCTTTCGACTTCGTTGCCCCAGCCGTAAATCCGGTCCTCAAGTTCGCTGCGCGAGAGAATCGCCCCCGGACGAATCAACAGCGCCTGCAACAGCGCAAACTCGCGGCTGGAAAGCTGCACTTCGGCGACTTGCGCGGTAGAGGCTTGTTTCGAGACCAGGTTCAACGAAACCTCGCCGTTATCCAGCAACGACTGCGCGTTACCGCCGCGCCGGCGCAATACCGCGCGCATGCGTGCCAGCAACTCGGCCATGGCGAACGGTTTGAGCAGGAAGTCATCCGCACCGCCATCGAGGCCGCGCAGCCGGTCATCGAGGCCATCGCGGGCGGTGATAATCAGCAGCGGCACGGGGTTGTTGCGCGCACGAATGGCATCCAGCACATCGAGCCCGTCCTTGCCGGGCAGGCCGAGGTCCAGCAACACCAGGTCGTAGCCCTGAGTGTCCAGCGCCGCCAGTGCGGTGAGGCCGTTTTTCACCCAGTCGGTGGCGTAGCTCGCCTCCTTGAGCGCCGCCTCGATGGCTTCGCCAATCATCAGGTCATCTTCGACCAGCAGAATCCGCATGCAGCGCTCCGACAGAAAAAGGCGCGACGGTCATTGCCATCGCGCCTGTATTGAAGCACTTGCACCGGCGTTTGTCCGCCGCCGGTTCAGCGCTGCGATCACTGCTTGCCATTCATCGAATCGAAGGCCTTGAGCAGATCATCCATGGCCGCCTTGCAGTCAGCCTGCTGCGGCGAACTGGCGCGCAGAGCATCCAGCGCGCGGTCAATGGCCTTGTCCAGCACATGCCAGTCAGCAGCGGCACGCGGCTTGATGCCGGCTTCGGCAGAGTCCCAGGAGGTCTCCAGATCCTTGATCCGGGTCTTGGCACCGAGCAGGTCGTTTTTCTCGACCCGCGCGCTGACGTCGGCGGCGATGTTGCGGAACTCGCTCAGGTCACCCAGCTTCGAACCCGATTGCGGCGGCGCGCTCAAGGAGCTGGTCGGCGTGCCGGCAGCGGGTTTGTCAGCGGGTTTCGAGCAGCCGGCGAGGCTGCCGAGCAGGACCAGAGACGAGATGATCGCGACGTGGCGTAAAGCAATTTTGAAAGCGTGCATGTTGATTCCTTGAGGGAGTATCCAAACGTTTATTGAGTGAGGGTTTTGCGATTGCCAAGGCTGGTCTGCGCGACCGCCACTAGCAGCACAATGACAGTGAGGAAGATCGCACTGGTCCAGGCGGCGCCCATGCCCAGGCCACCGTAGGTCTTGGCCTGAGTCAGCAAGTCACCGAGGGAGGCGCCGAACGGACGGGTCAGGATGTAGGCGATCCAGAAGGTCAGCACCACGTTGGCCCCCATCCGCCAAGCCAGTAGCGTCGCCGCAATCAGCGCACCGAATATCACCGCACCGACGGTGAAGCCCAGCCCCAGCGCTTCCGTTGCCAGGTCCCCGGCAGCAGTGCCCAGAGCGAAAGTGCAGAGCACCGTGGACCAGTAGAAAAGCTCGCGTCGCGGCGTGTTGATTTCGCGGATCGACAGGTTGTCCTCCACCGTGAACCAGATCAGGAAATTCACGGCCAGCAACACCGAGAACACCGCGGTGCTGACGTACAGGCTGATGTCGAGCATGTCGGTCATGATGTCGGTGATCTGCGTGCCGACGATGCTCACCAGCACCACGGTCAACCAATAGATCCAGGGCGTATACGCGGTTTTACGCATTTGAAAGAACAGCGCGCACCCGAGTAATAGCGCCATGCCGATGCTGGTCCAGCCAGCGCCGAAACCGGCATCCACGGCGAGAAAGTCGGCGCCGGTTTCACCCACGGTCGTCGAGAGAATCTTGATCACCCAGAAGGCCAGTGTCACTTCGGGGACTTTGTTAAGCCATCCGGCTTTTGCGGGATTCATGTGTGGATCGCCTCTCCTGTCCAGCGCTGAACTTGCGCTGAGGGGAAGATACGAGCCAATACTTAGCTGAGACTGAGGGCGCTCCTCCGATTTGCCAGGTAGTCAGGCCGGAACTGGCAATACCTGCTAAATTCACGGATCACCTCCCCCAACTCCAACCCAAAGTCGCGAGCTTGCAGTCCACGCCATGACTACGAGGCATGGAACATGAATACCTCTTCCGCAACTCCGCAACGATCAGCACGCCGGATCACTCACCTGATCTATCTTCTGTACAGCCTGACGTGCTATCTGCTTTTCCTCTTTACCACCCTGTACCTGATCGGCTTTCTTGGAAAGTTGCTGGTCCCTAGCCACATCGATTCCGGGGAGCAACGCCCGCTCTTCGAATCGATACTCGTCGATATCCTGCTGATCACCCTGTTTGGCCTTCAGCACAGTGTCATGGCCAGAAAAACCTTCAAGGCCAGACTTGCCCGGCTGGTGCCCGCCGCCATCGAGCGCGCCACCTACGTGTTATGCAGTAGCCTGATGCTGTCGCTGCTATTTTACAGCTGGCGCCCGATCGCCATACCCGTCTGGCACGTGGAGTCGACCGTGGCTGTCGCCCTGCTCTCAGGCCTGTTCTGGATCGGATGGGGCCTGGTGTTGCTGGCGACGTTTCTGATCAGTCATTTCGAGTTGTTTGGTCTGACGCAGGTGATTCGGGCATTTCAACAGGTTCAAGTGCAACCCCCGCGCTTCATCACGCCATCGCTGTACAAAATCGTCAGGCATCCGATGTACCTGGGTTTTCTGATCGCCTTCTGGGCGACACCCGAGATGACGGTCGGGCATCTGGTTTTCGCCCTTACGAGCAGCGTGTACATCGTGATCGGAGCCTCTCTGGAAGAGAAAGATCTGGTCGGTATTTTTGGCCGCGAATATCTGGACTACCAGCAACGAGTCAGCATGCTGCTGCCCTTTCGCAAAGCCGCGCGGGAGGCGGGCAATCCGAAAAAGCCACGCTAACCAGGATCGCACGGGGCGCGGCTGACTCACCGGCCCGCCCTGCTCCCCGGAAATTTTCCGCCGTGCCCGGTTCGATCACCTAACCTCATAGCTTGTGTGATCAACGAGAACCGGCCCCTCTCATGCGCAACACATTGAAGTCTTTGTTTTTTTTCGCGCTGCTCCTGCTCGCTGCGGGCAGTTCGGTGGTGTGGGCGGCGGATTTGCCGGCGCCCTCAGCGACCGCTGCGGCGCCGCTGGTGGAGGTCTCGCAAAGTGATCTGCAAGCCCTGCAACTGCGCCTCGACGGGCTGAAGCAGCAGATTTCCGCTGCCAACAACTACAACCAGCTCGAAGGTCCGCAAGATCGGGTGCAGACCTTTATTCTGGATGTCGATCGGTTGTCGGCATCGTTGTTACCGCAGCAGGCGCAACTGGCGGTGCAACTGGGGGTGCTCGGCGCAGCGCCGGATACGCAGATTGCCGCCGAACAGGCGGAAATCGCCGCACAACGGGCAATGCTCAGCGAACAGAAAAACAAGGTCGATGCCACGCTCAAAAGCCTTGCCGCGCTCAAACAAAGCGCCGCCGAGCTGATCACGCAAATCGCCGGCATCCGCCGCACACTGCTCGAAAGCGAACTGACGCTGCGCACCGACAGTATCCTGAGCCCGGACTTCTGGTCGCCCTTGGTGTCGCCGGAGCCGGATGACCGCCAGCGCCTGAAGTTTTTCATCGACCAGGTGAACCTCACCTGGGCCACGGTCTGGGCGCCCGGGCAACGTTTTTTCACCTGTGTGCTGGTGCTGCTCGCACTGGTTTTCTGGACGCTCGGCCGCCGACTCGCCGAACGCGGCCTGACCTGGCTGTGCATCCACCGCATGCCCGAGGGGCGCCTGCGCCGCAGCGCGCTGGCATTCGCCTCGGCGCTGGCGACCCTGGGCACCACGGCCATCGCTTTGCACCTGCTGTTTTACGCCTGCACCCGCCACGAACCGCTGACGCCGGTGCTGCAGACGTTTTCCGAGGAGTTCGAAAAAGCCGTTTACGCCTGCGTCCTGATCACTGCGCTGAGCCGCGCACTGCTGTCGACCCAGCATCCGTCGTGGCGGCTGCCGGCGATTGCCGACTCGGTGGCGCTGGCGTTGCGGCCCTATCCACGGATTCTCGCCGCCACCCTGCTGGTGCTGGTGACGCTGGTGCAGGTCAGCAACGCCACCGGCATGAGCAGCCAGATCGTGATCGCCCAGCGTGGGGTGATCGCCATCGTGGTGATTGTGATTCTGGTGCCGCTGCTGTGGCGCGTCGGCAAAGTGCGCAAGGCGCTGATCAGCGCCAATGAACCGGAGGCCGGCAGCACGTTTGCCGGAGCGATCTACAGCATTGCCACGGTGTGCATGTGCGTGTCGGCGCTTGCGCTGCTCACCGGTTACGTGTCGCTGGCCCGCTTCGTCACCTATGAGTTGGTCTGGGCCTATATCGTGCTGGCCGGGTTCTATTTGCTGATTCAAGTGGTCAAGGACGCCTGCGAATATCTGTTCTCGCCGCGCTACTCGGCCGGCAAGACCCTCAAGCAAACCCTGGGCATCGGCGACCGGCGGCTGGAGCAGATTTCGATTGTACTGTCCGGTGCCAGCCGTGCCGGGCTGTTGCTGCTGGCGGTGATCACCCTGTTCGTCGGCGGCATCGGCACCACGTTCGGGCAACTGACCAGCAACGTCATGGGCATTCTCGGTGGCGCCGGGTTGCGCAAGCTGAACATCGTCCCGGCGCATCTGATCAATGCCGTGCTGGCGCTGCTGATCGGCATCTACCTGATCCGCGCCCTGCGCCGCTGGCTCGACAACGAATTCCTGCCCAAGACCGACATGGATCCGGGCATGTGCGCGTCGTTGAGCACGCTGTTTTCCAACATCGGTTATGCCACGGTCATCCTCCTGACGCTGTCGTCGCTCGGCGTGCGCTGGACCAATCTGGCCTGGATCGTCAGTGCGCTGTCGGTGGGGATCGGTTTCGGTCTGCAGGAGATCGTCAAGAACTTCGTTTCCGGGCTGATCCTGCTCACCGAACGCCCGGTCAAGGTCGGCGACCTGATCAGCATCAGCGGCGTCGAGGGCGATATCCGCCGGATCAACGTGCGCGCCACGGAAATCCAGCTCAGCGACCGCTCTATCGTGATCGTGCCCAACTCGCAACTGATCTCGCAAAACCTGCGCAACGTCACCCTCGGCGGCAGCGCCCAGGGGGTGGCAAGCCTGGAGCTGATGTTCCCGCTGGACATCGACCCCGAACAGGTCAAGGAACTGCTGCTGAATACCTACCGTGAAAACGAAAACATTCTCGATAAACCGGCGTCGTACGTACGCTTCAGCAAACTCTCGCCCGATGGCATCACCTTGACAGTAACCGGCTACGTCGGCAGCCCACGGATTGTCGGCGGGACCAAGAGTGATCTGCTGTTCGAGATACTCAAGCGGCTGGGGGATGCGGGGATTGCGTTGGCGAAACCCGCCGCCGTCCCGTAGCAGCCCCCCCTGTGGAAGGTGACTTGCCAGCGACGGCGGTGGGTCAGTCTGAAGTGATGGCGGCTGACACGGCCCCATCGCTGGCAAGCCAGCTCCCACAGGGGTTTGCGGTTAACGCAAATGTGCCGGCTGGCCTAAAGCATTGTAGGAGTGAGCCTGCTCGCGATGGCGGTGGTTCAGTCACAGCGGGGGTGACTGACACGCCCCCTTCGCGAGCAGGCTCACTCCTACAGGGTTCTGCGGTGGGCGCGGAGTTGGCGACTGGCCGAGATCATTGTGGGAGCTGGCTTGCCAGCGATGGCAGTGGGTCAGTCAACGTGATGGTGGCGCGAAGAGCCTCAGGCCGGCGCCCAGCGTCGATGCAACCAGCGCGCCAACGCATCCAGCGCAAAGCCCAGCACACCGATCAGCAGCACCATCGCCATCAGTTCCGAATACGCCAGCCGATCGCGCGTATCGAGAATGAAGTAGCCCAGCCCCGCGCTGACCCCGAGCATTTCGCACGGCACCAGCACAATCCACAGAATGCCGATCGACAGCCTCACCCCGGTCAGCACGTGGCCGAGCACGCCGGGCAGGATCACCTTGCGCAGGGTTTCCCAGCGGGTGGCGCTGAGGCTACGACTGAGTTGCAGCCAGCGCGGGTCGAGCTGGCGCACGCCGGCCACGGTGTTGAGCAGGATCGGCCACACGGCGGCGAAGGTCAGCAGAAAGTAGATCGGCTGATCGCCAACGCCCATCAGCATCACCACCACCGGCATCCACGACAGCGGCGAAATCATTCGCAGAAACTGAAACGCCGGCGTGGTCGCCGCTTCCAGATGCCGGTAACTGCCGATCATCAGGCCCAGCGGCACGCCGATCAGCAATGCCAGCAGCAGGCCGACCACAATCCGCTTCAGGCTGACCAGCACATGCTCGTACAGCTCCGGGCGCAGCAGCAGTTCGCCTAGGCTGGCCAGCGTCGCCTCGGGTGAAAAGCGCAGCGCCAGGCTGTCGTTGCCGCCGAACACGTGTACGCCCAGCCACCACAGCAGCAACAGGCACAACAGCCCCGCCACGCCCAACAAACCATGAACGGTCGAAGAAGATCGCTGACGCATCAGAGGCTGAACTCCTCGCTGCGATCAAAGCTTTCCGGTAATCCGAATGCCTTCATCCCGCCGACTGTAGCAATGGCATTACGCACGAAGCGATCGTCTACCAGATCCCGGGCGGTTTGCTGCGGATCGAGGTTGGCGAGGAAACCCTTGTCGCCTTCAATCAAGGTGTCCTTCAGGCGCTTGACCAGTTCCTCGGTGTAGCTGGGGAACGGGTACGGCTGAAAGTCGATGCGCTGCTCGTCCCAATGGCTGTGCTGGATCGCGCCGCTGGCCAGATACTGCTCGCGGTCGCTGGTGGCCGGCGACAGCACCCGGTCGAGCACCGGTTGCGCGTGCGGGGTGTAGCGATTTTCGCCGTCCTTGGACAGCAGTTTCGCCGCCTCGGCGCGGTTGTCGCGGGTCCAGACCTGCGCCTTGACGATGGCGTTCACCACTTTCTGCGACCACTCGGGACGGTTGTTCAGATCCTGTTCGTGCATGAACACCACGCAGCAGGCGTGATTGCGCCAGACGTCGCCGGTAAAGCGCTGCACGCGGCCGACCTTGAGTTCCTCGGCCAGGGCGTTGAACGGCTCGGCGACGATGTAGCCGGCGATGCGTTTGCTCGCCAGGGCCGGCGGCATGTCCGACGGCGGCAGCACCAGCAGATTGACTTCGTTCGGCGCCAGCGCGGCGCTCGCCGACTTGCTCACCGGCACCAGTCCGTGGTCGCGGAACAGTTGCTGCACCACCACGTTATGAATCGAATACCAGAACGGAATCGCCACCGATTGCCCGCCGAGTTGTTTGACCTCGGTGATGCCCGGCGCCACGGTCAGACCCGAGCCGCCGACGTGGTTCCACGCCACGACCTTGGCCGGCACCTTGCTGCCATAACGCGCCCACACGGTCATCGGCGACAGCAGGTGAATCACGTTGACCTGCCCGGAAATGAACGCCTCGATCACCTGCGCCCAACTGCGCAGCAGCACCGGGCGCTCAGCCTGAATGCCTTCGGCTTCGAACAGGCCATTGTTATGCGCGACCAGCAGCGGCGTGGCATCGGTGATCGGCAGATAACCGATGCGCACCGGCGCGTTCGGTTCAGCAGCGGCGCGCGCGTTGAGGCTGTTGAGCAGCGGCAACGCGCCGCCGGCGGTCAGCAGCGCGCTGAGTTTGAGGAAGTCACGACGTGTGTGAGTGAAGTCGTCCAGGCACATGGTCAATCTCCGACGTAGCGGGCACAGGTTGAGTGAGGGGGTTGCGGCTCGCCCGCCGAAGGGTTTTGAGGATGTCGATGCGCAGCGCGCCCAGTTCCTCGACCAGCTCGGCACGCGGCTGAGGCAGGTCGATGCGCCACTCGCCGAGGATCTGCGCCGGGCTGTTACCCAGTAGCAGAATCCGCTCCGAAAGCAGCAGGGCTTCGTCGATGTCGTGGGTGATCAGCACGGCTGCGGTGTGGTGCTCGGCGATCAATTGCAGGAGCAGCTGCTGCATGTCGGCGCGGGTGATTTCATCCAGCGCGCCGAACGGTTCATCGAGCAACAGCACCTGCGGCTGCCGCGCCAGACAACGGGCCAACGCGGTGCGCTGGGCCATGCCGCCGGACAACTGCGCCGGGTGCTGCAACCGCGCGTGTTCGAGGCCGACCGCAGCAATCGCGTGGTCGATCCGCGCCCTGCGCTGCTCGGCCGTGAGATGCGGCTGGCGGGCGAAGTCGAGACCGAAGGCGACGTTCTTTTCCAAAGTCAGCCACGGCAACAGGCTCGGGTCCTGAAACGCCACCGCCACCCGTGGATGCGCGCCGGTCAGCGGTTCGCCGAGCAGACTCACTCGCCCCTGTTGCGGCGTCTGCAAACCGGCCAGCACTCGCAGCAGACTGGATTTGCCGACACCGCTGGGGCCGAGAATCGTCACCACTTCGCCGGGTTGCAATTGCAGGTCGAAGTGCTCTAGCACGGTGTGCCAGCCCTGCTCTCGCGGGTAGCCGAGGCTGATGCCCTGCGCCTCCAGCACCGGCGCCGTCATGCCGTCGCTTCCCGTTTCTGCCGCTGCAATTCAGCGCGCAATTGCACCAGGCTCGGGGTGACAATCGGCACGAACGCTGACTCACGCCAGCGCCGGGCGAAACCGCTGCCGTGCTCGGTCAGATAGGCCTTGCCGCCGCTCGATTGCAATTCCAGTTGCACGGCATTGGCGGCGGATTCGGCCAGCGCGATGCGGATCTGGAACAACGCGCCCGGCTGGGTCAGGAAGCGCCCGTCGTGCAGGCCTTGCTTGAGTTCGCCGACGGTGTGCGCCAGTTGCTCGCGCTGCTGCTGCAAAGGTTCCAGCAGGATCGAACGACCGTCCTGCAGATGCCCCTCGACCTCGGCCAGCGCCCGTCGCGCCAGACCGATCGCCATGCCGCATTGCAAGCCGAGAAACGCCGGGCGCACCGCTGGCAGAAACTTGCGCGCGTCGTCATGCAGCAGCCATTCGCGTCCGACCGCAACTTGCTCGAAATCGATCGCAGCCGTGTTGCTCGATTGCAGGCCCATCAGTTGCAGATCGGCGGAACGTTTTACGCCGGCAGCGTCATCGGCGATCGCCAGCACGAACGGGGAACCGCCCTCCTCGTGCTCGATTGCCGCCGCCACCACGAAACCGCTTTTACGCAGATTGGTCACCCAGTGCAGGCGCCCGTTCAGGGTCCAGCCGTCTGCGGTGTCGGCTGCACGCACTTGCAGTGCCTCGATGCCCGACAGGTATTTCATCGCGTTGGACAAACCGGTGGCGCCGGCCAGCTCTCCGCTGAGCAGCACCGGCAGCAGTTTTTCCCTCAGCGCCGCGTTGGGGCTGTGCAGCAGGTATTCGATAAAGGCCCGTTGGCCCCAGAACACAAACGCCGCCGCCAGTGAATGGCTGGCGACAGCGGCCAGGGTTTCCACGGCATCACTGACGTGGCCACCGCTGCCGCCCAGCGCCGGGCTGATGCCGACCCGTAGCACCCCGCCCTGCGCCAGTTGCGTCAGCACCTGTTGCGGATCGCCGTCGCCCGCATCCAGGGCTTGGGCGTTGTGTTCCAGCCATTGCATCAATGCCGGATTGAGCATGTCGTTTCTCTCCTTGTACGCAGCCGCATCAACCATAGACGATGCGGCCTGAAGCGTTGGCCGATTACGCGCGATACGGCGCCAGCTCGGGATTGAGCGGCGTGTCGGCGAACACGTTGGCGAAGTTGCACAGGGTCGCCAGGCTGATGCCGAGGATCACTTCCAGCGCATTGCCTTCGGTGTAGCCGGCAGCCTTGAACTGGTTGAAGGTCTGGTCGCTGACCTTGCCCCGGGAGGCAATCACTTCGCGGGCAAACGCGGCCAGGGTTTCCAGTTTTTCCACGGGCACGGTGGCTTTCTCACGCAGCGCACTGACCACTTCCGGCGGCAGTTTGGCCTTATTCAGCGCCACGGCGGTATGACCTGCGACACAGAAATCGCAACCATGGTGGGTGGCCGCAATCAGTTGCACCACTTCGCGCTCGGCAAGGCTGAGTTCGGACTTGCCATTGAGCGCCGATACCGTAACGTAGGTTTCCAGCGCGGCCGGGGCATTGGCCAGCACGGCCAGCAGGTTCGGAATGAATCCGGAGTTTTTCTGCGCATTTTCCAGAAACGGTCTGGCGGCTTCGGGAGCGCTTTGCACGGTGTGAAGAGTGACGCGCGACATGGAGTGGACTCCTGCTGTTGAGTGTCCGGCCAGTCTGTTGGTTATAAAAATTTCGATCCATATTCTAAAGTAGCGATTACTTGCTCCTGAGTGTTTCCATTAGATGATTTCGTCCAGCCCCCTGGTTGATTGGTTATTAGAAAGCCTCGAACTCGATGCCAGCCTGTTTCATGTCGGCCGCTACTGCGGTGGATGGCACGCGAGTACGCATGGACTGGCGCGCGCCAGTTTTCACTTGATCGTGCAGGGCCGCTGCTGGCTGCACATTGACGGGCAGGAACAGTCGATTGCATTGAACGCCGGAGATGCGGTGTTTCTGCTGCGGGATCTGAACTACCGCCTCTCCAGCGCCGATGAGGCGAGCATCGCCCAGACGCTGCCGCGCATGGCCATGACCGCGCTCGACAGTCAGGCACAGGATGGCGTCGGGCTGGTCTGCGGGTTCTTTCATTTCAAGTCGGGATTGTCATCGCTGATCATCGAAGGCTTGCCGGACTGGATCATACTGCGTGCCGGCGATCCGTCGTCGAGTGCCGCGCGAGCCTTGTTCGAGTTGATTCTGCAAGAGTGCGAACGCCTGCCGGCGCCCTCCTCTGCGCTGCTCGAACGCTTGAGTCATCTGCTGTTCCTGTACGTGTTGCGCCAACAGATGGCCGACAACCAATACCTCGGCGGCCTCGTGGCTTTGGCGCGCAATCCGCAGTTCGCGCCGTTGCTGGATCAGTTGATCGAACAGCCGCAATTGCCGTGGTCGCTGGAGAGCATGGCGGCGAGTATCGGCCTGTCGCGCTCGGCGTTTTTCAAACGCTTCAACGAACTGGCCGGGCAATCGCCGGGGCAGGTATTGCTGGCGTTGCGCATTCGGCATGCCTGCCAGTTGCTGCAGGCCAATCACACGGTGGAACAGGTGTGCGCGGCGGTGGGCTATCAGTCGATCGCCGCGTTTACTCGGGCGTTCGCCAAGTCGGTGGGGGTGCAACCGGGGGCTTATCGCAAGCAGCATGAGGGGCGTTGAGCGACGCGTTAATATGCCGTCGCTGCTGGAAAGCACCGAGAGAAACTGTGGGAGCGAGCTTGCTCGCGAAAGCGCCGGCACAGGCAAAATCTCCAGCGACTGATACACCGCTATCGCGGGCAAGCCCGCTCCCACAGTGAATGGTGTCGATCAGCGGATCTGTGTACTCCGCAAAAACCTGTGGGAGCTGGCTTGCCAGCGATGGTGTTGGTGCATCCAGCATCTTTATTGACTGAACCGGCGCTTTCGCGGCGGTACGTTTGGCATCCTGGCTTGGTTCGTTCCTTATTCCACTAATCAACCACAAAACCATTTTTTAATCTTTTATCGCTATTAACCTCGCCCTCTATAATCGCCCCCTTGTACTCAACTCATAAAAAAGGATGCTCCATGCAAAGACGCCTGTTACTGGCAGCGCTATTCGTCGCTATCGCCGGTTGTGCCAGCCCGCCGCCTGCCGCCGTTCACACCCATGATCCCGCCAGTTCGACCCTGCAAGGCGACGCCTCGCGCCCGGCGCAGGCGCAGTGGATTCGCACCGAGCTGTACTTCTCGGTGGGCACGGTGGATGGCAAGGAAGGCGCGGTCAGTCCGGCGCGCTGGCGCGAGTTTCTCGACAAGGAAGTGACGTCGCGGTTTCCCGACGGTTTCACCGTGTTCGATGCCTATGGGCAGTGGCGTGATCATGGGGCGAAGGAGCCGGAGCGGCTGAGCACCAAGGTGATTGTGATCCTGCACGAGAACAATCCGCAGAACGCCACCAACATCGAGGCGATTCGACTGGCGTACAAACGCATTACCGGAGACCTGTCGGTACTGCGCCTTTCGCAACCGGCCGACGTTTCGTTTTAATCGCTGATCTGCCCCAGAGCTTGCCGAGGCGTCGACGCCACGCGGCTCAATCCCGCCAACAGCAGCGCGCCCACCAGCAACACGCCAATCCCCAGAAACGCGCCCCAGCCCACTACCGTCACGCTCGAATAGAGCATGTACAGGCACAGGCCAAAAAACAGCAGCGGCACCAGCGGATACAACGGCACCCGGACCGGCCTCGGCACATCGGGAAAACGCCGCCGCAGAATGATCAGCGCCAGGCTGCTGAAACTCAGAAACAACCAGTACACCGGGGTCAGGTACTCGACCATGGTGTTGAATCCGCTCTGGGTAAAACTGCCGAACAACACCAGCAACAACGCCACCGCGCCCTCGGCCAGCAACGCCTTGCGCGGCACGCCATCGTCCTCGTGCCACTCGCCGAAGCGGCGCAACTGCGGCACATCGCGGGCGGCGGCGTAGGTAGTTCGGGCGCCGACCAGCAAGGTCGAGTTGATGCTGGCGATGGCCGCGATGCCGACCATCAGCAGAATCAGCAGTACACCCGGTGCGCCGAATGCACGGTTCAACAATTCCACTGCCGGTGCGTTGCTTGCCGCCAGCCCGGCGAAACCCAGACCGCGCACAAACGCCCAGTTCAGTGCCAGATAGATCGCCATCAGCAGCGTCAGCGCGCCGAGCATGGCGATAAAAATTCCGCGTCGTCCATCGCGCACTTCCGCCGACAATGTGGCCGCATCACTCCAGCCGCCGAACGCCAGAAACACAAAAATCATCGCCGCCGAAAACCCGGCCATACCGGTGTTTTCCGGCGCAACCGAAACGCTCGCTGGTGCTGCTTCAACCCCCTGCCACACCAGCCACACCCCGGCGCTGGCGATGCTCAGAAAGCCCAGCGCCAACAAGCCGACCAACAAGGTCTGGGTAATGAAACCGATGTGCTTGCCGGTGAGATTGAGCAACACCAGCGCGGCGATCACCCCGCCGGCAAACAGCCCCGATCCGTACCGACCGAGCGGCAGCACGGCATTGACATAATCGGCAAACATGAACGCCGACAAGGCGATCCACCCGGTGTGCATCACCGAAAAACGCGACCAGGCGAACAGGAACCCCATGCGTTCGCCATAGGCCGTGCGCAGAAAGTGATAGTCGCCGCCCGGATGTGGAAATGCCGTGGCCATTTCGGCAAAGCACAACGCCCCGGCCATCGACGCCAGGCCGCCGAGCACCCAGACCCAATAGAAATATTCCGGCCCGACGTTCAGCGCCACGGTCGGCGCGGTCTTGAGGATGTCGGTGGTGATCACCATGCCCAGCGTGATCAGCAATGCCTGCAACACCGGCAGATGGCGCTTGGGGCCGCTCGAATGACTCATGCAGAATCTCGCAGAAGGTCCGCCATCCGTGGCGGCCCGGCTCAGAAGCCGTAGGTGGCGCTGGCGTAGTAGTACGCGCCGTTGGTGCCGATCGGCGACAGCACGTCATACGGCAAATTGCCGCCGTAGTTGATCGCCGAGCCGGAGCGTTCCGGGTAGTTGTCGGTGAGGTTGTTGCCGCCCAGGGCGACGCTGAATTTCGGGGTGAATTTGTAGGTCACCTCGGCGTCCAGTTGCCACACCGCGCCGTAGGTCTGCTCTGGTTGCGAGTCACCGAAATCGAACACCCGGGTGGTCTCGCCCTGACGGGTCAGACGCCCGAGCAGGCCCCAGTGTTCGCTGGCCCAGTTGGCGGAAAACACGAAACGATCCTTGGGCGCGGCGTCGGTCAGGGTGTTGGTTTCTTCAACGCCGACCAGTGCGTCGTTGCCGATACCCAGCGCCGTCAGTTGCGACGGCGTGCCTTTGGTGCTGGTGACTTTGGTGTGGTTGTAGGTGTACGCGGTGGTCAGGCCCAACGTCCCTTCATACAGTGGCTGATGGTAGTTGAGCACCAGTTCGGCACCGTGGGTGCTGGTGTCGGCGGCGTTGGTGAAGAAGTTGACGTCATGCACCCCGGCCACGCCGAAGTTGTCGTTGATGTATTGCTCCATGGCGTCGCTGCCGATGCGCTGCGACAGGGTGATGCGGTCCTTGACGTCGATGCGGAACACATCGAGCGAAGCATCAAAGCGTTCGTTGAGCTGGAAGGTCAGACCGAGACTGAAGTTCTTCGAGGTCTCCGGATCGAGTTTCTCGGCCCCCAGCGCACGGGCAATCGGGTCGTTGACCGAGAGCACGCGAATGTCGGTGAGCGTGCCGCCTTCACCGAAGTTGCTGGTGGTGTTCTGGAAACCGCTCTGCGCCAGCGACGGTGCTCGGAAGTTGTTCGAAACCGCACCGCGCAGCGCCCACTGCTCGGTCAGTTTGTAGCGACCACTGAGCTTGCCCGTGAGTTTGCTGCCGGCATCGTCGTAATGTTCCCAGCGGGTGGCGGCGTCGACGAAAAATCGGTCAGTCAGATCGCCCGAAATTTCCGCGTAGGTGGCAAACACGTTGCGGTCCAGGTCCGACTCTTCGCTGGGGCGCAAGCCGTTGGCGCCGTCAGCGCCGGAGCCGATGTAGGAGGCCTCGTCGCCGGCGTAGGTCAGGTAGTTTTCGTAACGGTATTCACCGCCCAGCGCCAGCACGAACGAGCGTCCGCCCAAACGCAATTCGCGGCTGAAATCGAGGTTGGTGGTGGTCTGGCGCAGCTCGTAATCGCCGGTGTCGAACTTCGTGGGTGAGTCCGCGCCGAGGCTGACGTTGAGCGTGCGGCGGGTGGAGCCGTCGAAACGGTTGCGGCCATGGGTGACGCTGCTGTCGAAGTCCCAGTCTTCGCCGATCATGCCCTTGAAGCCGGCGGTGGCGGAGACGTCCTTGTTGTCGCCCAGCGACTGCGGCAGGTAGCCGTTGGGGTAGAACTGCGGCTGCTCGTAGGGATAGCGATAGAATTCGGCACCCGTGGTGTGGCGCTGGTTGTAGGTGCCGAAGCTGTAGGCCTTGCCGCCGGCCAGCGGCAGCTCGCTGTTGAACCAAAGGTTGACGTCCCGCGCCAGGCCGTCGCCCATCACGTAGTTGCGCTGATCCGGGGTATCGGCAAAGCCATCGAAACCGGCGCGGTTGGTCGGGTTGCGATTTTTGTACTCAGTGCCGCCGCGAATGAACCCGCCCTCTTCGCCCAGGCGCGTGCCGATCTTGGCAGTGGTCACGCTGTTCTGGCCGTCGGTGGTGGTTCTGCCGATGGCGTCCTGATGAGTGTGGAACGCGCCGTAACTGGTGGACACTTCACCGCCCTCAGGGGCGTCGTCGAGGATGATGTTGATCACCCCGGCAATCGCATCGGAACCGTACTGCGCCCCGGCACCGTCGCGCAGCACTTCGATGCGTTTGATCGCGCTGATGGGGATCGAGTTGAAGTCCACTGGTGCCGTGCCGCGCCCGATTTTCGACGAGTCGTTGACTACCGCTGAAGTGTGACGACGCTTGCCGTTGACCAGCACCAGCACCTGATCCGGGCTCATGCCGCGCAGCTGTGCGGCGCGCACGTGGTCGGCGCCACCGGAGTTGGACTGACGCGGCATACTGAACGATGGCAGCAACGTCTGCAGCGCCTGGCCCAGTTCACCGTCAGCCGCGCCGGTGGACTTGAGATCGGCGGCGGTCAACACGTCCACCGGCACCGGAGAATCCAGCACCGTACGCGCAGTGCCCCGAGTGCCGGTGACCAGCACGGTACCCAGCCGAGTGTCATCGTCAACGCGGGTGGAAGTGTCTTCGGCTTGCGCCGGAAGTTGCCAGATCGCACCGACCACCGCGATGGCCAGTAATGAACGGGAACGCTGATACATGTGACAGCTCCTTTATCGCAGCTAATACCCGGCCGTTGCCGACAATAAGGGGTCGGCAATCAATGCACGGCAATGTCTGCTGTAGTTTTAGAAAGCAGGAAGGTGGTGAAGGCTTTTTAGCGTGATTAGTCAGTGAAGCGCAGGATCCCCAAAGTTAGTTGTTTCCCCTTGAACACCGATGCTAGACGGGCCGAAGGCCTGCCGTAAAAGAACCAATAACACTTAGGTTAGATCAGGCTGATTAAATGTATTTAGTCCAACACAAGTGTTGCTGGACAAACACTTAAACCCTAACTAACACCCACTAATTCAAGATCAGCCAAAGATCTTTTGTAGGAGTGAGCCTGCTCGCGATAGCGGTGTATCAGCCACTGAAGAAGTTGAATGTCCTGGCCCCATCGCGAGCAGGCTCACTCCTACAGGTTGAGCGGGGTGAACGCAGACTTATCATCCACCACAGTTCCAATGTGGGAGCGAGCCTGCTCGCGAAGGCGATCAATCAGTCACCCGATACCTTGACTGCAAACAAGTGCAAAAACCTTAGTCGAATTCCTTTTCCAGCCAGGCATCCTCGGCAATGTCCAGGGCCTGTGCACTGAAGCGTTGCTCCGCAAACGGATCGGCGTGCAGGTGAAAGCCGTTGCGTTCCCAGAAACCGGGTTGTTCTTCGTCGACAAACTCCAGACCGCGCAGCCATTTGGCGCTCTTCCAGAAGTAGCGCCCGGCGACCACCAGTCGCAGCGGCCAGCCGTGCTGGGCGGTCAAGGGTTGGCCGGCGTAATGGGTGGCGAGCAGGCTGTCCGGGTGCAGCAGGTCGTCCAGCAACAGGTTGGTCTGGTAATCGTGATCGGCGTGGGCCATGACAAAACGTGAAGCGGGCTGGATCCCGAATTCGCCCAGCAGATCCTGCAGATGCACCCCACTCCACTGCGTGTCGAACTTCGACCAGCGTGTCACGCAATGAATGTCACATTGCAACTGGCGTTGCGGCAAACCCTGCAGGTCGGCAAAACTCAACTCGACGCCACGCCCGATCTTGCCGAACAGGCGCAGTGACCAGCTTGCCAATTCATACTCCGGCACCGTGCCTTCGTGGAGGATCGGGAAGCGCTCCGTCAACACCTGCCCCGGCGGCAAACGTTGACCGAACGCCGGGTCAGCCTTGGGTGCGCGGCTGTTGCGCAAGCGCATGGCTTTGTTGTGCATATTCACTCCCAAGCGCGTCAGGATGCCTGGCGCGCATACAGCGCATCACCTGGTGATAACGGCTGCATTCAGTTCGCCACAGGAATCCACTCAGCCCGCGCCACATTGGCGGTATCGCCGAACGCCGGGAGTTTCTGCGCCAGGTCGCGAACGTTTTTCACGTCCAGATCGAGCAACTGCTGACGGGTGATCAGGGTCGGTGGCACCAACACCTGATGTCCCGGATTTTCGCCGGCAATCAACATCGCCAGACTGCGCACGCTGATCGCCCCCGCCACTTGCGGATTGACCGCGGCGGTCGCCGCCCAGGCGCTGTCAGGTTCTTTCATGATCTGGATGTCGGCGGTGGAGATGTCGGCGCTGTAGATCTTTACCTTGCGCCCTAGCCCCGCCTCTTCGACGGCGATCTTCGCGCCTTTGGCGAACTCGTCGAACGGCGCGAAGATCACGCTGATATCCGGATTGGCCCGCAACACCGCGCTGGCCTGATCCGCCACCGAGTTGGCTATCGGCGGGTTGAGCGTGCCGAAGCGCGCCTTTTCGATGATGCCCGGATTGGCCTTTTTCACCTGACTCCAGATCTCGTCGCGGCGCTCCATCGGCGTGAAGCCGCTGATGTACACGTAACCGGCATCGAACCGCGTGCCGTTGTCCTTCACCGCCTGATCCAGCGCCAGTCGCGCCAGTGCATGGTGATCCTGTTCGACCTGAGTCACCTGCGGACTGTTCAGATCAACGTCGAACGCCACCACCTTGATGCCTTTGGCGATCGCCCGGTCAATCGGTCCCTTGAGGGTTTCCGCCAGGCCCAGTTGCACGATGATCCCGTCGACGCCGAGGTCGATCGCCTGATCGATCATCTCGCCCTGACTCGCCGCCTGCTGCCGCGCATCGAACACCCGCAGATTGGCCCCCAGCGCCTCGGTCTGTTTCTCCACGCCGCGCAGATACGCCTCGGGAAAGTCCCCGGAAAACAGATAACCGACCAGCGCGATCTGCACCTGACCTTTATCGAACGGCGCCGGAGCACCTGGCAATGCCTTGGCCTGAGCACTCAAAGCCAATGCCGAGAGCACCGCGCCGGCGAGGCAATGGCGTGCGAACTGCTTGATTGAACCGTGCATAGATCTTCCTTGCAGCGACAAATAAACCGGCTCAGCGCGCCCGATGCGCGAGGCCGAAGGTGAACATCAGGGCCAGCACCAGCACCAGTCCCTTGACGAAATCCTGCGCGTAATACGGCGCGTTGAGCATGGTCAGGCCATTGAGCAGCGACGCCACCAACAGTGCGCCGACCAACGTGCCGAACGCATTGGGCTTCTTCGCGCCGAGCACGGCAAAACCGATCAGCGCCGCGCCGAGGGCGTCCAGCACCAGACCGTTGCCGGAGCTGACATCCCCCCGGCCCAGGCGCGCCGCCAACAGCAACCCGCCGAGCGAAGCAAGCAATGCCGACAGCACGTAAGCGAGCAACTTCAAGCGCTGCACCGGCGCACCAGCCAATCGCGCCGCCTGCTCGTTGCCGCCAATCGCATAAAACAATCGGCCGATGCGCGTGCGCTCGAGAAACAGCCACACCGTCAGCGCCACCAGCGCAGTGATCAACACCGGAACCGGCACCACGTCCCACAAGCGCCCGCGGCCGAGGGCGAGAAACGCCGCACTGAACGTGCCTTCGGTTTCCACGCCGCTGGGCAAGGTCATGCCCACCGCAATCGAGCGCCCACCCGTGGGAATCAGTTGCACACCGATCACCAGAAACATGCTGCCCAGCGTCGCGAGAATGTCCGGCACCCGCAGCTTGACGATCAGCCAGCCATTGAGCAGCCCGACCAGTGCGCCACCGGCCAGACTGATCAGCACCGCCGGCACCGCGCCCCAGCCGAGCACCACCATCACGTAACTGGCGATCATCAGGCTCATCGCTGCCACCGCACCGATCGACAGATCAAGCCCGCCGACGGCCATGGTCAGGGTCACACCGAGGGCCAACAGCGCAACAATCGACACCGACTGCAAGATGCTGAACAGATTGCCGATGCGCAAAAACGCCGGCTCCGCGACACTGAAAAACACCACGATCAGCGCCAGCAGCCACAACAGGCCGTAGCGGATCAGCGCTTGCAGCAGGCGCTCGGCGGGTGCCGTAGCGGACGACAACAATGAACTCGAATCAGGCACTCGCTCTGCTCCTTGGCGTGGCGTGAAAGGGATTTTCGCTAGCGTCGCTGCCGGCCAGCGCGGCGACCAGGGTCGCGCGTTCAAGGCCGGCGCGCGGGTATTCGGCGATTACCGCGTGATCACGCACCAACAGAATGCGGTCGGCGATTTCCAGGGCTTCATCGACATCGGCGCAGATCACCAGGGTCGCGCGGCCGCCGGCACTGTCGCGCAACAACTGGCCGATCTCGCGGCGGGCGCGCACGTCGACGCCCTGAAACGGCTCGTCGAGGATCAACACCCGCCCTTCTCCGAGCAGCCAGCGGCCAAGCACGACCTTCTGTTGATTGCCGCCGGACAGCGTGCTCATCGGCACCTCGATGCCGGCGGCCTTGATTCCCAGTGCCGCGACTTGCGCCTCGACCGCTGCGGCTTCGGCGCGGTTGCGAATGAAACCGGCACGGGTGAAACGCTGTAGAAACGGTAAGGTCAGGGTGCGGCGCAGGGAGAAATCCGGCACCAACGATTGACTGGCGCGATCCTCCGCTGCGAGAAACACACCGCTGCGAATCGCTGCCCTTGGCGAACCCGGCAGCCAGTCCACGCCATCCAGTTGCAGGCTGCCGGCCACGGCTTTGCGCAAGCCGAACAGCACTTCGGCGATCTCGCTTTTGCCAGCGCCGAGCAGCCCGGTCAGCACCACTACTTCGCCTTGGTGCAGGTTGAAATCGAAGCGCCTGGAGTGCGGCAAAATCTGTAGACCTCGCGCACCCAATACTTTTTGCCCCAGGGTGCCGGGCGTGTAGACATGCCCTTCCAGCGCCTGCCCGAGCATGGCGTGCACCGCTTCCGGCAACTGCCGCGAACTGAACTCTCCGGCCAGTCGCCCATCGCGCAGGACAATGGCGCGGTCCGCCACCCGTTGCAGATCGGACAAGCGATGGGAAATGTACAGAATTGCCACGCCACGGCTGCGCAGGTTGTCGATCAGCCCGAACAGCCGTTGCGCCTCGGCCTCCGACAAGGCTGCGGTCGGCTCATCGAGAATCAGCAGACGCGGCTGCAAGGCGAAGGCCCGCGCCAGCACCACCAACTGCCGTTCGGCCAGGCCCAGCTGTTCAATGGTTTGTTCCAGCGGCAACACCAGCCCCAACCCGGCGGCGATACTCGCGGCGCGCTCGAGCAGACGTTTGCGATTGAGCCAGAAGTCCGCGTCGGGCTTGCACAACTCATCGAGCAGCAGGTTTTCCGCCACGCTCAAACCGGGGGCGATGCCCTCGTTGATCTGCTGATGCACCGCGACAATCCCGACCCGACGGGCCGACAGCGGCGAGCTGAATTGGCGGGGCTGGCCGTCGATGTAAATCTCGCCGCCATCGGCGCGCTGGCTGCCGGCCAGAATCTTCACCAGCGTCGATTTGCCGGCACCGTTGGCACCGAGCAACGCCACCACTTCGGCGGGATGAATCTGCAGGCTGACGCGATCCAGTGCGCGGTTCGAGCCGAAGGTCTTGCTCAGTTCACGCACCTGAATCAGCGGTGCGCGGGCCACGACCACACTCATAAAATTCCTTAACGTCGATGGGCCAGCGAACGCACCAGCCGGTCGCCCAGGCTCTGCACGCCCTGCACCAGAATGACCAGCACCACCACGGTGGCGACCATCACTTCATTGTTGAAACGCTGATAGCCATAACGGATCGCCAGATCACCGAGGCCGCCACCGCCAATCACCCCGGCCATGGAAGAAAAACCGATCAGCATCACCAGCGTCAGAGTGATCCCCGCCAGCAACGCGGGCAGCGCTTCGGGCAGCAGCACTTTGAAAATCACATGACGGATATCGCCGCCCATGGCGAGGATCGCTTCGATCCGGCCCTTGTCGACTTCATCCAGGGCGTTCTCGGCGATCCGCGCGAAAAACGGAAACGCGCCGATGGTGATCGGCACCACCGCAGCGGTGCTGCCCAGGGTCGTACCAACCAGCAGACGCGTCAGCGGAATCAGCGCAATCAGCATCACCACAAACGGCAGCGAACGCCCCAGATTGACCAGCGAACCCAGCGCGGCATTGAGCCGTGGCAGCGGCCACAGTCCGTCACGGCGACTGACGAACAGCAACACCCCGAGCGGCAAACCGATCAGCAGCGTGAACAGCCCCGCGAGCAAGACCATGTACAGGGTTTCGCCGGTGGCGTTGAACAGCAGTTGCAGGATTTCATCCCAATTGATCGTGCGGTTCATGACTGGGCCGCCCGCACGCCGTATTGCTTGAGGAAGCTGAGCCCGGGGATGTCGTGGCCCAGCGGCAGGCCGCAGGTTGGACGTAACGAAGTGCCGAGACTCGATTGCGCATCGGCGAGCAAACGCGGCACCGGGCCGAACTCGACCAGGCGCCCACCAGCCATGTACGCCGCGTGATCGCAGATCGACTTGACCACCTCCAGCTCATGGGTGATCAGCACGATGGTCACGCCCAATTGCCGGTTGATGTCGCGCAGCAGGTCAAGAATCGACGCGGTGGTTTCCGGGTCCAGCGCACTGGTGGCTTCGTCCGACAGCAGATACGCCGGCTCCGCTGCCAGGGCGCGGGCAATCCCCACCCGCTGTTTTTGCCCACCGGACAACTGTGAGGGAAAGGCTTGCGCCTTGTCCGTCAAGCCGACCAGTTCCAGCAGTTCGCGCACCCGCACATGGCGCCACGGTTTGCCGACGTTGGCGATTTCCAGCGGCACGGCGATGTTGTCGAACACGGTGCGCGAATGCAGCAGATTGAAGCCCTGGAAAATCATGCCGATGCGCTGCCGCTGGCGACGCAGGTCGCTGGGAGACAGGGTCAGCAGGTCCACGCCGTCGATGAGAATTTGCCCGCTGTCCGGGCGTTCGAGCAGATTGAGACAGCGCAACAGGGTCGACTTGCCTGCCCCGCTCCGCCCGAGGATGCCGTAGATCGCGCCGTCGGGAATACTCAGCGACACCTGATCCAGCGCCGGTGCAGGCGCCGCCGGGTAGGTCTTGCTCAACTGCTCGACGACGATCATGGCTTGGCATCCTCCACCGGAATCACCGAACCCTTGAAGTTATCAGTGATGTATTTCGCCACTTGCGGCGAGGTCAGGTCCTTGGCCAGTTGTGCGATGCGCGGATCGTTCTGCAGTGTCGGCGTGGTCACCAGAATGTTGGCGTACGGATTGTGCTCGGCCTTTTCCAGCCCCAGCGCATCCTGGGCCGGCACCAGTCCGGCTTCCAGCGCGTAGTTGCCGTTGATCACCGCAAGGTCGACGTCGTCCAGCGCCCGAGGAATTTGCGGCGATTCGATTTCGAGGATCTTCAGCTGTTTCGGGTTCTCGGCAATGTCCTTGGGCGTGGCCTGATCGGCCGCCGGATCCTTGAAGCCTGGCTTGAGTTTGATCAGCCCGTTGTCCTGCAACAGGTACAGCGCACGGCTCAGGTTGGTGACGTTGTTGGGCACCGCCACAGTGCCTTTTTCCGGCACATCGGCGAAGCTTTTGTGCCGGCGCGAATAGATGCCCAACGGCTCGATATGCACCGTGGCGGCCACCGCGAGTTTCTGCCCCAGCGCTTGTTCCTGGGATTTCAGATACGGCAGATGCTGGAAGTAATTGGCATCGACATCGCCATGCACCAACAGCTCGTTGGAGTTCACGCCGTTGGGAATCTCGATGACCTTGAGCTTGAGTTGCGGATCGATTGTCTGGATGTACGCGAGAATCTGCGCGTGGGGCACCGGGTCGGCAGCCACGCGCAACGGCTCCAGTGCCTGCGCGCCGAACGAAGTCACCAGCGCGCCGAGCACGGCCAGGGTCAAACCTGCTTTCTTCAACATGAGCGGAGTCCTTGAGCGAGTGATGAATCAGGCGTTGGCGGTTTTACGAGCCGGTGCAGCGGGCATCAGCGCGTCGGCATAGAAGCGCCGGGCGACGTCAGGGTGCGAACGCAACCGGCCCTTGAGGTAGTTCCAGCCGACATCGCGAAACAACGGATTGAGCGGATCACTCGCCGGGCCACGCGCTTCGCGCAGCAGCGCGGTGGGCAACGGATACAGCGGCACCACGGCATCGAGTTGCGCGCCGAGGAAGAAGGCGATGGACAAGCGCTCGCTGCCGGCGGGCGGCGACACCACCCGATGCACCGTGGCGCGCAGATAGCCGTTGGTAGCCAGCTCCAGTAGCTCGCCAATGTTCACCACCAAGGTGTTTTCACGCGGCAGCGCATCGATCCAGCGCCCCTCCTCGACCTCCACTTGCAACCCGGCCTGCTGGTCTTGCAGCAGAAAGCTCAAGAACCCGGAATCCTTGTGCGCGCCGACGCCCTGCTGGCTCGCGCTGGCGACCTGGCCTGGGTAGCGCATCAACTTGATGTGTTCGTTGGGCTTGTCGCCGTACAACTGATCGAACGCGTCCGCCCGCAGCGACAGCGCCTGGGCAAAGGCACGCAGCAGACGCAACGCCATACGCGTCATCGCCTGTTGCCATTCGAGCAGCAGCGGTTTCAGTTCTGGCAGCGCCGCCGGCCATTGGTTGAGTCCCTGCAACCGAGCCCACAACGGGCTGTCCGCGTCCAGCGGCAACGCTTCGCGCTCGGCGCCGAGATCGAATTGCTCACGCCAGTCGGGTTGACCACGGGTGATCTCGGAAGCGGCACGGTTGTATCCGCGAAAATGCGGCGAATTGATCATGCCGACGGCAGTCTTTTCGTGCTCGGACAAGGCGAAGAACTGCCGGGCGTGATCCTGCACTTGCTTGAGCAGGTGGCTGTCGATGCCGTGGCCGGTGAGATAGAAAAAGCCGACGTCACGCGCGGCGTGACGCAGGTTTTCAAGAAATTCATAACGCTGTTGCGCGGTGCCTTCGAACAACGAAAGGTCGAGCGTCGGCAACGTGGTGATATCGAGGGTATGCGGCATGATTCACTCCCGTGTGAACCAAACCTGAAGAGCCTTTGATCGATTCAGCGTGTGCCGTCATGGCAATCGGGGGTCTATCGGTTTGATGCGTTTGATTCGTCGTGAGACAAAACTAAACGATCTTAAAAACCACGAACAAATACCCTTTTTGCATTAGCTTAGGCCTGACGCTCAGGTTCGCGGTCATCACGCAACCGCTCTCCCGCTTCCACTGATCAGCGTGCCGGGTCATAAAACGGCTCGACTGCGACCCGGCTGCCGATAAAGAAACTGTCAGCCACCAGCCGCAGCGGCTGCAGATCGACGTCGCTGGCCCGATCACCAATCAGTTGCCGGAAGTGTCGATACACCGCCGTATACTCGCCCTCTTCCGACACCGCCTGGCGCACGCCGTCGATGCTCAGCAGCGCCCCGCCGTTGTCCAGACGCAGCACCCCTTCGGCGCAGCGCATCTCGATGCTCCAGAGTTCGTCGTGACCGTGGTCGAAATCGAACTCGGCCTGCACGTCGAGTCGGTTCGCGTCGGACATCTTGATCGACGCGGCAATCGGCGACTGGCAGTTGTCCGGTACGCGCAGTTCGGCGGACTTCACAAACAGTGGCTGCGTCAGCAAATAGGTGACAATCGACAAGGCATTGATGCCCGGATCGAAAACGCCCAGACCACCGGGTTGCCAGATCCACGTCTGACCGGGATGCCACTTGCGCACGTCTTCCTTCCAGTCGATCCGCACGCTTTGCAGCGTGCGGCTGGCGAGCCAGTCGCGGGCGGCTTCGATACCGGGGGCGTAGCGCGAATGCCAGGCGAACAACGCGCTGACACCCTGTTGCTGCGCTTGACTGATCAGGGCCAGCGCCTCGCCCAGCGTGGCGCACGGTGGTTTTTCCACCAACACATGTTTGCCGGCGGCCAGCGCCTGCTGCACCAGGGCGAATCGACCTTGCGGCGGCGTACAAAACGCAATCGCATCCACCTCGGGGCCGTTTTCCAGCAACTCGCTCAACGAGTGAAAGTTCTCCACCCCGGCACAGGGTGCACCTTGCGTGGCGACCGCCACCAGACGAAATCCGGGATTGGCGTTGATCGCCGGAACATGTTGATCCTGGGCAATCTTGCCGTAGCCCACCAGACCGAGACGGATCGGTTGCATCAGTGACTCCTGTTGTTGTCTTGTTGTCGTCAGCGAATGCGCAGATTAGCCGCAAACGTCACGGAATACCCAGCTGAGTCCGATCAAAAAACTGCAGAAGCCAGCGCTCGGTTCACCGCGCCGGGTAGCGTGCGTCAATGCAGCGGCGCGACTGAAGTTCGCCTGCTCGCCAAAGCCCACAAGGTTACCGCCGACCGTGACAACCTCAGTTGCATGGCGGTGACCATCACGCGGCTGGCCGGTGATGTTGTGGAACTTGATGGTGTTGAGCAACTGCTCGTCAACCTGAAAAGAAAAGGCGTTCTGAGCAAGACAGAAATCATGGCCCTGCAAGGACGCTACCTGCAGGAAGATGCTGCTCACTTAAGAAATTTTGCGTTCAATTGAAACCCGTGGCGAGGGAGCTTGCTCCCGCTGGGCTGCGTAGCAGTCCCTCTTTTGGGGCCGCTTCGCGACCCAGCGGGAGCAAGCTCCCTCGCCACAGTCACAGTGTCGGGCTTAAGTGAACAGCATCAGCTTTTCAGGGCAGGCTTTCACTTTCACAACGCTGCAATCATTTCTGCTGCGCGGTCAGCGCCGAGTAACTGTTCATCAGGTTCCGGTAGTTCGGAATCCGCTGCGACAGCAGATTGCCCAGCCCTTCGATGTCGTTGCGCCAGTCGCGGTGCAGCTCACAGGCGACCGAGAACCAGTTCATCATTTGTGCGCCGGCCTGGGTCATGCGGCTCCACGCGGCTTGCTGGACGGTGGTGTTGAAGGTGCCGGAGGCGTCGGTGACGACGAATACGTCGAAGCCTTCAGCCAGTGCCGACAGGGTCGGGAACGCTACGCAGACGTCGGTCACGACACCGGCGATGATGATCTGTTTGCGGCCGGTGGCCTTGATCGCCTTGACGAAGTCTTCGTTGTCCCAGGCGTTGATCTGGCCTGGGCGGGCGATGTACGGCGCGTCCGGGAACATTTCTTTCAGTTCCGGGACCAGCGGGCCGTTGGGGCCTTGTTCGAAACTGGTGGTGAGGATGGTCGGCAGGTTGAAGAATTTCGCCAGGTCGGCCAGCGCCAGGACGTTGTTCTTGAACTCGTTCGGCGAGAAGTCCTGAACCAGAGAAATCAGACCGGTCTGGTGATCGACCAGCAGGACTACGGCGTCGTCTTTGTTCAGGCGGTTGTAGGTTGCAGTGCTCATGTTTGAATCCCTTTTCTTGGTTGAGGTAGTGGGGGTTGCGTTGAACATGGGCACAGATTACTGACACCACCGGAACCGATAAATCGGTTGAAAAGTTTTTCACTGTCAACTTGAAGCGGACAATCGAGCGTCCCTGAGCTCGATTGCAAGCAAAGTTCGATGGCGAAGGGTTATGAGCTAATAACACCTTCATTAAACCGTCTTTCAAACGTTGTACTAGGATAGGATCCACATCCTGACATTTGCGCCGACCAGGGAACATGCTCGACGCAGGTCAGGAATGGGACTGTTTCACCTGCAACTCATGGATGATGTTTATGAATTCACACCTGTTTCCCCATATCGGTAAAGTCATTGCGAGCACCGGCAGCCGGCACTTTCCGCGGATGCTGCATGACCTGATCCAGACGCAACTGGCGGTGGACGCCACACACATTCGCCAGATGCGCGTCGAGCCGGTGGGCCGCCCCGCCCATCGCCACCTACCGGAACCCGGCAAAGACTCGGCCCAGCAGGCTGAAACGGTATTCTGCGAACAGATTGCCGCACGCTCGAGCGAGCCGATGGATACGCCGGACGCGGCCAGCGCCGATGCCTCGCAACTGCACCTGACCCGGCGCAAGGACGGCTACCGCTACGTGATTTCGGTGTATCGCAACGACCAGTCGCAACGGTTCTCGGCTCAGGAGCAGAGCTTGTTGCAGGACATTTCTCCGGTGCTGTTGCCGATGCTGGAAAAACACATTCACGCCCTGCAACCCCAGCAGGCCAACACAGAAGACCCGTTGTCCAGCGCTGACGGCGCGCAACAGGGCCTGGAAAACCTGCGGCTACGCTTCAACGAGCGTTTGCAGCAACTGGGCCTGAGCCTGTCCAATCGCGAAACCGAAGTGTGCATCGGCCTGCTCGCCGGGCGTACCGCGCCGGAGCTGGCCGAGCAGTTGCAGTTGAAGGTCAACACGGTGGAAAGCTATCTCAAGCGCGCGGCGATCAAACTGGGGATCAGTGGCCGACATTCGTTGATGCGCTGGATGTATTCGCCGGAGGACACCAGCCACGCCACCAGCGCAGCCTGAGTCCACAACCGAACAAAAAACCGCCGCCCTCCCCGGGTGGCGTTTTTTTTTACATTGGAGGCCTAATCCTTCGGCACGACTCTGTCCAGCGCTTGATTCACCGCCAACTCCCCCAGCATCACTACCTGCGCAATGCCCAGCGCCGTAATGCGACCCGGCCCCTCTAGCGTGCCGGCGAAATCGCTGAGCATGACCGTGGCCGAGGACAGGCATTGGGTGGGGTTTCGGGCATCAGCTGGAACTCCGATCGAGGTACTTTGAATGAATGATGACCTGTAGGAGCTGCCGCAGGCTGCGATCTTTTGATCTTGATCTTGATCTTGATCTTGAAAAACAAGATCAAAAGATCGCAGCCTTCGGCAGCTCCTACACGGGGGACCGCGTGATTAGTTCGGGATGCGTCGGCCGTCCAGTATTCGGTTGACCATCAGTTCACTGAGCATGATTACCTGATGCAGCATCAGCATCGCCCGGCGCTGTGAGTGGTCGACGGTGTCGCCGATATCTCGGGCCATGTCACTGGCGGCGGCCAGGGATTCACAGGCTTCGACGAGCACGGTTTCTTCATCCACCTCGGGGTCGATGAGGAAGATTCTGTTCGACTGGCGTGACGAGGCTGAAGGGATCGAGATCTTCAGGGCGCCGGGGTTGAGGTAGAAGTTGATGGCGCGGTCGGTTGCCGCTTTTATCTTCTGCGGGTCGAGGGCTGGGTCGTACGGGATCGAGGTGTCCGGGGGGTTGGGTGTGGCTTTGAACATGGATGAAGCTCCTGCTTAGCAAAAGTAAGGAGCCATCACTCTCGCTACCAAACGAGGGTGGCGGCCATACGCGGGTTGGTAGACCGGTCTAAGCAGGAAAACCCGGCGCTCCCGAAGGAGCCCCACGCATGGCCACCATAAAATCGAGTCCCCGAAAAGGAACTGCACACGGTGTCGCCATCACACTTAGAAACGGGCTACCAAACCCGATCACTGATTTCAGTGACAGGGAAACGATATAGCCCGGCCCATAGCCGTGTAAGCCGGCGGATTCTGGCGTACGCGTAGGTAACGGCGCAAGGCGTTGTAGCCGTTATGGCGTAACGGTTCGTGTACTTTAAACGTGGTTGCAGGGGTGCGTTTATGTGCGGGGTCTGCTCTGTTGTTTTGATGTTGTCTGGCAGGCCGCTTTCGCGAGCAAGTCGAATCGTCGCACCGCCGCTCCCACAGTTGGAATGCGTGCATTCAGGTGGGAGGTTGGTCGGCTGGTAGGCCGCCATCGCTGGCAAGCCAGCTCCCACAATTTGACCGAGTGCATTCAGTCAGGGATTGGTCGGCTGTGAGGCCGCTTTCGCGAGCAAGCTCGCTCCCACAGTTGGAATGAGGACGAAAAACAGGGACGGGTTCGTGACCCGTCCCTTTTGATTTGTGCACTTCAGGCACTAGCCCGGCCAATCAGCTTCGGCAATCAGTCCCGCGCCAGCGCCTCGATCGGATCGAGGCGCGATGCATTGCGCGCGGGGACGAAGCCGAAGACGATGCCGATCAGCGTCGAGCAGATCACTGCCGTCACCACCGAGGCCATGGAGAAGACCATTTCCCATTCCTTGATGAACAGCGAAAACAGGTGACCGATGGCATACGACAACGAGATGCCGATCGCCCCGCCGAGCAGGCAGACCATCACCGCTTCCACCAGAAACTGCTGACGAATGTCCGACTGGCGCGCGCCGACCGCCATGCGAATGCCGATCTCCCGCGTGCGCTCGGTCACCGACACCAGCATGATGTTCATCACGCCGATGCCGCCGACCACCAGCGAAATCACCGCGATCAGCGACAGCAGCAAGGCCAGCGAGCGGCTGGTTTTCTGCACGGTCTGCATCACGCTGTCGAGGTTGTTGGTGTAGAAGTCCTTGATGCCGTGGCGTTGCAGCATCAATTGGGTGACGTGATTTTCCACGACTTTGCTCGACTGGCCGTCCTTGATCCGTACGCTGATGCTGTCGAGAAAACGTTGGCCCAGGATACGCCCGGCGGCGGTTTCGTAGGGCACCCAGACGTTGAGGGTTTTGCCCGAGGCAAACAGGTTCTTGTTCTCGGCGGCCACGCCGATCACCGTGCATGGCAGGTTGCCAATCAGGATCACCTGGCCCAGCGGATCGACGCCCTCGCCGAACAGCCGATGCCGGGTGTTGTAGTCGATTACCACCACCTGCGCCTGGCGCCGCGCATCGCTTTCGCTGAAGGTGATGCCCGCCTCCAGTTTGATCCCGCGCACCTGAAAGTACTGGTCGCTGACGCCGTTGATCTGCGCGTCGAGGTCGATGTTGCGGTAACGCAGGAGCATGCTGCGGCCGACCACCGGGGTGGCGCTGTCGACGTAATACAGCTGATTCAGCGCGGTGACGTCGGCCGGCACCAGCGTCTCGATCGACGCGGCGCGTTTGTCACCGAAACTGCTGCCGGAATAGATATCGATGGTGTTGCTGCCGATCGCCGAAATGTCCTTGAGCACGTAGTTTTTCGCGCCCTCGCCGATCGCCGAAATCGACACCACCGAGGTGATGCCGATGACGATCCCGAGCATGGTCAGCAAGGTGCGCATACGGTGCGAAATCAGCGCCACCCAGGCCATGTTGAAGGCTTCCTTGAACAGGCCCAGGCTGGCGACCAGACGGCGTGTCGCCGGTGGTTTGGCCGGTACGTCGTCCGCGCCCGGCAGTTGCCCGGTGTCACGCTGGTTGAGGCGGTCGCTGAGGATTTCACCGTCACTGACTTCGATGATGCGTTCGGCGTTGGCCGCGACTTTCGGGTCGTGGGTCACCAGAATCACCGTGTGCCCGGCCGCGTGCAGTTCCAGCAGGATGCGCATCACTTCCTTGCCGCTGGCGGTGTCGAGAGCGCCGGTGGGTTCGTCGGCGAGGATCACCTCGCCGCCGTTCATCAAGGCCCGGGCGATACTCACCCGTTGCTGCTGACCGCCGGAGAGCTGGCTCGGCCGGTGCGTGAGGTGCCCATCAAGGCCCAGCCGCGCCAGCAATTCGCGGGCACGGGCGTGGCGTTGTGGCGCGGGGATGCCAGCGTAGATTGCCGGCATCTCGACGTTGTGCATCGCGCTCAGGTGCGGCAGCAAATGATAGCGCTGGAAGATGAAACCGAAGTAATCGCGGCGCAGTTCGGCCAGCGCCTGATCGTCGAGGTCGCGGGTCTCCTGGCCGTTGATCTTGTAGCTGCCGGCAGTGGCGTAATCGAGACAGCCGAGGATGTTCATCAGGGTTGATTTGCCGGAACCGGAGGCGCCGATGATCGCCACCATTTCTCCGGCATTGATCGTCAGGTTGATGTCCTTCAGCGCGAGAAATTCGCGGTCGCCGGCGGTGAAACTGCGGGTGATGCCGGTCAATTGCAGCAACGCTTGCGTCATGCTCAAGCCCCCGCCACGGCGGGCAACGGATCACCGATCACCACCCGCTCGCCTTCGCTGAGGCCCTGATTGATCTGCACTTTGACGTTGTTGTTGATCCCGGTCTGCACGTTGCGCGACTGCGCCTGGCCCTTGGCGTCCAGCACTCGCACCGGAAAACTGCCATCGGCGTTGCGCGGCCCAAGCGCGGCCACCGGCACGGTCAGCACCGATTGCGCGGTATCGAGGACGATGCGCACTTGCGCGGTCATCGAGATGCGCAAGCGATGGTCGGGATTGGGCACTTCGAACAGCGCGTTGTAGAACACCGCGGTGTTTTGTTTGGGGGTGCCGGCCGGCGGCGTTTCGAGGAAGTTTTGCGGCGCAGGCTCCGTGCCACGCAGCTTGCCGTAATAGCGTTTGTCCTCGCCGAGGATGGTGAAATACACCTGCTGCCCCGGCGCGATATGAATCACGTCGGCCTCCGACACCTGGGCCTTGATGGTCATGGTGTCCAGATCCGCCAGTTTCAGCAGGATCGGCGCCAACTGGTTGGCGATCACGGTCTGGCCTTCCTGGGTGACGATGCCGACCACGTCGCCATCGATCGGCGCGACGATTCGCGTGTACGCGAGGTTGACCTTGGCGGTGTCGATCTGGATGTGCGCGCTCTTGATCTGCGCGTCCAGCGACAGCAGATTAGCCTGCTGCACCTCGTAGTCCGATTGCGCGGTTTCGAAATCCTGACGCGAGATCGACGCGTCTTCCTGCAGGTTCTGATAGCGTTCGTAGATCGCTTTGGTCTGTTTGAGCTGGGCCTGCGTGGCGCGCTTTTGCGCCTGCAGGTTTTCCTCATCGACCTGCGCCTGACGCAGAGTGTTCTGCAGCACCAGCGGATCGATCTCGGCCAGCCACTGGCCCTTCTTCACCTTGTCGCCAACCTTGACCTTGAGCGACTTCAACTGCCCCGACACCTGAGCGCCGACGTCCACCTGTTTGACGCCTTCGAGCAAACCGGTGGCGAGCACAGTGTTTTCGATATCCGAGCGTTCGACCGGGGCGGTCTGGTATTTCGGTGCTTCGGCCGGTGCCTGCACCGTGTACAGCACCAGACCGGCCACCGCCGCCAACGCCAACCCCATACCGACTTTGCGCAACTTCGACTTTTCCATAAATAACCACAAGTCCGTTCAGGGATGAACCCGGCCAGCGGCCGGGTCTTGATAGAAAAAACACACTCAGGACAGCACTTCGCCGACCGCCAGCGCCAGACCGTCATGCCACCACGCGGCGAAACTGAAGACGTTGGGCGCCTTGAGAATCGTGAAGTGGTTGCCCGGCCCGTACCACACCGCCAGATCGCTGACCTGCCGCTGCCAGCCTTCGAGCACCGCCGCGTGTTCGCGCTGATTGCCCCACTCGTCCAGCGTCGGGTCATCGACCAGCACCAGCCGCACCGGCCCGGTATAGGCCAGACGCGGTTGATAGACCGTGCGCAAGGCGCTGGCGAAGGTGCGGGCCGGGCCATGCATCGCAGTCGGCGCCGCCCGCTCCGACAACACCCCGGCGCGCACCATGCCGTCGTGCAGCAGGCGCAATTGCGTGCTGTCGTCGGCGTTGGCGAAGGTCGCAGGATCGATGCCCAGCGACTTGCCACAGGACAATTGCAGGGTGTCGATCAGCCGTTGCAGCGCGGCAGTGGCCGTGTACGGTTTGCCCGCCGTGCCGTCACCGCCCGGCGCCTCGCTGTCGATCAACGTCAGCGAAGCCACCTCGCGCCCGGCGGCCTGCAACTGCGCGGCCATGGCATGCGCGACCCAGCCGCCGAACGAATGGCCGATCAGGTGCAGCGGCCCCTGCGGGTGAATCTGCTCGATGGCCTGCAGGTAGAACGCCGCAGCGGCTTCGACCGCGCTGTGCGGCACGCTGACGCCGTCCAGCCCGCGCGGTTGCAGACCGATGATCGGCCATTCCGGGCCGATCGCCTCGGTCAGGTGAATGAATCCGGTGACACTGTCTCCCGCCCCCGGCACGCAGAAAATCGGCGCATGCCCCGGCTGCCCGGTCTGAATCGTCAGCAGCGGTTGATACAGCGCCGGTTCCGGCGTCACCAGGGTTTCCAGCGCTTGGGTAATCGCCTGGCCGAGTGCCTGAATGTGCGGGTGCTTCATCATCGTCCGGTGATCGCCGGGGATTTCGATGCAGTGCAGCAAGCCAATATCGAAGCGCTCTTCCCAGCCGCGCGTCGGGCTCGGCATCGACTGGCCGTCCATCAACTCCTGGGCCCGGAACAGGTGGATCGGCTGACTCGCCGGGCTGACCCGATAATGCGCCAGCGCCAGACGATGCGCCGCTTCGCGATCAAAGTAGTGCCAAGCGTCCGCCGCACTGACCGTGGCCAGTTCCGGATCGGTCAGTTGCTGCGCCTGACAGCGCTGGAACAGCTCGGGAAAATCCAGTTGTGCGACTTGCGCTTCCAGTACTTGCACCGCTGCCAGCGCCGCCTCGCTTTCGGCACCGAGCATCAGCGAACGCCCACGGCAATGGCCAAGCAACTGGCGCTTGTCCAAGCCCTCGCCGCTCCACATGGCCTTGTCCTGAGCCAACGGATTCGGTGCGTAGCTGTCGAGCATGCCGATGAATTCCACCGGCTCATCAAGGCCGAGCAATTGCTGGGCGACCTCATGCGCCAGCACCCCGCCGAACGACCAACCTGCCAGACGATATGGCCCATGCGGCTGTACCGCACGGATGATCCCGACCATGCGCTGCGCCATGCACTCCAGCGTGCGCAATTGCGCTTGCCCCAGCGGCACACCGGGCAGGCCGTAAATCGGGAACTCGCCACCGATGTGCTGGGCCAGGGTCGGGAAGTACACGTCGCGGCCGCTGAACTCATGCAGCAGGAACAGCGGCGTACCGTGCGTCCCGCCGCGCACGAGGACCAGCCCGTCAGGCTGAGTGAGCGCCTCGCCCTGACTGAGCAGCGCGGCGGCAGACTCGATGCTCGGATGCTGGAACAGTTCGGCCAGCGACAGCGGCAGGCCGGCCCGTTGCAGCAGATTGACCAGCTTCACCGCCAGCAACGAATGCCCGCCCAGTTCGAAGAAGTTGTCGTGCCGTCCGACCTGTTCGACGCCGAGGACTTCAGCCCAGATCTGCGCCAGCGCGGTTTCGACTTCACCCTGTGGCGCCACGTATGGGCGATTGATAACGGCGTCTGCCCCCGGTTCCGGCAGGGCCTTGCGGTCGATCTTGTCGTTCGGTGTCAGCGGCAACGCGTCGAGCAGCACAAACGCACCCGGCACCATGTACTCCGGCAAGCGCTCCAGCACATGGCTGCGCAACGTCTCAAGACTCGGTGCTTCTACGCCCGAGCGCAAGCTGTACCAGGCCACCAGACGCTCATCGCGGACCATCACCACCGCTTGGCGGATCGCCGGATGCTCGATCAGCCGTGCCTCGATTTCCCCCGGCTCCAGACGCAGGCCACGCAGCTTGATCTGGAAGTCGTTGCGGCCGAGGAATTCCAGCTCGCCATGGTTGTTGTAACGCGCCAGATCTCCTGTGCGGTACAGGCGATCCCCCGGTACAAACGGGCTGTCGATGAAGCGCTCGGCCTGCATCTCCGGCAAGCCGTGATAACCACGCGCCACGCCGACGCCGCCAATGTGCAACTCACCGCTGACACCTTGCGGCACCGGTTGACCGTACGCATCGAGCACGTACAGGCGGGTATTGCTCAACGCTTTGCCGATTGGCACCACGCTGTCCGGTACCGGCATGTCCGGTTCCAGCGTCCAGCCCGTGCTGTCCACCGTGGTTTCAGTCGGGCCATAGACGTTGTGCAACCGCACCCACGGCAGGCGATCGCGCACTTGGCGGGCCAGCGCCGCGCTGAGTTCGCCGCCACCATTGAGCACATCGGTCAGGCTGGTGCATTGCTCGACACCGTCCTGCTCGACGAACTGCTGCAACAGCGCCGGGACGAACTTGACCACCGTCACCTGATGCTCGCGAATGGTCTGCACCACATACGCCGAATCGCGGTTGCCGTCCGGTCGCGCCAGCACCAGACGCATCCCGGAACACAGCGGCCAGAAAATCTCCCACACCGAACTGTCGAAGCTGAACGGCGCTTTTTGCAGCAGCGCGCCGTGTTCGGTCGGCGGCGAAATCTGCGAGCCCCAGTGCACCATGTTGCAGGCGCTGCGATGCTCGATCATCACGCCTTTCGGCAATCCGGTAGAGCCCGAGGTGTAGATCATGTACGCAAGGTTGGAGGCGCTGAGGCCCGGCACTGGCGAATCGTGATCCGGCAGGTGCTGCCAGGTACTGCGGTCAAGGTCGATCACCGTGGCGGTCGCTTCATCGAACAACCCGCGAGTAGCGGTCTGCACCAGCACCGCGGTCGGCGCGCTGTCCTTGAGCATGTACGCCAGGCGTTCCGTCGGGTAGCTCGGATCCAGCGGCACATAGGCGCCACCGGCCTTGAGAATGCCGAGCAGACCGACCACCAGATCCAGCCCGCGCTCGACGCAGATCGCCACCCGTGCATCCGGCTGCACACCTTGCGCACGCAGGTGCTGAGCCAGACGATTGGCGCGCTGATTGAGCTCGCGATAGGTCAGGTTTCCCTGCTCTGATTGCAGCGCGACAGCGTCCGGTTTGCGCCGCACTTGCGCTTCGAACAGCGTGTGCAACGGCTGCTCAAGTGGGCAGTCGACCTCGCTGGCATTGAAGTCGACCAGCAAGCGTTGCTGGTCCTGCGGTGCCAGCAACGGCACTTGCGCAAGCACCGCCTGATCATCGTTGACCAACGCCGCCAGCAGCCGCTGGAAATAGCCGACGAAACGCTGCACCGTCGCCTCATCGAACAAGGCCGTGGCGTAGCGCAACGAACCGCGAATGCCGTCGGGCGAATCGCCGAGGCTCAGTGACAGGTCGAATTTCACAAAGTGGCTGTCACCGGCCACCCCTTCCAGGGTCAGGTCGCCGAGGGTCAGGCTCGGGTCGTCGTTGTTGTCCCAACTGAGCATGGTCTGGAACAACGCGCTGTGCGACAGGCTGCGCAGCGGTTTGCTGATGTCCACCACTTGCTCGAACGGCAGATCCTGATGCGCCTGAGCTTCCAGAGTCTGCGTTTTGACCCGCGCCAGCAGCGCCTCGCCGCTTGGCTCGCCCGAGGTATCGATGCGCAGCGCCAGGGTGTTGACGAACATGCCGATCAGGCCTTCGATTTCGGCGCGGGTGCGGTTGGCCACCGGCGAGCCGATCACCACGTCGTCCTGCCCGGACAAACGGCTGAGCAACATCGCCCAGGCGCTCATGATCACCATGTACGGCGTCACCGCGCGACGCTGACACAAGGCTTTCAAACCGGCGCTCAACTGTTCATCGAGCAGCAGGTCGACGCGGCTGCCGGAATAGTCCTGCTGTGGCGGTCGCGGGCGGTCAGTGGGCAGGGTCAGCAAGGCCGGCGCGCCGGCCAGGGTCTGCTGCCAGTAATCGCTTTGACGCTGCAGCACCTCGCCGCTGAGCCAGCGCCGTTGCCACACTGCGTAGTCGGTGTATTGCAGCGCCAGCGGCGGCAGCGGATCGTCTTCGCCACGGCTGAACGCCTGATACAGCGCCGCCAGCTCGCGGGTCAGCACGCCCATCGACCAGCCATCAGCGATGATGTGGTGCAGCGTCAGCAACAGCACATGATGATCATCAGCCAGACGCACCAGACGTCCGCGCAGCAGCGCATCGTGCTGCAGATTGAACGAGGCGCAGGCCTGTTCCTCGATCAGGCCACGCAAGGCGTTGTCAGCCTGCGGGTGCTGACGCAGGTCTTCTACCGCCAGCAGCAAACTGCTCTCCGCCGGCAAAATCAGCACCTGCGGCTGCTCGTCGATCTGGCTGAAGCGGCTGCGCAGGGTTTCGTGACGCTCAACGATGCGTGCCAGTGCCCGTTGCAGCGCGTCTTCATCCAGCCGACCGCGCAGGCGCAGACCGACCGGGATGTTGTAGGCGCTGTGGCCGCCGTCCATCTGCGCCAGGAACCACAGGCGTTGCTGGGCGAAGGACAGCGGCAATAGCTGATCACGCGGTGCCGGCAAAATCTCCGGCAAGGTGCTGCGCCCCGCCCGGCTCAGCACCTCGGCGACCGCGGCCAGCTCGGGGTTGGCGAACAGCTCGGCGAGTGTCAGCTCGACACCCAACTGCTGGCGCACTTGCGACAGCATGCGCATCGCCAGCAACGAATGCCCGCCCAGTTCGAAGAAGTTGTCGTGACGACCGACCTGTTCGAGCTGCAGCAAGCCAGCCCAGATCCGCGCCAAATGGTCTTCCAGCGCCGAGATCGGCGCCACATACACCCGACTGAGCAGCGCTGCCTGCGTCGGCGCCGGCAGCGCCTTGCGGTCGACCTTGCCGTTGTTGTTCAACGGCAGCACATCCAGTTGCACCCACGCGCTCGGCACCATGTATTCCGGCAGTCGCGCCAGCAACTGCGCGTGCAGATCGGCGCTGTCCAGGCGCCCGGCGTGCGCGGTGTAGTACGCCACCAGACGCGTGATGTCCTGACCATCGCGGCGCGCCAGCACCACGGCCTCCTTGATCCCCTGGCAGTTGAGCAGGCGGTTTTCGATTTCGCCCAGCTCGATACGGAAACCGCGAATCTTCACCTGATCGTCATTGCGCCCGATGCAATCGAGCTGCCCCGGTGCCAGCCAGCGTGCGAGGTCGCCGGTGCGATAAAGCAACGCACCCGGCTGCTCGCTGAACGGATCGCGCAGGAACTTCTCGGCGGTCAGATCGGCGCGATTCAGATAACCCAGCGCCACGCCCTGCCCGCCGATGTACAACTCGCCGGTCACGCCCATCGGCACCGGTTGCTGATGCGCGTCGAGCACGTACACCTGAGTGTTGGAGATCGGCGCGCCAATCGGCACGCTCTCGGCGTTTTCCGCCACTTCACGCACTTCGAAGGTGGTGGCGTAAGTGGTGGTTTCGGTCGGACCGTAGCAATGCACGATGCGCAGCGCCGGCGCCTCGGCCAGCAGTCGACGGAACGCCGCCGGGTCACCGCGCTCACCGCCACACAACAGAATGCGCAAGCCTTTCAGCGCCTGCGGAATCAGCTGCACATACTGATTGAACAGCGCAGTGGTGACGAACAGCACCGTTGCCCCGGTTGCGCTCAACTCATGGCCGAACGCGTTTGGATCAAGCAAGGTCTGGTGATCGATCACCACCACGCGCCCGCCGTTGAGCAGCGGCCCCCAGATGTCCATGGTGCTGGCGTCGAACGCCGGATTGGAGGCGAACACCACGCGATCCTGCGGGTTGAAATCGGCATAACCGTTGTTCAGCACCAGGCGGCCGATGGCGCGGTGCGGGACCATCACGCCTTTCGGCGTGCCGGTGGAGCCGGAGGTGTACATGATGTACGCCAGCGCCTGCGAGGACTGCGCCAGGTTCGGGTTGTGCGTGGGTTGGCCGCTGAGGGTCAAGCGGTCGAGGTCGATGCGTGGCGCAGCGTAGTCGATGACTTCACGGCTGAGGGTCAGCAACGCCGCTGCCTGACAGTCCTCGACCATGAACGCCTGACGCTCGCTCGGGGCATTGATGTCCAGCGGCACATAGGCCGCCGCGCACTTGGCAATCGCCAGTTGCGCCACCAGCAATTCCAGCGAACGCGGCAACAGGATCGCCACGTGGTCGCCGGGCTGCACGCCCTGGCTGAGCAAGTGATGCGCCAGACGATTGGCCTGGGCGTTCAGCTCGAAGTAGCTCAGCGAATGCTCGCCATGCACCGCCGCCACCGCTTTGGGATGCGCCGCTGCCTGCTGCTGGAAAATCCCGTGCACGGTCAGGGTTTGTGGATACTCGCGCGCCGTGGCGTTGAACTCGTAGAGCAAGCGCTGACGCTCAGACTCGGCGAGTAACGGCACCCGCTCCAGCACGGTCTGCTCATCGTTGACCATCGCCGCCAGCAAGCGCTGCAGATAACCGACATAACGCTCGACGGTCGCTTGATCGAACAACGCCGTGGCGTATTCCAGCGAGCCGCGAATCACCCCGTTGACCTCACCCAGGGTCAGGGTCAGGTCGAATTTGGCCACCCGGCCCGGCGCGGCCACGCCTTCGAGGCGCAGATCGCCCAGCGCCAGGTTCGGCCCGACGCTGCTGTCCCAGCTCAGCGAGCTCTGGAACAACGGGCTGTGCGCCAGACTGCGCGCCGGCCGGGCGATTTCCACCACTTGCTCGAACGGCAGATCCTGATGCGCCTGCGCCTCCAGCGTGCGCGCCTTGACCCGTGCCAGCAGCGTGGCCACGCTCGGTTCACCCGAGGTGTCGATGCGCAGGGCCAGGGTGTTGACGAACATGCCGATCAGGCCTTCGATCTCGGCCCGGCTGCGGTTGGCCACCGGCGAGCCGATCACCACGTCGGACTGCCCGGACAAACGACTCAGCAACAGCGACCAGGCACTCATCAGGGTCATGAACAGGGTCACGCCGTGACGCTGACTCAAAGCTTTGAGCCCGGCACTCAGACGCTCATCGAGCCGCACTTCGACGCTGCTGCCGGCGAAGTCTTGCTGTACCGGACGCGGACGGTCGGTGGGCAGGGTCAGCAACGCCGGCGCACCGTCGAGGGTCTGCTGCCAGTAATCACTTTGCCGCTGCAACACTTCACCGCTGAGCCAGCGCCGCTGCCACACGGCGTAGTCGCCGTATTGCAGGGTCAACGGCGGCAATGGATCCGGCTGACCGTGACTGAAGGCCTGATACAACGCCATCAGCTCACGGGTCAGCACGCCCATCGACCAGCCATCGGCGACGATGTGATGCACGGTCAGCAGCAGCACATGATGATCGTCAGCGAGACGCAGCAGGTGTCCGCGAATCAGCGGATCGTGCTGCAAATCGAAGGCAGTCGCGGCTTCCTGCGCGAGACGCGCCTGTACAGTGGCTTCGGCCTGTGGATCCTGGCGCAGGTCTTCCACCTGCAACAGCAGGCCGCTGTCGACCGGTGCAATTGTCACCTGCGCCTGATCGTCGACGCTGACGAAACGGCTGCGCAGCGTTTCGTGTCGCGCAACGATCTGCGTCAGTGCGCGCTGCAAAGCTTCGACATCGAGCCGCCCGCGCAGGCGCAGGCCAAGCGGAATGTTGTACGCCGAGTTACCGCCCTCCATCTGCGCGAGGAACCACAGGCGTTGCTGGGCGAAGGACAGCGGCAGCGCTTGATCCGGCGCCGCCGCGACGATCTCTGGCAGCGTGCTGCGCCCGGCGCGGTTCAGCACCTCGGCCACCGCACTGAGATGCGGATCGGCAAACAACTCGCTCAGGGGCAGTTCGACGCCGAGACGCTGACGCACCTGCGACAGCATGCGCATCGCCAGCAACGAATGCCCGCCGAGTTCGAAGAAGTGATCGTGGCGGCCGATCTGCTCGACTTGCAGGGTCTCGGCCCAGATCTGCGCCAATGCAATTTCCAGTTCACCCTGTGGCGCAACGTATTCGCGGGTGATCAACGCCGCAGCATCCGGTTCGGGCAAGGCTTTGCGATCGACCTTGCCGTTGTTGGTCAACGGCAAGGCATCGAGCTGCACCCAGGCACTCGGCACCATGTATTCCGGCAACTGCGCCTGCACATGCTCACGCAGGTCGGCGAGTTCCAGCGCGCCGTCGTGCGCGGTGTAGTAGGCCACCAGCCGCAACGGTTCCTGACCATCGCGCCGGGCGAGCACCACCGCTTCGTTGATCCCCGGATAGCCCAGCAGACGATTTTCGATCTCGCCGAGTTCGATGCGGAAACCACGGATTTTCACTTGATCGTCATTGCGCCCGATGCAATCGAGCTGCCCCGGCGCCAGCCAGCGCGCTAGGTCGCCGGTGCGATACAGCAGCGCGCCCGGTCGGTCGCTGAACGGATCACGCAGGAACTTCTCGGCGGTCAGATCGGCGCGGTTCAGATAACCCAGCGCCACGCCCTGCCCGCCAATGTACAACTCGCCGGTCACGCCCATCGGCACCGGCTGCTGATGCGCGTCGAGCACATACACCTGGGTGTTGGAGATCGGCCCGCCAATCGGCACGCTTTCGGCGTTTTCCGCCACTTCGTGCACTTCAAACGTGGTGGCGTAAGTGGTGGTTTCGGTCGGGCCGTAGCAATGCACGATGCGCAGTTGCGGCGCCTCGGCCCGCAAGCGGCGGAAGCTGGCCGGATCGCCGCGTTCACCGCCGCACAGAACCATGCGCAAGCCTTTCAGGGCCTGCGGAATCAGTTGCACGTACTGGTTGAACAGCGCGGTGGTGACAAACAGGATTGTCGCGCCGCTGGCGTTCAACTCATGGCCGAATGCGTTTGGATCCAGCAGGGTCTGGTGATCGATCACCACCACGCGCCCGCCGTTGAGCAATGGCCCCCAGATGTCCATGGTGCTGGCGTCGAACGCCGGGTTGGAGGCAAACGCCACGCGATCCTGCGGGTTGAAATCGGCGTAACCGTTGTTCAGCACCAGACGAGCGATGCCACGGTGCGGCACCATCACACCCTTCGGCGTGCCGGTGGAACCGGAGGTGTACATGATGTACGCCAGCGCTTCCGAGGACTGCGCCAGGTTCGGGTTGTGCGCAGGCTGGTCGTTCAGCGTCAGGGCATCCAGATCGATGCGCTGCAGTGGATAGTCGATGTTTTCGCCACGCAGGGTCAGCAACGCCACGGCGCGGCTGTCCTCGAGCATGAATGCCTGACGCTCGCTCGGCGCGTTGATGTCCAGCGGCACATAGGCCGCCGCGCATTTGGCAATCGCCAGCTGCGCGACCAACAGCTGCAGCGAGCGCGGCAGCAGGATCGCCACGTGGTCGCCTGGCCGCACGCCTTGGGCGATCAAGTAGTGGGCCAAGAGGTTGGCCCGATCATTCAAATCGGCATAACTCGAGGTTTGCCCGCCATGCACCACAGCGATGGCGTGCGGATCTGCCGCCACTTGCCTTTCGAACAAGGCGTGCACGGTCAGCGCATGCGGGTATTCCCGCTCGGTGGCGTTGAACTCGACCAGCAATTGCCGACGTTCGTCTGGCGCCAGGATCGACACCTGGTCAACGCTCAGTTGCGGGGTCTGTTCCAGTGCCAGCAGCAGGTTGCTCACCGCCCGTTGCAGGTACTCGCAGATGCGTGCGGGATCAATGCCGGGGGCAGCCAGTGCGGTGAAGCCGAAACCTTCGCCGAGGTCATCGACACTCACGCTCAACTGGTAGTTGGTGTGCTCCTGGGTATTGAGCAGTTGCATGCCGTGCCACGCGTTCGCCGCCTCCGCGGAAGGCGTGCCGGCAGCGACGCTGTGGCGATAGTTGAACAGCGTGCTGAACAACGGCGTGCCGGCGGGCATGCCACTGCAACGCTGGGCCAGTGCCAATTGCGCATGCTCATGGTGCAGCAGCGCGTTCAACTGTTGGTGGGTGGCGAGCGCGGCTTCCTGCGCCGAGCGTTGCCCGAGATCGACGCGCAGCGGCAAGGTGTTGATGAACACCCCCAGCGCGCGCTCGGCGCCCTCGCCCGCCTGCAACCGCCCCAGCAACACGGTGCCGAACACCACTTCCTCACGCCCGGAGAGTTTTCCCAGCACCTGTGCCCAGGCCAGATGCATCAGGCTCGCGGCGCTGATCCCCAGCCGTCGGGCCTTGGCCCTGACACGCCGACTCAGATCGAGGTCGAGTACCCGGCGTGCGTCTGCGGCGTGGCCCTCGGCAATGCTGTGCAGGCCGTACGGCGCGCTCGGTTCGCTGATATCACCCAGCATCTCGCGGAAGAAATCTTCGTGATGCTGATCGCTCATCGCCGACAGGGTATGCGCCACATAATTGCGATACGGCACCGGCTCGGCCAGACGCTGCGGCTGGCCGCTGAGGAACGCCTGCATCTCGTGTTGCAGCACCTCCAGCGCCACGTGGTCCATCACCAGGTGATGAAACAGCAACAACGCCACCACCCGCTGATGGGCGGCGTCCCACGCATGCACCACGCGCATCAGCGGCGCCTGATTGACGGCCATGCGGTACTGCGCGGCGTCGAAGCGGCGGCGCAATTGCTCCAGCACATCGCCGTCCGCGTCATTCAGTTCCAGCGCTTCGCAGGCCAGCGGCGCCGTGCGCCAGACCACTTGCACCGGGTCTTGCAGCCCGTCCCAGAACAGCGAAGTGCGCAGGATGTCGTGGCGCTGGATTACGTTCTGCAAGGCCTGGGTGAAAGCGTCAAGGCGTTGCTCGTCAGCAAACGCGAACTGCGCCTGCAACACATACGGATCGCCCTGCGCGGCGGACAGGTGATGAAAGAGGATGCCGGTCTGCAAAGGCGCCAGCGGGTAAATATCCTGCACGTTGGCCACGCCGCCGGGGATGCTGGTGACGATGCGGTCAATGCTCGGCTGGTCGAGCGCCACCAGTGGCAGCAGCTCGGGAGTGATGCGCGTGCAGTCCGCCGGGATGAGGTTGGCCGAGACTTCGGTCTGCGGTTCACCGCCGACGGCAGCGGCCAGTGCGGCGAGAGTCGGCTGGTTGAACAGCACGCGAATGTCGGCGCTCAGGCCGGCACGACGCATTTTTGCCACCAGATTCACCGCCAGCAGCGAATGGCCACCGAGTTCGAAGAAATGGTCGTGGCGGCCTACCCGCTCAACCTTGAGCAGTTCAGCCCAGAGCTGGGCGAGAGCGATTTCCACTTCGCCGACCGGTGCTTCATATTCGCGGGCGGTCAGCGCCGTCAGATCGGGGGCCGGCAGCGCCTTGCGGTCGAGTTTGCCGTTGGGGCTCAGCGGCAATGCATCCAGATGCACGAACACGGCGGGCACCATGTAGTCCGGCAGGTGCTCCAGCAGATGACTGCGCAGCACGTCGATTTCCAAACGTGCCCCGGTGTAGTACGCCACCAGACGCTTGTCGCCGGATGCATCTTCGCGGGCCAGTATGGCGGCTTCCTGAATGCCGTCGACCTGGGTCAGGCGCGCTTGAATCTCGCCAAGCTCAATGCGCAAACCACGGATCTTCACCTGATCATCGTTACGGCCCAGGTATTCGATATTGCCGTCCGGCAGATAGCGGGCGACGTCGCCGGTGCGGTACATCCGCCCATTGGACTGGAACGGATCGTTGAGGAAGCGTTCGGCGTTCAGTTCCGGGCGATTCAGATAACCGCGCGCCACCTGCACGCCACCGATGTACAGCTCGCCGACCACACCGTGCGGCACTGGTTGCTGCTGGGCACCGAGGATGTACATGCGGGTGTTGGCGATCGGTTTGCCGATTGGCGTGTTGTCCGGGGTGCTTTCCAGCGGTCCGGCGCAGTTCCACGCGGTGACGTCCACCGCGGCTTCGGTCGGGCCGTAGAGGTTGTGCAATTGGCTGCCCGGCAGTTGCTGCTTGAAGCGCCGCACCACACTGCCCGGCAACGCTTCGCCGCTGCACATGACTTGCCGCAGACTGCTGCAACGTGCGCTGTCACCGTGGGCGAGAAACACATCGAGCATCGACGGTACAAAGTGCAGCGTGGTGATGTGCTCGCGCTCGATGATTTCGCTGAGATACAGCGGATCCTTGTGCCCCTCGGGCCGGGCCATGACCAATCGAGCGCCGGTCATCAACGGCCAGAAGAACTCCCAAACCGAGACGTCGAAGCTGAACGGGGTCTTCTGCAACACCGTGTCGCTGGAGGTCAGTTGATAGGCGTCCTGCATCCACAGCAAGCGGTTTACCACCCCGCTGTGTTCGTTGATCACGCCTTTCGGCTGGCCAGTGGAACCGGAGGTGTAGATCACGTAAGCGGTGTGCTGCGGGGTCAGTTCGGCTACTGAAAGGTTGTCGGCAGGCAGCGATTGCCAGTGCGGCTGATCCAGATCGATCACCGGCACCGAAACGTCACCGAGCAACGAACGCGTGGTTCCCTGCACCAGCACCGCCAGCGGCGCGCTGTCTTCCAGCATGTACGCCAGACGCTCCAGCGGATACGCCGGGTCCAACGGCACATAACCGCCGCCGGCCTTGAGGATCGCCAGCAGCCCGACCACCATATCCAGACCGCGCTCGACGCAGATTGCCACCCGTGCATCCGGCCCTACGCCCAACTCACGCAGATGCCGCGCCAGTTGATTGGCCCGGGCGTTGATTTCGGCATAAGTCAGTTGCTGTTCATCAGCGACCACCGCTGGTGCCCAAGGCGTGCGCGCCACTTGCGCTTCGAACAAGCCGTGAATGGTCTGATCAAGGTTGTAATCGACCTCCGTGGCATTGAACTCGACCAGCAAGCGCTGCTGTTCTTCCTCCGCCAGCAGCGGCGCCTGTTCCAGCACTGCCTGATCGTTGGCGACCATCGCCTGCAACAGGCGCTGGAAGTAACCGACGAAGCGCTCGACCGTGCTCTGGTCGAACAACGCTGTGGCATATTCCAGCGAGCCGCGAATGATGCCGTTGGACTCACTGAGGCTCAGCGACAGGTCGAACTTGGCGAAGTGGCTCGGCTCGGCCACGCCTTCCAGCGTCAGTTCGCCGAGGGCCAGCGCCGGGCTTTCGAGGCCATCCCAACTGAGCAAGGTCTGGAACAACGGGCTGTGCGCCAGGCTGCGCACCGGCCGGGTGATTTCCACCACCTGCTCGAACGGCAGATCCTGATGCGCCTGCGCTTGCAGGGTTTGCGCCTTGACCCGCGCCAGCAGCGCTTCGACGCTCAGCTCGCCCGAGGTGTCGATGCGCAGAGCCAGGGTGTTGACGAACATGCCGATCAGGCCTTCGATCTCGGCGCGGGTGCGGTTGGCCACCGGCGAACCGATCACCACTTCCGCCTGCCCGGACAAGCGGCTGAGCAGCATTGCCCAGGCACTCATCAGCGTCATGTACAGGGTCACGCCGTGGCGCTGGCCCAAGGCTTTGAGCCCGGCGCTCAAGCGTTCGTCGAGCACTACGGCAACGCTGCTGCCGGCATAGTCCTGCTGCGCTGGGCGCGGCCGATCGGTCGGCAGCATCAGCAGCGCCGGGGCACCGGCGAGGGTCTGTTGCCAATATTCGCTCTGGCGCTGCAGCACTTCGCCGCTGAGCCAGCGCCGCTGCCACACCGCGTAGTCGGTGTATTGCAGCACCAGCGGCGGCAACGGATCCGGCTGACCGTGGCTGAACGCCTGATACAGCGCCATCAGTTCGCGGGTCAAAACACCCATCGACCAGCCGTCGGAGATGATGTGGTGCAGGGTCAGCAACAGCACATGGTGATCGTCGGCCAGGCGTACCAGTCGCCCGCGAATCAACGGATCGTCCTGCAAGTCGAACGGTCCGGAGGCTTCGCCCTGAATCAGCGCTTGCAGGGTGTCCTCGGGTTGCGGGTGCTGGCGCAGGTCTTCAATCCGCAGCAGCAGACCGGTGTCCACCGGGGCAATCAGCACTTGCGCTTCGTCGTTGAATTGGGCGAAGCGGCTGCGCAGGGTTTCGTGCCGGGCGACGATCCGCGCCAGCGCGCGTTGCAGCGCCGCGTCATCGAGACGGCCACGCAAACGCAGGGCCACGGGAATGTTGTAGGCGGTGTTGGCGCCTTCCATTTGCGCGAGGAACCACAGGCGTTGCTGGGCGAACGACAGCGGCAACGCGCCGTCACGCGGGACCGGCACGATCTGCGGTTGCGCACAGCGCCCGGCCTCGTTCAGTACTGACGCGACCGCCGCCAGTTCAGCGTTGGCGAACAAATCGCTCAGCGCCAGCTCGACACCCAGACGCTGGCGCACTTGCGAGACCATGCGCATCGCCAGCAACGAATGCCCGCCAAGTTCGAAAAAGTGATCCTGCCGCCCGACCCGCTCGACCTGCAGCACGTCGGCCCAGATCTGCGCCAGCGCGGTTTCCACCTCGCCTTCGGGCGCTGCGTACTCGCGAGTGAACAGCGCCGCCAGATCCGGCGCTGGCAAGGCCTTGCGGTCGACTTTGCCGTTGGCGGTCAGCGGCAGCGCGGCGAGTTTGACGAACGCGGTCGGCACCATGTATTCGGGCAAACGGCTGAGCAATTGCGCGCGCAACTCGCCCACCGGCAGCGCTTCGACCTGCGCCTGCTCGGTGAAGTAGGCCACCAGGCGCGGCTGGCCGGGTTGATCTTCGCGGGCCAGCAACACCGCTTCCTGAATGCCCGGCAACTGGTTGAGGCAGGTTTCGATCTCGCCCAGCTCGATGCGCACGCCACGGATTTTCACCTGATCATCGTTGCGCCCCAGGTACTCGATGTTGCCGTCCTCGCGCCAGCGTGCAAGGTCGCCGGTGCGGTACATCCGTGCGTTCGGCGCGCGGCTGAACGGGTCACGCAGAAAGCGCTCGGCAGTCATGTCCGGGCGATTCAGGTAGCCACGAGCGACCCCAGCGCCGCCGACGTACAGCTCGCCAGCCACGCCGATCGGCACCGGGCGCTGTTGTTCGTCGAGCAGGTACACCGAGGCATTGCTCAGCGGCTTACCGATGTGCAGCGCATCGCCGCTTGCTACCCGCCCTGAAGTCGCGACCACTGTGGCCTCGGTCGGGCCGTAGTTGTTGATCACGTCGAAATGCTGGTGGCGATTGAACTGACGCAAGCGGTCGCCGCCGATCAGCAGCGTGCGCAGGGTCGGGTGTTCGAGGTTCTGGCTGAAGGCGTATTCGGCCACCGGAGTCGGCAGGAAGCTCACGTCCAGCGGCTGCGCGCACCACCACGCGAGCAAGGCATCGATGTCTTCGCCGCCCTCGTGAGTCGGCGCCAGATGCAGGGTCGCGCCCACGCACAGCGCCGGCCAGACTTCCCAGGCCATCGCATCGAAACCGAACCCGGCGAGGCTTGAGGTGTGACGCCCGGCACAGAGGTCGAACGCGTTGCAGTGCCAGTCGACCAGATTGCTCAAAGTGTGATGCTCGACCATCACACCCTTGGGCAGGCCGGTGGAGCCGGAGGTGTAGATCACGTAGGCCAGGTTTTCGGTATTCAGGCCAGGAACGTGCGGATTAAGGGTAACGCCCTGCGGCCAGTTGCAGCGGTCGAGTTCGAGTACCGGCACGGCCAGCGCCGGCAGTCGCTCGCGCAGATGACTTTGGGTCAGTACGGCGACTGGCGCGCTGTCGTCGAGCAGGTAGTTCAAGCGCTCGGCCGGGTGCGCCGGGTCAATCGGCACGTAACCGGCGCCGGCCTTGAGGATCGCCACCAGCCCGACCAGGGTGTCCAGCCCACGGCGGGCAACGATGGCGACACGGTCGTCGGGTTTCACGCCCAAACCGATCAGATGCTGCGCCAGGGCGTTGGCCTGACGGTTGAGTTCGGCGTAGGTCAGTTGCGCGTCGGCAAACACTGCCGCCAGCGCGTCCGGCCGTTCGGCCACCTGCGCCTCGAAACGCTGCTGGATGGTCTGTGCCGTCGGAAAATCCACTTGGGTGGCATTGAAGCCGAGCAGCACCTGTTCAAGCTCAGCCGCCGGCAGAATCGGCAATTGATTGACCGGTGTCTGCGGCGCCTGCTCCAGCGCGAGCACGAGGTTTTCCAGCGCGCAGTGCAGGTAATCGCAGATGCGCTGCGGATCGGTCTGGGTGCTCGCCAGCAGCGTCAGGCTGAATGCATCACCGAGGTCATCGACGCTCAGGGTCAGCGGATAGTTGGTGCGTTCTTCGGAATGCAGGGTGCTGATGCCTTCCCACGCCGCGAGGGTTTCGGCGCTGGCGGTGGCGACGTTGTGGCTGTGGCGATAATTGAGCAGCGTGCTGAACAGCGGCGTCGGTGCCACCACATGACTGCAGCGCTGAGCCAGGGCCAGCGGTGCGTGTTCGTGACGCATCAGCGTGGTCAACCGGGCGTGGGTGGCGTTGACCGCCGCGCGCACATCCTGGCCGTCGATGTTCACCCGCAATGGCAAGGTGTTGATGAAAATCCCCAGCGCCCGGTCAATCGCTTCGGCGCCTTGCATGCGGCCCATCAGCACGGTGCCGAACACCACTTGCTGCTTGCCGGTGAGCGCGGCCAGCACCTGCGCCCAGCCGAGGTGGAACAGGCTGGCGACACTGACGCCCAGCGTTCGCGCCTGCCCCCGCAGACGCTGACCCAACAGTGCCGCGACCGGTACGCTGAGTTCGACGATTTCACTGCCGTCACCCTGCACATCCTGCAAACCGTAAGGCAGCGTCGGCTCGTCGATGTCGCTGAGCATCTCGCGGAAGAACGCCTCGTGCTCGGCTTCGCTGACGCCCAGACGCGCCTGCGCCACGTAATTGCGAAACGGCACCGGGCGCCCGAGCCGTTCACGCTGCCCGGTGAGGCAGGCGCGCATTTCGTGGCGCACCACGTCGAGGGCCGAATGGTCGAGGGCCATGTGATGGAACAACAGCGTGGCGATCACCCGTTGCCCGGCTTCATCCCAGGCGTGGGCCAGACGCATCAGCGGCGCCTGGGTAACGTCGAGGCGGAAGTGCCGGGCGTCGAAGCGCTCGTGCAGATACGCCAGCACGTCGCTGGCGGGTTCTGGCAACGTCACCTCTTCCACCGGCAGTTCGGCGCGACGCCAGACCACCTGCAGCGGCGCGTCCAGCCCTGCCCAATGCACAGCGGTGCGCAGAATGTCATGGCGATCGATCACCGCTTGCAGCGCTTGGGCAAACGCCTGAAAACGCTCACGGCTGGCAAAGGCGAAATGCGATTGCATGACATACGGATCACCCTCGCCGCCACTGACGTGGTGATACAGAATGCCTTCCTGCAATGGCGCCAGCGGGTAGATGTCCTGCACGTTGGCTGCGCCGCCGGGGACTTGTGCGACGAGGTGGTCGATGGTGGTTTGATCGAGCTCGACCAGCGTCAGCATCGCCGGGGTGATGCGCGTGCTGCCCGCAACGATGCCATTGGCCGGCACTTCGACCTGGCCATGCTTGCTGGCCGAGTACTGCCCGGCCTTGATCAGCTCGATCAGCGCCGGTTTGTGCTCGCGCAACAGCGCCAGCAACGCCGGGTCGTTCAACGCCTGCTTGTTGCCATTCACCCGCAATTGGTCGTCCGCGACCGCCAGCTGGATATCTTTAGCCTTCAATGTGGCCAACAGTTCGATCACGTTCACAGGACGATCTCCATTCGTTCGGTAATTGCGGCGTAGCCGGCCAGGGTCGGATGTTCGAACAGCGACCTGACATCGGCTTCCATGCCTTCCTGACGCAAGCGGCCGATCAGACTGACCGCCAGCAGCGAGTGACCACCCAGTTCAAAGAAATGATCGTGGCGCCCTACCCGCTCGACGTTGAGCAATTCAGCCCAGAGCCGTGCGAGGATGATTTCGACGTCGCCCACCGGGGCTTCGTATTCACGCACCGGCAATGCCGCCTGATCCGGCGCCGGCAACGCCTTGCGGTCGAGTTTGCCGTTGGGGCTCAGCGGCAGTGCATCGAGATGCACGAACACGGCGGGCACCATGTAGTCCGGCAGATTTTCCAGCAGACGGCTGCGCAGCACGTCGGTTTCCAGGCGTGCGCCGGTGTAGTACGCCACCAGACGTTTGTCCCCCGGCACGTCTTCGCGGGCCAGTACGGCGGCTTCCTGAATGCCGTCGATCTGGGTCAGGCGTGCCTGAATTTCACCGAGTTCGATGCGCAGACCACGGATCTTCACCTGATCGTCGTTACGGCCCAGGTATTCGATATTGCCGTCCGGCAGATAACGGGCGACGTCGCCGGTGCGGTACATCCGCCCATTGGCCTGGAACGGATCGGTGAGGAAGCGCTCGGCATTCAACTGCGGACGATTCAGATAACCCCGCGCCACTTGTACGCCTCCGATGTACAACTCGCCGACCACGCCGTGCGGCACCGGTTGTTGCTGGGCATCGAGGATGTACATGCGGGTGTTGGCGATCGGTTTGCCGATCGGCGTGTTGTCCGGAGTGCTTTCCAGCGGCCCGGCGCAGTTCCACGCGGTCACGTCCACTGCGGCTTCGGTCGGGCCGTAGAGGTTGTGCAATTGGCTGCCCGGCAGTTGCTGCTTGAAGCGCCGCACCACACTGCCCGGCAACGCTTCGCCGCTGCACATGACTTGCCGCAGACTGCTGCAACGTGCGCTGTCACCGTGGGCGAGAAACACATCGAGCATCGACGGTACAAAGTGCAGCGTGGTGATGTGCTCGCGCTCGATGATTTCGCTGAGATACAGCGGATCCTTGTGCCCCTCGGGCCGGGCCATGACCAGTCGTGCGCCGGTCATCAGCGGCCAGAAGAATTCCCAGACCGAGACGTCGAAGCTGAACGGGGTTTTCTGCAACACCGTGTCGGCTGAAGTCAGTTGATAGGCGTCCTGCATCCACAGCAAACGGTTGACCACCCCGCTGTGTTCGTTGATCACGCCTTTCGGCTGGCCAGTGGAACCGGAGGTATAGATCACGTAAGCAGTGTGCTGCGCGGTCAACTCAGCGAGCGATAGATTGTCAGTCGGCAACGACTGCCAGTGCGGCTGATCCAGATCGATCACCGGCACGCCAACGTCACCGAGCAACAAACGCGTCGAACCCTGCACCAGCACCGCCAGCGGCGCGCTGTCCTCCAGCATGTACGCCAGACGCTCCAGCGGATACGCCGGGTCCAACGGCACATAACCGCCGCCAGCCTTGAGGATCGCCAGCAGCCCGACCACCATGTCAAGACCGCGCTCGACGCAGATTGCCACCCGCGCATCCGGCCCTACACCCAACCCGCGCAAGTGCCGCGCGAGTTGATTGGACCGGGCGTTGAGTTCGGCGTAGCTCAGTGACTGCTCACCCGCGACCACCGCTGGCGCCTGCGGCGAACGCTGCACCTGCGCCTCGAACAGACCGTGAATGGTCTGCTCAAGGTTGTAATCGACTGCCGTGGCATTGAGACCAGACAGCAACTGCTGACGCTCGGTATCCGGAATCACCGGCAGGCGGTTCAAGATCTGCTGCGGTGCCTGCTCCAGCGCCTCGACCAGTTCCGCCAACACCTGCTGCATGTAGCCACACACCCGCGCCGCGCCAATCTGTGAAGGGGTCATCGCCGTGAGATCAAAACCCTGACCCAGGTCATCGACGTTGAAGCTCAGCGGATAGTTGGTGCGCTCTTCGCTGGAGAGGTTTTCGATGCCTTGCCAGGCCAGGCGATTGGCTTGCAACTGTTCTGCGCTGACGCTGTGCCGGTAGTTGAGCATCGCACTGAACAGCGGCGACGGCGCGGCCACCCCGCTGCAACGCTGGGCCAATGCCAGTGACGCATGTTCATGACCGAGCAATGCCGTCAATTGCGCATGGGTGGCGCGCACCCCGGCACGCACTGAAACATCACCCAAATCCACCCGCAGCGGCAGCGTGTTGATGAACATTCCCAGACCGCGATCAGCGCCGGTACCGCCCTGCATCCGCCCCAGCAGCACGGTGCCGAATACCACGCGATCATGTCCGGAGGTCGCCGCCAATACCTGGGCAAACGCCAGATGAAACAGGCTCGCGACACTCACGCCCAACTGCCGCGCCTGGCTGCGCAAGCGCCGCGCCAAGGCTTCGGGCAGGCGCTGACGGACTTCTTCGATGTCATGGCCGTCACCGTGCACATCTAGCAGACCGAACGGCAGAGTCGGCTCGTCGATCTTGCCGAGCATCGCGCGGAAGAACGCCTCATGTTCCTGCTCGCTGACGCCCAGCCGGGTCTGCGCCACGTAATTGCGATACGGCACGGCGGGGATCAGGGCTTCGCCGTGACCGAAGAGCAGCGCCTGCAGTTCCTGCTGCACCACCTCCAGCGCCGTGTGATCCATGGCGATGTGATGGAACAACAGCATCGCGACCACCCGCTGGTTGGCTGGATCCTGCGCGTACACCAGGCGAATCAGCGGCGCCTGACTGAGGTCGATGCGGTAATGCCGCGCGTCGAAACGCTCATACAACTGCGCCAGAACATCACCGGTCGCCGGGTCGAGGGCTACTTCCTGCACCGGCAGATCGGCTTCACGCCAGACCACTTGCACCGGCATCGCCAGCCCTTCCCAGACCACGCCGGTGCGCAGAATGTCATGGCGACTCATGACCTGACGCAACGCGGCGGCAAAGGCCTGCAAGCGTTCAAGGCTGTCGAACGCCAGGCGCGATTGCAGCAGGTACGGATCACCCTGCGCGGCGCTCAAGTGGTGATACAGAATGCCTTCCTGCAATGGCGCCAGCGGATAAATATCCTGCACGTTGGCGGCACCGCCCGGCACCGTGGCAACGATACGCTCGATGCTTTGCTGATCCAGTTGCAGCAGGGTCAGCATGTCTGGAGTGATGTGCGTGCAACCGAGTGGAATCAGGTTGGCCGGCACCGCGACTTCGCGACCACTGCCCACTGCAGCGGCCAGTGCGGCGAGAGTTGGCTGGCTGAACAGCACGCGCACGTCGGTGCTCAGGCCGAGCTGACGCATGCGCTCGATCAGGGTCACCGCCAGCAACGAGTGCCCGCCCAGTTCGAAGAAGTTGTCGTGACGACCGACCTGTTCGACCTGCAGTACCTCGGCCCAGACCTGCGCCAGCGCGGTTTCCACCGGCCCTTGCGGCGCTGCGTACTCGCGACTGAGCCAGGCGTCCTGATCCGGTTCGGGCAAGGCCTTGCGGTCGAGTTTGCCGTTGGCGGTCAGTGGCAGCGCCTCAAGCCGAACGTAAGCTGCCGGCACCAGTGCCTGTGGCAGACGCGCTTGCAAATGCGCGCGAAGATCCTCGATATCGACTGTTGTGCGAGCAGTAAACCAGGCGATCAAGCGCGCCTCGCGCACCAGCACCACCGCGTCCTGCAGCGCCGGATGGCTGGACAGCGCGGCTTCAATCTCACCCAGCTCCACCCGCACGCCGCGCAGTTTGACCTGATCATCGTTACGCCCCAGGTACTCGATATTGCCGTCGGCCAGCCAGCGCGCGAGGTCGCCGGTGCGGTACATGCGCGCCTGCGGTTCGTCACTGAACGGGTCTTCGAGGAAGCGCTCAGCGGTCAGCTCGGGGCGGTTCAGATAACCACGGGCCACGCCCGCGCCACCGACATACAACTCGCCCGCCACGCCAACCGGCACCGGACGCTGCTGCTCATCGAGCAGGTAGATCCTGGCGTTGCTGATGGGCCGGCCGATGTGCAGCAATTGCCCGGCATTGATCTGCCCGGAAGTCGCGACCACCGTGGCCTCAGTCGGGCCGTAGTTGTTGATGACATCAAAGGTCTGAGCGCGCGCGAACTGCCGCAACCTGTCGCCACCGATCAGCAGCGTGCGCAAGGTCGGGTGCCCCAGTTCACGACTGAAGGCGTACTCGGCAATCGGCGTCGGCAGGAAGCTCACCTGCAACGGTTGTGCGCGCCACCAGTCGAGCAGGTCATCGAGGTGTTCGTTGCTGATCGACGGCGGCGGCAGGTGCAGGGTCGCGCCGACACACAGCGCCGGCCAGACCTCCCAGGCCATCGCGTCGAAACCGCAACCGGCGACGCTGGCGGTGTGGCTGCCGGCGCGCAGGTCGAACGCCTCGCAGTGCCAGTGCACAAGGTTTTCCAGGGTCGCGTGTTCGACCATCACGCCTTTCGGCTGGCCGGTCGAACCCGAGGTGTAGATCACGTAGGCCAGATGCGCCGGGGTCAGCGTCGGCAGTTGCGGATTGGTCTGCGGCAGGTGTTGCCAGAGGACGTTGTCCAGATCGATCACCGGCACCCGGCCCAGCAACTCGCGGGTCGCGCCCTGCGCCAGCACTGCCACCGGATCGCTGTCCTGCAACAGGTAGGCAATGCGCTCCGCCGGGTACGCTGGATCAATCGGCACATAACCGGCCCCGGCCTTGAGAATCGCCAGCAGCGCCACCAGCATTTGCGGGCTGCGTTGCAGGCACACGGCAATCCGGTCGTCCGGTTGCACGCCGAGGCCGAGCAAGTGATGGGCCAGGCGATTGGCCTGCTGATTGAGTTGCGCATAGGTCAGTTGCTGCGTGCCCTGCACCACCGCCAGCGCCTGTGGCTGCTGCTCGGCCTGCACTTGCACCAGCGCCTGAATCGTCGCCCCACTCGGGTATGCCGCCGCCGTCGGGTTGAAACCGACCACCAGGCGTTCGTATTCCTCGACCGAAAGAATCGGCAAACGGTTGAGCGGACGCTGTGGCGCCTGCTCTAGTGCGTGCACCAGATGTTCCAGCGCGGTGTGCATGTAGCCACAGATCCGTTGCGTGCCGATCTGCGCCAACGCCAGCACAGACAGGGAAAAGCCTTCGCCGAGATCGTCGACGCTGAGGGTCAGCGGATAGTTGCTGCGCTCTTCGCCACCGAGCAATTGCACGCCTTCCCAGATGCCCTGACCGTCACGCGGCTGCGCCTCGGCAGCGGTATGCCGGTAGTTGAGCAGTGCGCTGAACAGCGGCGCCCCGGACACCGCGCTGCAACGCTGGGCCAGCGCCAGTGGCGCGTGTTCATGGGCCAGCAGCGCGGTCAACCGTGCGTGGGTGGTCTTGACCGCAGCGCGCACGCCTTCGCTGACATCCACCCGCAGCGGCAAGGTGTTGATGAACACCCCCAGCGTGCGGTCGGCCCCCTCGCCGCCCTGCATCCGCCCCAACAGCACCGTGCCGAACACCACGTCACGGCGGTTGGCAAGCACGCCCAGCACCTGCGCCCAGGCCAGGTGCATCAGGCTCGCCGGGCTGACACCCAACTGCCGCGCCTGTTCTCGCAAGCGCAGGGTCAACCCGGCATCCACGGCTTGCTGCGCCTCCTCGATGTCGCCGCCATCGCCTTGCACGTCATGCAGACCGAACGGCAGGGTCGGCTCGTCGATATCGCCGAGCATGTCGCGGAAGAACGCTTCGTGTTCCTGCTCGCTGGCGCCCAGACGCGCCTGCGCCACGTAGTTGCGGTACGGCATCGGCGTGCCGAGGCTGTCGGCCTGATTGAACATGAACGCGCGCATTTCCTGGCCGACCACTTCCATGGCGGTGTGGTCGAGTATCAAGTGCTGGAACAGGATGATCGCCACCACCCGTTGCTGCGCCGGGTCCTCGGCGTAGACGATGCGCATCAGCGGCGCCTGGCTCAGGTCGAGGCGGTTGTGTCGGGCGTCGAAGCGCGCGTGCAACTGCTCGAGGACGTCGCCCTGCGCCGGATCCAGCGCCACCGCTTGCACCACCAGCGACGCCTGACGCCAGACCACCTGCTGCGGACTCGCCAGCCCTTCCCAGACCACACTGGTGCGCAGAATGTCGTGACGCGCGATGACCTGCTGCAAGGCTTGGCTGAAGGTGCGCAGACGCTCGACGCTGTCGAAGATCAGCCGCGATTGCAGCAGATACGGATCGCCCTGTTCAGCGCTCAAGTGGTGATAAAGAATGCCTTCCTGCAGCGGTGCCAGCGGATAGATATCCTGCACGTTGGCGGCCCCGCCCGGCACCGTGGCGACGATGCGCTCGATGCTGGCCTGATCGAGTTCGGTCAGGCTGAGCATGTCCGGGGTGATGCGGGTGCAGCCCGACGGAATGCGGTTGGCCGGCACCTCGATTTCGCGACCGCTGCCCACGGCGGCCGCCAATGCAGCCAGGGTCGGCTGATTGAACAGCACGCGCACGTCAGCCGCGAGGTCGATCTGGCGCATGCGCTCGATCAGGCTCACCGCCAACAGCGAATGCCCGCCCAGTTCGAAGAAATTATCCTGACGCCCGACCCGCTCGACTTTCAGCACGTCAATCCATATCTGCGCCAGCGCGGTTTCCACCGCACCTTGTGGCGCTTCATATTCGCGGCTGAGCCATGCGCCTTGCTCCGGCTCCGGCAAGGCCTTGCGGTCGATCTTGCCGTTGGCGGTCAACGGCAATGCGTCCAGCCGCACGTAAGCCGCCGGCAGCAGCGCATCCGGCAAGCGCGCCTGTAAATGCGTATGCAACTGTTGAATATCGACCGCCGTGCGCTCGGTGAACCACGCAATCAGCCGTCCATCGCGGACCAGCACCACGGCTTCCTGCAGCGCAGCGTGGCTGCCGAGCGCGGCTTCGATTTCACCGAGTTCGATACGCACGCCACGCAATTTGACCTGATCGTCGTTGCGCCCCAGGTACTCGATATTGCCGTCGGCCAGCCACCGCGCCTGATCGCCGGTGCGGTACATGCGCGCCTGTGGCTCGTCGCTGAACGGATCGAAGAGGAACTGCGCAGCGCTCAGCTCAGGGCGATTCAGATAACCGCGCGCCACGCCCTCCCCACCGACATACAACTCGCCCGCCACACCCACCGGCACCGGGCGCTGCTCGGCGTCCAGCACATAGATTTTGGCGTTGGCGATCGGCCGGCCGATATGCAGCGGCTGATCCAGCTCGACCCGCCCCGAGGTGGCGACCACCGTCGCTTCGGTCGGGCCATAGTTGTTGATCACCTCGAAAGTTTGCGCGCGATTGAACTGACGCAGTCGGTCGCCGCCAATCAGCAGCGTACGCAAGGTCGGGTGCTGCAATTGCCGGCTGAACGCGTATTCGGCCACCGGCGTCGGCAGGAAGCTGACCTGTAACGGCTGCGCACACCACCAGTCGAGCAACTCGTCGAGGTGCTCGTTGCGGATCGACGGCGGCGGCAGGTGCAAGGTCGCGCCGACACACAGCGCCGGCCAGACTTCCCAGGCCATCGCATCGAAACCGAAGCCGGCGACACTCGCGGTCTGGCTGCCGGCCTGCAAATCAAAGGCTTCAGCGTGCCAGTGCACGAGGTTTTCCAGCGTCGCATGCTCGACCATCACCCCTTTCGGTTGGCCGGTGGAGCCGGAGGTGTAGATCACGTAAGCCAGATGCTTCGGCGTCAATGCCGCCACCTGCGGATTGGCAACCGACAGGTGCTGCCAGAGGTCGTTGTCCAGATCGATGACCGGCACGCCACCGAGCAGATCGCGGGTCGATGCCTGCGCCACAACCGCCACCGGGGCGCAGTCCTGCAACAGGTAGGCGATGCGTTCCGGCGGATACGCCGGATCGACCGGCACATAACCGGCGCCGGCCTTGAGGATCGCCAGCAGCGCGACCAGCATGTCCGGGCTGCGCCGGGCGCACAAAGCGACCCGATCATCGGGCTGCACGCCAAGGCCGATCAGGTGATGCGCCAGACGATTGGCCCGTTGATTGAGTTCGCCATAGCTCACCTGCTGCGCACCTTGCACCGCCGCCAAGGCCTCGGGGTGCGCGGCCGCCTGGGCCTCGAACAAACGCTGCACGGTTTGCGCCGGCGGGTAATCGCGACCGCTGATGTTAAAGCCGACCAGGACCCGCTGACGTTCGCTCGGCGACAGCACCGAGATCTGCCGCAGCGGCGTGGCCGGATTGTGCTCCAGCGCCGTCAGCAGATTGTGCAGCGCGGTTTGCAAGTAATCGCAGACGCGCGCGCCATCCACTTGCGGCACCGCCTGCACGCTCAGGCGGAAACCGGTGCCGAGGTCATCGACGCTGACCACCAGCGGATAGTTGCTGCGCTCGCGCGAGCTGAGAATCTCGATCCCGTCCCAGGTCACACCTGCCGGTTGCGCCGCACTGTGGCGGTAATTGAGCAAACTGCTGAACAGCGGCAGCGACGCCGCCACACCGCTGCAACGCTGAGCCAGCGACAGCGAAGCCTGCTCATGCGCCAGCAGTTGCGCCAGACGCTCATGGGTAGCGCGCGCGCCTTGCTCCACCGCAGTCGCGCCGACACTGACCCGTAACGGCAAGGTATTGATGAACATGCCAAGTGCGCGATCGGCACCCTCGCCGCCCTGCATGCGCCCGAGCAGCACGGTGCCGAACACCACCTCTTCACGCCCCGAAACCTGCGCCAGCACCTGACCCCAGGCCTGGTGCACCAGACTGGCCGCGCTGATACCGAGGCGGCGCGCCTGCTCGCGCAAGCGCTCGGCCACGCCGGCGTCCAGCGTCTGCTCGCTGTCGACGATGCTGCTGCCATCGCCGTGTACGTCCTGCACGCCGAAGGCCACGGTCGGTTCGTCGATGTCGCCGAGCATGTCGCGGAAGAACGCTTCATGCGCCTGGGCATTGGCCTGCTGTTGCGTCTGCGCCACGTAGTGGCGGTACTGCACCGGCGACGGCAGATCGACGCCGCTCGGGTACAGGCTGTCGTTCATTTCCGCGAGCAACACTTCCAGTGCGGTATGGTCGAGCACGATGTGGTGCAGCAACAGGATGCCGACCCAGCGCTGCTGTTCCCGGTCTTCGGTGTAAGCCAGACGCATCAGCGGCGCGCGGCGCAGGTCGAGGCGGTAGCGCCGTGGATCGAACCGCGCCTGCATCTGCGCCAGCACATCGCCCTCAAGCAGGTCGGCATCGACCCGTTCCAGCGCCAGCGGCGCTTCACGCCAGACCACTTGCACCGGCTCTTCAAGCCCTTCCCAGAACACGCTGGTGCGCAGAATGTCGTGGCGCTCGATCACCGCATTCAACGCACGGACGAAGGCCTTGATCTGCGCCAGACCGGCGAAGGCGAATTGCGCCTGCAACACGTACGGGTCACCGGCGCTGGTCGCCAGATGGTGGTAGAGAATCCCCGCCTGCAACGGTGCCAGGCCGTAAATTTCCTGCACATTGCCGACGCCACCGGGCACAGTGGCGACCACGCGGTCGATGGCGGCCTGATCCAGTGTGGCCAGCGGCAGCATGTCCGGGGTGATCCGCGTGCAATCGGCAGGAATCAGATTGTCCGGCACCCGCAGGGTATGACTGTGACTCAGGGTCGCCGCCAGAGCCGCGACGCTCGGCTGGCCGAACAGCACGCGCACGTCGCACTGCAAGTCGTGCTGACGCATGCGCTCGATCAGTTTCACCGCCAGCAGCGAATGGCCGCCGAGTTCGAAGAAATTGTCGTGCCGACCGACCTGCTCGACACCGAGCAGGCTCTGCCAAATGCCGGCGATCAGGGTTTCCACCGGCCCCAGCGGGGCTTCGAAACCGCGCCGGACGAAGGCATCGCTGTCCGGTTGCGGCAAGGCTTTGCGATCAAGTTTGCCGTTGGTGGTCAGCGGTATGGCGTCGAGGCGCACAAAGGCGCTCGGCACCATGTATTCGGCCAGCGACAGCAGCAACTCGTCGCGCAATTGCGCAGCGCTCGGTTCAGTGCCTTCGGCGGCCAGCCAGTAGGCCACCAGACGCTTGTCACTGGGGCTGTCTTCGCGGGCGATCACCAGCGCTTCGCGCACACCGGCGCAGGCTGCCAGGCGAGCTTCGATTTCGCCGAGTTCGATGCGGAAACCACGGATCTTCACTTGATCGTCGTTGCGCCCGAGGTATTCGAGGCTGCCATCGGCGTTTCGGCGTGCGAGGTCGCCGGTCTTGTACAGACGCGCCTCGGCACGGCCGCTGAACGGGTCGGCAATAAAGCGCTCGGCGGTCAGCGTCTCGCGGTTGAGGTAGCCCCGGGCAACCCCGGCGCCACCGACGTATAACTCGCCGATCACGCCGGCCGGCACCGGTTCGCGCTGCGCGTCGAGCACGTACAGTTGCAGGTCGGGAATGCCCACACCGATCGGGCTGCGCCCGACCAGTAGCGAGTCCGCTGCTTCCAGTGGGCGGTAGGTCACGTGCACCGTGGTTTCAGTGATGCCGTACATGTTCACCAGCCGTGTACCGGCATTGCCGACCCGCGCGTACCACGGTTTGAGCAGGCCCGGTTCCAGGGCTTCGCCGCCGAAAATCACCTCGCGCAGCGAGTGTTGCAACGGGCTGCGGCCCTGCGCGGCGATCAACTGGCGGAAGGCGCTCGGGGTCTGATTGAGCACGGTGACGCCAGTGCGGCACAGCAGCGCGTAGCAGTCGTCCGGCAAGCGGCTGACAGCTTGCGGCATCAGTAACAACTGGCCGCCAAACGCCAGCGCGCCCCAGATTTCCCACACCGAGAAGTCGAAAGCGAAGGAATGGAACAACGCCCACACGTCCTGCGGGTTGAAGTTGAACCAGTCGTGGGTTGCCGAAAACAGCCGCACCACGTTGCGATGCTCGACCATCACGCCCTTGGGCAGGCCCGTGGAGCCGGAGGTGTAGATCACGTAGGCGAGATGGCTTGGAGTCAGCTCGGGAATCTGCGGATTGCTGCTGAGTTCAGCCTGCAACTGCAGGCTGTCCAGATCGATGATCGGCACGTTGAGCGCGCCAACCCTGCCCAGCGTATCGGCCTGAATCAGCACCGCCACCGGGGCGCTATCCTGCAGGGTGTAGGCGATGCGCTCCAGTGGATACGCCGGGTCGATCGGCACGTAACCGGCGCCGGCCTTGAGGATACCGAGCAGGCCGATGAGCATTTGCGGGCCGCGCTCGACACAGATCGCCACGCGCTGATCCGGGCGAATGCCCCGCGCCAGCAGGTGATGCGCAAGCTGATTGGCGCGGCGGTTGAGTTCGCCGTAGCTCAGCGTCTGCTCTTCGAACAGCAGCGCTGTGCCCTCGGGTCGCGCCGCCGCGTGGGCTTCGAACTGCTGGTGAATCAGCGGGGTTTCCGGGAACTGCGGCAACGGCGAATTGACCCCGTGCAGCAGGTATTCGCGCTCGGCCGCCGGCAGGATATTCAGGCGTTGCAGCGGTGCATCCGGGGTCGATTGCAAGGCCTGCAGCAGGCTGTGCAACGCGGTGTGCAGGTAAGCGGCGATGCGTTCGGCACCCAGTGCCGCATCCGCCAGCGCGGTGATGCGCAAGTCTTCGCCGAGGTCGTCGATGTTGATCGTCAGTGGGTAGTTGGTGCGCTCGCGAGCGCCCAGCACCTGCACGCCGGGGGCCAGTTCGCTGACCTCGGCGATCTCTTCGCTGCTGCTGTGGCGATAGTTGAGGATCGCGCTGAACAACGGCGTCGGCACCGCCACCGCGCTGCAACGCTGGGCCAGCGCCAGCGAGGTCTGCTCATGGCCGAGCAACGCGGTCAGGCGTCGATGGGTGGCCAGCACCCCGGCGCGCACGCCGTCCTGCCCGACATCCACACGCAGCGGCAAGGTGTTGATGAACATTCCCAGCGCCTGTTCGCCGCCCTCACCCGCCTCCATCCGCCCCAGCAGCACGGTGCCGAACACCACTGCCGCGCGCCCCGACAACTGGCCGAGCACCCGCGCCAGCGCCAGGTGCATCAGGCTCGCGACACTGACCCCGAGCTGGCGCGCCTGGCCGCGCAGTTGTCGGCTGAAGTCAGTGTCGAGCATCAGCACGGCTTCTTCGATGCCCTGGCCGTCGCCTTGCACATCCTGCAGACCACAGGGCAAGGTCGGCTCGTCGATGTCGGCGAGCATCTCGCGGAAAAACCCTTCGTGAACCTGCTCGTCCAGACGCAGGCGGGCCTTGGCCAGGTGATCGCGGTACGGCACCGGCGGCCCGACCTGCGCGGTCTGGCCGAGCAGGTGCGCGCGGGTTTCGCGGCGCACCACGTCGAGTGCCACGTGGTCCATGATCAGGTGATGGAACAGCAACAGCGCGACCACGCGACCGTTGGCCGAGTCCATGGCGTAGACCAGACGCAGCAGCGGCGCCTGCTGGATGTCGAGGCGGAAGAACCGTGGGTCGTGGCGCTCCAGCAGTTGCGTCAGCACATCCGCGCCCGGCGCGAGGGCGATTTCCTCGCAGTGCAGACGAGCCTGCCGCTGCACCACCTGCAGCGGTTCATCCAGGCGTTCCCAGACGAACGAAGTGCGCAGAATGTCGTGGCGTTCGATCATCCATTGCAGCGCCTCGGCGAAAGCCTCCAGACGTTCGCGGCTGTCGAAGGCGAATCGGGCTTGTGACACGTAAGGATCGCCGGCGGGCGCCGACAGGTGCAGGTAAAGCATGCCTTCCTGCAGCGGCGCCAGCGGGTAAATATCCTGCAGGTTAGCGGCGCCACCGGGCACATTGGCCACCAGCCGGTCGATGGTCGACTGATCCAGCGTCACCAGCGGCAGCATGTCCGGGGTGATGCGAAACGCCGGGCTCAACCAGTCGCCACCGTGTTGCGCGACCAGTTCCAGCAATTGCGCCTTGTGTTCGCTGAGGCTGTCCCACAACGCATCGTCCAGCGCGTCGTCGCTGCCCAGAATGACCAGGTCTTCATCTTCCTGTTGAAGGCGGATCGCATGGGTGGAAAGAACAGCCATCAGTTCGCTGAAATGCATGGGATAACCTGCTGTAAATACGAGAAAAAGGAGCGCGCAGCGGCGAGTCCGTGCCTGCTGCGCGCAGCCTGGAAAAGCTAAAACATCGGGGCTTGCGGGGCTGACATGGGAAGCGGGGACAAGCCAGCCTCCCTGCGGGTGAGCAACCGAATACCTGTGGCGAGGGAGCTTGCTCCCGCTGGACTGCGTAGCAGGCCCCGATGTTGTGCATCAGGAACCGGGGGACGCTTTGCGCCCCAGCGGGAGCAAGCTCCCTCGCCACAGGTTCGGTGTCAGACGCAGAGTTCAGAGCCGGCGTTTGCGGGCGAGGCTCGGGATGGTGGTTTGCGGGATGAACACGTGCTGCGCCTCGGGCGTGGTGCTGAGCGCCAGCGCCGCCAGCGTCGGCTGACTGAACAACGCTCGAGCGTCGGTGTGCAGGCCGCTCTGACGCATGCGCGCCACCAGACTCACCGCCAGCAACGAGTGCCCACCGAGTTCGAAGAAGTTGTCGTGACGACCGACCTGTTCGACGCCAAGCACTTCACCCCAAATCTGCGCCAGCGCGGTTTCGACTTCACCCTCGGGCGCCACGTATGGGCGATTGATAACGGCGTCGGCCCCCGGTTCCGGCAGGGCTTTGCGATCGATCTTGTCGTTCGGTGTCAGCGGCAAAGTGTCGAGCAGCACAAACGCGCCGGGCACCATGTACTCGGGCAAACGCTCCAGCACATGGCCGCGCAAGGTTTCCAACGATGGCGCGTCGATGCCGGCGCGCAGGGTGTACCAGGCCACCAGACGCTCATCGCGGACCATCACCACCGCTTGACGGATCGCCGGATGCTCGATCAACCGTGCCTCGATTTCCCCCGGCTCCAGACGCAAGCCACGCAGCTTGATCTGGAAGTCGTTGCGGCCGAGGAATTCCAGTTCCCCATGATTGTTGTAGCGCGCCAGATCCCCGGTGCGGTACAGGCGATCGCCGGGAACAAACGGGCTGTCGATGAAGCGCTCGGCCTGCATCTCCGGCAAGCCGTGATAACCACGTGCCACGCCGACGCCGCCGATATGCAACTCACCACTGACGCCTTGCGGCACCGGTTGACCATACGCATCGAGCACGTACAAACGGGTGTTGCTCAACGCCTTGCCGATTGGCACCTCGTATTCCGGCACCGGCATGTGCGGTTCCAGCGTCCAGCCCGTGCTGTCCACCGTGGTTTCGGTCGGGCCGTAGACGTTGTGCAACCGCACCCACGGCAGGCGATCGCGCACTTGGCGGGCCAGCGCTGCACTTAGTTCGCCGCCACCGTTAAGCACATCGGTCAGGCTGGTGCACTGCTCGACACCGTCCTGTTCGATGAACTGCTGCAACAGCGCCGGGACGAACTTGACCACCGTCACCTGATGCTCGCGAATGGTCTGCACCACATACGCCGAATCGCGGTTGCCGTCCGGTCGCGCCAATACCAGGCGCATCCCGGAACACAGCGGCCAGAAGATCTCCCACACCGAACTGTCGAAGCTGAACGGCGCTTTTTGCAGCAGCGCGCCGTGTTCGGTCGGCGGGCTGAGCTGCGAACCCCAATGCACCATGTTGCAGGCGCTGCGATGCTCGATCATCACGCCTTTCGGCAGCCCCGTAGAACCCGAGGTGTAGATCATGTAAGCGAGGTTCGAAGCACTCAGGCCCGGCACCTGCAGATTGTCTGACGGCTGCTGCTCCCAACTGTCGTGGTTAAGATTGATCGTCGTCACACCCGGCTCGCCGAGCAATTGCCGCGTGGCACCATGCACCAACAGTGCGACCGGCGCGCTGTCCTGCAACATGTAGTTCAGGCGCTCCAGCGGATAGTCCGGGTCCAGCGGCACGTAGGCGCCGCCAGCCTTGAGAATGCCGAGCAAACCAACGATCAGATCCAGCCCGCGCTCGACGCAGATCGCCACCCGCGAGTCCGGCTGCACGCCGAGTTCACGCAGGTGATGGGCCAGGCGATTGGCGCGCTGATTGAGCTCAAGGTAAGTCAGGGTTCCCTGCGCGGATTGCAGCGCAATGGCCTCCGGCTTACGCCGCACCTGTGCTTCGAACAACCTGTGCAACGGCTGGTCCAGCGGACAATCGACCTCGGTGGCGTTGAACGTGATCAGCAAACGTTGCAACTCTTCGGGCTGCAGGATCGGCAAGCGGTTCAACGGCTGTTGCGGGGTCTGCTCCAACGCCTGCACCAGGCCGCTCAACGCCGCTTGCATGTAGCCGCAAATCCGTTGCGCGCCGATCTGCGCGACGGCCCTGCCGGTCAGGCGCAAGCCGTTGCCAAAATCATCCACGCTCATGGTCAGCGGGTAATTGGTGCGCTCCTCGTTGGCCAGGGTTTCGATGCCTTGCCAAGCCTGACTGGATGGCTCCAGCAGTTCGGATTCGTCACTGTGCCGGTAGTTGAGCAGCGCGCTGAACAACGGTGACGGCGACGCCACCCCGCTGCAACGCTGGGCCAGTGCCAGCGAAGCGTGCTCATGCCCGAGCAGCGCGGTCAGCCGCGCATGGGTGGCGCGCACGGCGTCGAGCACCCCGGCATCGACATCAATGCGCATCGGCAAGCTGTTGATGAACACGCCCAAGGCCCGGTCGGCGCCCTCGCCGCCTTGCATGCGCCCCATCAGCACAGTGCCGAACACGACGCGCTGCTGGCCGGACGTCGCCGCCAGCACCCGCGCCCACGCCAGATGAATCAGGCTCGCCACACTGACCCCGGCCTGTCGCGCCTGGGTGCGCAAACGCTGATAGACGTCAGCCGGCAGCACCTGCTGCGCTTCGTCGATACCGCGCCCGTCGCCCTGCACTTCCTGCAGCCCGAATGGCAGGGTCGGCTCGTCGATGTCCGCCAGTTGCGTGCGGAAAAACGCCTCATGTTCCTGCTCGCTGACGCCCAGCCGCGTCTGCGCCACGTAATTGCGATACGGCACCGGTGGCGCCAACGCCACGTCCTGCCCCGACAGACTGGCCTGCATTTCGCTGCGCATCACTTCAAGGGCGATGTGATCCATGGCCAGGTGATGGAACAGCAGAATCCCCACCACCCGATCCAGCGCCGGATCACGGGCATACACCAGGCGCATCAGCGGCGCCTGACTGACGTCGAGGCGATAACGCCGAGCGTTGAAGCGCTGGTGCAACTGCTCGATGATCGGGCCGTCGGCCGGGTCCAGTTCGACCTCCTGCAACGGCAGAATCGCCTCGCGCCACACCACCTGCACCGGGGTGGTCAGACCTTCCCAGAGCACCGAAGTGCGCAAAATGTCGTGACGTGCCATGACCTGGCGCAGCGCCGCGGCGAAGGCCTCGACCCGCTCGATGCTGTCGAACGCCAGTTGCGATTGCAGCAGGTACGGATCGCCCTGCGCGGCGGTGATGTGGTGGTAGAGAATGCCTTCCTGCAGCGGTGCCAACGGATAGATGTCCTGCACATTGGCCGCCCCGCCCGGTACCGTGGCGACGATCCGCTCGATGTCCTTCTGCTGCAGTTGCACCAGCGGCAGCATCTCTGGCGTGAGGTGGGTGCAATCGGCGGCGATGCGGTTGGCCGGCACTTCGATCTCTCGACCGCTGCCGACCGAAGCCGCCAGCGCTGCAAGCGTTGGCTGACTGAACAGCACGCGCACGTCGCTGCTCAGATCGAGCTGACGCATGCGTTCGATCAGAATCACCGCCAGCAACGAATGCCCGCCCAGCTCGAAGAAATGATCGTGGCGCCCGACCTGCTCGACTTGCAGGACTTCGGCCCAGATCTGCGCCAGGGCGATTTCGACCTCACCCTGCGGCGCCTCGTATTCGCGGCGGATCAGATCGTCCGGCCCGGGCGTCGGCAGTGCCTTGCGATCGACCTTGCCGTTGGCGGTCAGCGGCAGCGCCGTAAGACGCACGTAGGCGCTCGGCAGCATGGTGCTGCTCAGGCGGGTTTTCAGCTGCGCGTGCAGCTCATTGATGTCCAGCGGCGCCTGCTCGGTGAACCACGCCAGCAATTGCCCGTCGCGCACCAGCACCACCGCTTCGCGCACCGCTGGATGGCTGGCGAGTGCGCTCTCGATCTCGCCCGGTTCGATGCGGATGCCACGGATTTTCACCTGATCATCGTTGCGCCCCAGATACTCCATATTGCCGTCGGCGCGCCAACGTGCGAGGTCGCCGGTGCGGTACATGCGCGCGCCCGGTGCAGCGCTGAACGGATCACGCAGGAAGCGCTCGGCGTCAAGCTCTGCGCGGTTCAGGTAACCGCGCGCCACCCCGGCCCCGCCGACGTACAACTCGCCCGCCACGCCCGGCGGCACCGGTTGCTGCTGCTCGTCGAGCAGATACACCGTGGCGTTGCTCACCGGTTTGCCGATGTGCAGCGGCTGCCCGGCGTCGATGCGTCCGGAGGTTGCCACCACGGTGGCTTCGGTCGGCCCGTAGTTGTTGATCACTTCAAACGAGGGCTGACGCGGGAACTGGCGCAGGCGATCGCCACCGATCAGCAGCGTGCGTAATGTCGGGTGATCGAGCTGGCGGCTGAACGCGTATTCGGCGATCGGCGTCGGCAAAAAGCTCACGTCCAGCGGCTGCGCACGCCACCAGTCGAGCAGCGCATCGATGTCTTCGCTGCCCTCGCTGACCGGCGCCAGGTGCAGGGTCGCCCCCACGCAAAGCGCCGGCCAGACTTCCCAGGCCATCGCGTCGAAACCGAAGCCGGCCAGGCTCGAGGTCTGGCTTCCGGCGTGCAGGTCGAAAACGTCAGCGTGCCAATCGACCAGATTGCACAGGGTGCGGTGCTCGACCATGACCCCCTTGGGCAGGCCGGTCGAACCGGAGGTGTAAATCACATAAGCGAGGTTCGCCGGGGTCAGCCCCGGCACCTTCGGCGTGCCGATATTGGCGGCGGACCAGGTCGGGCGATCCAGCTCGATCACCGGCACCGACAACGCCGGCAAATGCCCGCGCAGCGCACGCTGGGTCAGCACCGCGATGGGCGCGCTGTCCTCCAGCAGGTAGCTCAGGCGCTCGGCCGGATGCGCCGGATCCAGCGGTACATACGCGGCGCCAGCCTTGAGGATCGCCAACAGCCCGACCAGTGTGTCGAGCCCGCGTCGGGCGACGATCGCCACCCGGTCATCCGGGCGCACGCCGAGATCGAGCAGATGATGAGCCAGCGCGTTGGCGCGTTGATTGAGTTCGGCATAGGTCAGGCTTTGCCCTTGATCAACCGCCGCCAGCGCCTGCGGCCGCAGCGTTGCCTGCGCTTCGATACGTTGCTGAAGGGTCGTCGGCGCCGGGTAGTCCACCCGCGTGGCATTCCACTGTTGCAGCCGCGCGGTTTCTTCCGGCGTGCTCAGCTCGAAATCCGCCAACGCCAGGTTCACCGCTTCCAGCCCCTGCTCCAGAATCAGCAACCAGCGTTCAGCCAGGGCCTCGACTTCGTCGGCACTGAAATACGCCTCGCTGTAGATCAGGTACAGCCGCGCGTCGTCATTGGCCAGATTGCTCAGCAAATGCACCGCCAACGGTGTGGCCTCTTCGCCGTTCGAGGCCTTGATGATCCGTCCCGAGGCCTCGCCGTAGCGATAATCGTGAGTGCCCTGCTCGTAGGACACAGTGACCTCGAACAGCTGCGAGCGCTCCTCCCGCAGCAGGCCGAGGGCGCGATTCATCTCACTTACGGGAAAACGCTGATGGCGAAAGTCCTGGCGCAGTTCATCGCGAATCGCCCGGACCAGTTCAGCGAACGTGCAGTGGCGACCGAAGCCCATGCGCACCGCACTGACCTGGGCGAACAGCCCGAGCGTGGATTTGAAGCGCGCCCCGGAGCGGTTGAGAATCGGCAGCCCCACCACCCATTCGTCACGTTGCGCGGTGCGGCTGAAGTAGACATGCAGCGCCGCCAGCAACACATGGAACGCCGAGGCGCCAAACTCCCGAGCTACCTGCTGCATGCGCTCGTGCAGCAGCGCCGGCAAGGGCTGCGCATAGACCTGCGTCTGCGCGGATTGGCCGGCCAGGCTCTGCTGATACCGCGGCAGCAGCAGCGGCTCGGGCAATTGTCGGTACTTGTCCAGCCAGTAGGCGCGATCCTGCGCATAACGGCGCGACGCGTGATAGCGCGCATTGTCCTCGATGAAATCGATGTACGACGGCGCCGCGACCGGTGTCGGTTGGCCGTGCGCCAGCGCGTTGTAGATCTCGTCCAGCGACTTGAACATTTCGCCGAAACCCCAGCCATCGACGATCAAGTGATGAGCCTGCACGGACAGCCAGTGTCGCTGCTCATCGAGACGGATCAACAGAAAACGCAACAGGCAGCCGCCGTCCAGTACAAAGGGCTGATCGATGCGCGCCTGCACCAGTGCCCGCGCCGCCGATTCCGGGTCGCTGTGCGCCGACACATCGTCGATCGGCATCGGGACCGACAATGACCGGGCGAACTGCTGCAACGGCAAGCCATCTGCACCCGCGCCCGGCAGCAGAATCGTGCGCAGCGCGTCATGCCGGGCCACCAGCAGCTCCAGCGCAGCCTGCATTCGCGCCGGATCCAGCGGGCCATTGAGATCCAGGTATCCGCCGATGTTGTACAGCGGCGAATCCCCGCGACTCAGCTGGTCCAGCCAGATATCCAGCTGCGCAGCGGTCAGCGGATACGTCTGGAACGAAGCGGACGGCGTGGCTACCGCAGGGGCAGAAATAGGCGGCATAAGATCCTTCTCATGTGATTTTGCGCCTATTCAAGCATCGGCCCCGGTGCCGGCATGACACGTAAAACCCGGACAACCCCGCCCCGGCGCTGGCCTGTCAGCACTTGTTGACCCTGATTGGCTGGGAACTGGCTAAAAGTTCGGAGAGGAAATACTGAAAATCTTGTAGGAAAAATGCCACACACCAGCGCTGCCATTGACCTGCGTAATAACTCCAAAAAAAACAACAGCCCCGGTTTTCAGGGTCTTGCCGTGACCAAACAGTCACACGATACGCGACACCTGTAGTAAAAGGCGTCAGAAGCCCGGCGCCAAGTTTCAGAAATGATGGCACTTTGTGTCCCTGTTTTCCCTTACAGACGTAGGACAAATCCATAGGCTTAAATCCCGCCCCAGATCAGTTTCAAGGAGAAACGATTGCGTGGGCGGCTTTTGCATAAACAGCGGACGACTCGGTGATGACTCGGAACCAGGGATGACAAGGATATGAATCTGACCGGCAGCATTCGCAACATGGAAAACCCGCACTTCTACTGGCAACTGGGGGAATTGATTGCCAGCACCGGCGACGATCATTTCGCCAGCAATATGTTCCAGCTGGTCGACACCCTGGTGCCGGTCAATCGCGTCGATCTCAGTGAGTGGACGCTGGACGAGCGTCAGGCCAGCGTGGTCGAGATCAAGGCGCTGGGCAGCGCCGGACTGCCGCAGACCTTCCCGCCACCGGACCCGTTGAAGAGTCCTGACGATCATCCGTTGTTGCAGAAGATGATCGAGATGAATGATTCCCTGCTGATTCAACTCAAAGCGTCGCTCCAGCCGCAACATCCGCAGCACAGCGTGCACCAGTGCAATCTGGTGTCCCGCACCTCCAATCGCCGCTGTGTCATCTCGTTCTACCGACCGCATACGCAACGGGTGTTTTCCCTGCCGGAGCTGTCGTTTCTGAAAAGCCTGTCCGACACCCTGTTACCGCTGATTGAACGGCACGCGCAGCTCAGTCGACAGATCGTCGCCAAACAGCCGCGCCTGCCCTTGGCCGATCTGGAGCAGGCGCCGTTGCAGCAGGTGTTCGACGAACGTCTGGCGCTGGGTGGCATCGTGCTGTCGACGCGGGAAAAGGAAGTCTGCCTGGGTCTGTTGACTGGCGGTACCGTGCCGCAACTGGCGGAGAAGTTGCGGGTCAAGAGCAGTTCGGTCGAGACCTACCTCAAACGGGCGACCGCCAAGCTGGGGGTCAGCGGACGGCATGGCCTGGCGCGCTGGATGGCCGGGGCGTAACCGCGCGGTCGTGTTCAACAGTGTTCGATGGTGGTGTGGGGACGCGGTCCCCGGCACGTGTTTTTTCTGCATGAGAGCGTTCGATGCTGCGCATTTCCCTGCTGTCCCTCGCCGTGTTGTTGGCCGGTTGTTCATTGATTCCCGAGTACCAGCGCCCTGCTTCACCGAGCGCTGCGCAGTACCCGCAAGGCGCGGTTTACCCGGCACCGACACCCGGCGCAGCGCGCGCTGAAGACTGGCGCACGCTGTTCAACGACCCGGCGCTGCAACAGTTGATCGAGAGTGCGCTGGTGAACAATCGCGATCTGCGGGTGGCGGCACTGAACGTCGAGGCGTTCCAGGCGCAGTACCGGATCCAGCGTGCCGATCTGCTGCCGGCGGTGTCGGCCAATGCCAGCGAGTCGCGCCAGCGCCTGCCGCCCAGCGTGACCGGCAGCAAAGCCATGATCAATTCGACCTATGCGGTGAATCTGGGCGTCAGTGCCTATGAGCTGGATTTTTTCGGCCGGGTGCGCAGCCTCAGCGAGCAGGCGCTGCAAACCTGGCTGGCCACCGAGCAGGCGCGGCGCAGCGCCGAGCTGAGTCTGGTGGCCAACGTCGCCAATGCCTACCTGACCTGGCGAGCCGATCAGGAGCTGCTTGAACTGACCCGCCAGACCCTGGCCGCCGATCAGCTAAGCCTGCGCCTGACCACGCGCAACCGTGACGCCGGCAAGTCTTCGGCGCTGGAACAGGCGCAGGCGCAGACCAGCGTCGACAGTTCGCGAGCCAATCTGGCGCGATACAAGCGCCAGGTCGCGCAGGACCTCAACAGTTTGACGCTGCTGGTCGGCGCTCAGGTCCCCGAGCAATTGCCAGCGCAACCACTGGCCAGCGATCTGGTCCGGCAACTGCCGGCCGGCTTGCCCTCGGATTTGCTGCAACGCCGCCCGGACATTCTGCAGGCCGAGTACAAACTGAAAGCGGCCAACGCCAATATCGGCGCGGCGCGCGCGGCGTTTTTCCCCAGTGTCAGCCTGACCGCCAGCGCCGGTACCTCCAGCCGCGACCTGTCCGGGCTGTTCAGCGCCGGCTCCGGGGCGTGGACGTTCCAGCCGCAAATCAACTTGCCGATTTTCAACGCCGGCAGCCTGCGCGCGAGCCTGGATTATTCGAAATTGCAGAAGGACGTCGCGGTTGCCGAATACGAGAAATCGATTCAAACCGCGTTTCAGGAAGTCGCCGACGGGCTGGCGGCGCGCAGCACTTATCAGCAGCAATTGCAGGCGCAGCGCGATCTGGTGCAGGCCACTCAGGACTACTACAACCTGGCGCAACACCGTTATCAGAATGGCGTCGACAGCAGCCTGACGTTTCTCGATGCGCAACGTTCACTGTTCAGTTCACAGCAGGGGCTGATCACTGATCGGCTGGCGCAGCTGGTTGCCGAGGTCAACCTGTACACCGCGCTGGGCGGCGGCTGGCGGGCGGATGAGGCGAATGTTCAGTAGTCCGTCGTCACTTTTTCTTACACCTTTTGTCGCCCGATCCTGCGCCGCGCGGCGATCCGTGGCCGGCGTCTGCCGTCAGTTTGGTATCATGCGCCGCTTTTACGGTTAACCCCCCGCCAGTCCTGCCGACTGACGGGCTGCAAAAGGCGGTATTAGATGACGGCTTTGTTGACTCGCCGCAAGGTGCTTGCGGGAATGGGCGTGCTGGGCCTGGGCCTGCTCGCGGGCTGCGACACCCGTGGCCAACTGTCGTACAAGTACGGCAAGGACCTGAGTGACAAGATCCTCGGACGCACCTTCAAGCTGAAGAACACCGACGGCGAAACCATGACGCTGTCGAGCTTTCGCGGGATGATGCCGATGATCTTCTTCGGCTTCACCCAATGCCCGGCGGTGTGCCCGACCACCCTCGCCCGCGCCGCGCAAATCAAGAAGCTGATGGGCAAGGACGGCGACCGTCTGCAGGTGATCTTCATCACCCTCGACCCGGAACGCGACACGCCGCAGATCCTCGACGCCTACGTCAAAGCTTTCGATCCGAGCTTTGTCGCGCTGTACGGCACGCTGGAAGAAACACAGGCCACCGCCAAGGAATTCGACGTGTTCTTCGAGAAGGTGCCGGCCGGCGACACCTATACCATCTCCCACACGTCCACCAGTTACGTCTACGACTCGCGCGGCCAGCTGCGCCTGGGTCTGTCTGTATCGCTTTCGGCACAAGAGTGCACGGAAGATTTGCTCACCGTTATGGAGGTCTGCTGATGCACCCCGTTTTGAACAACATCAAACGCGCCGTTTTCGCTGTGTCCCTGCTGGGCCTGGCTTTTCAGGCCAGCGCTCAGACCAAGGTCGACGACGCCTGGGTGCGTGCGACCGTGCCGACCCAATCGGCCAGCGGCGCGTTCATGACCGTCACCGCGGACAGCGACAGCAAACTGCTGAGCGTGGCCTCGCCGGTGGCCAAAGATGTGCAGATCCACGAAATGTCGATGAAGAACGACGTGATGAGCATGGGCCCGGTCAAGTCGGTCGACCTGCCGGCCGGCAAAGCCGTCACCTTCGACCCGAACGGCTACCACGTGATGCTGATGGGCCTGACCGGCCAGCTCAAGGAAGGCGAAAGCGTACCGCTGACCCTGACCGTGGAAAACGCCAAGGGCGAGAAGCAGACCGTCGAAGTCAAAGCCGAAGTCCGTGCGCTGACGCACATGGAAGGTCACGATCACAGCAAGATGCATTGATCTGACTTTGCGGCAATAAAAAGGGGCGGCCTGATCGATGATCAGGTCGCCCCTTTTTTATTGCGCGAGAGAATCACTGTCCCGCTTCTGCCAATCCAACTGCGCGGTCATTCAAGGATTTCGCGCCAGCAACCGCGTAACCCTGCCCCGCAACGCTTGACGCAAATAACCCTTGCTCAACTTCTCCAGATGCAGGTCCAAACCACTGATCAGAAGCATTTTGCGTTTGGCGCTCTCAGCCTTCAGCAGGTAGTAGACGACCAATCCCGCCGGCGCACCCCACCAATTGAAGAACGCCCCCGCCACTGCCGAGGTCGCCAGGCAGGCAACATACGCGAGACTGACCGGGAGGCGACGAATGAATTCTTCGTGAAGCATTTTCCCCTCCGACAGCGGCGTGAGCCGACCCTCGCAGTGGTTGAACACACGGACCGCGATCTTGTGTTCGCCACCCGGCAGGCAACCGTAGAGTACCGAGATCTCTTCGCCCCGCTTGACCGGCAGATGCTGGTTGAACAGATCCAGCGGCAGATCACCCTGTGCAGTCCTGACCCAATACCGATCCTGATACTCGCCGGCAGGCATCAAAAACCGTTCATGACGAACCATTGTTCCTCTGAAATCACCGAACTCGATGACGACCTTTCCACTTGTGAACGCTTGCATGGCTATACCGAGCTGAAACTGATCCGGGTTTCGCGATGAATCTCGCCGTTGACCAAGGTCACGAGCGTTCGTTGTTCACCATTGGGGGTGTCGTGCATATCGATTCCTTGAGAATTCCACGTCGGACGACGTGCAGAGGGAAAGTCCGTCGGGCTCGAATGCTACTGACTGGCCATTACGCTGTCCAGAAACACCCCGGCCAAGGCTATGGAAAGCTCGCTTTACATCAAAAAAAATTTTAGCCAGTATGTAAAGGGTCTTTTACACAGGAAGTTGAAGAATGAACCGGTACTACCTTGAAATGGGCGCGGCGTTGATCCTCTATATGCTGGTGTTGACGGCCTCAGTGATCGCCACGCAATACCTGACGGAAGCCAACATGATTCTGCGCTCAGCCGTCGCGCTGACACCGGTTATTCCGGCAGGATTGATGTGCTGGAGCGTCGTGCGCAATATGCGGCGCCTGGACGAAATGCATCTGCGTATCCAGTTCGAAGCGCTGGGATTTGCCTTCGCCGCTTCGGCGTTGCTGACCTTCAGTTACGGTTTTCTGGAAAACGTCGGCGCCCCACACATCCCGTGGACTTGCGTGTGGCCCGTGATGGGCGCGATGTGGATTCTCGGTCTGCAAATCGCTCGACGCCGCTACCAATGAAAAATCGCCTCAAGGCACTGCGCGCCGAGCGCAACTGGTCGCAGGTCGATCTGGCGGAACGCCTCAAGGTGTCGCGGCAGACGATCAACGCTATCGAAAACGAACGTTATGACCCGAGCCTGCCGCTGGCCTTTCAAATTGCCCGGACGTTCGAATTACCGATTGAAAGCATCTTCGACGACGGTTCGAACTGATCGCCGAATTGGCCGACGGTGGGCGATGCCTGAGCGTTATCAGCTCCCGGGATCGCCATGCGCCTCTTCAAAAAAGTAATCCTTCCAGCTGTCAGCCTTGTTCTTCAGCACGCCCAGTTCCTGCAATTTCTCGGCATAGATAAACGTACGCTGTGGCACTACCGTGAAGTCGATTTCCGGGTCTTTGACGATCTGCTCGACCAGCGCCAGCGGCAACTTCGACTGTTCGACGCGGAGGTACGCCTGAGCGGCGGCGGGTTTGTCGGCCTTGATGATTTTTTCCGCTTCGGCCAACGCGTCGTAGAACGCCTTGTAGGTCCTGGGATTTTCGTCGTGGAATTTTTCCGTGGTGTAGAGCACGTTGAACGTGGCCTGGCCACCGAGTACGTCGTAGGAACTCAACACCTTGTGCACGTTGGGGTTTTGCAGCGCCTGATACTGAAACGGCGGACTGGAGAAATGCGCGTTGATTTCCGAACCGCCGGCAATCAGCGCTGCCGTGGCGTCCGGGTGCGGCAGGCTGACCGAGATGTCGTCAAATTTCTTGTACTGATCATTGCCGAATTCCTTGGCCGTTTCGATCTGCAAGGTCCGCGACTGGAACCCCACGCCCGCTGCTGGCACGGCGATGCGATCCTTGTCGCTGAAATCCTTGAGGGTCTTGATGTTGGGGTTGTTGGTCAGCAGGTAATTGGGCATCGAGCCAAGCGAGGCAATCGCCTTGACGTTCTGTTTGCCGCGGGTGCGATCCCACACGGTGAGCATCGGCGGCACCCCGGCGGAGACCACGTCCAGCGCGCCGGTCAGCAGCGCTTCATTCATCGCAGTGGCGCCGGAAATGCTGTTCCAGTCGACCTTGATCTCCAGTCCCTGCGCCTTGCCGTGTTTTTCGATCAATTGCTGATCACGCACCACATCGAGAATCAGATAACCGATACCGAATTGCTGGGCGATGCTGATCTTGCCTTCGGCCTGAGCGCCGGCGCTGAACAACAGACTGCCTGCCAGGGATGCGGCCAACAGAGTCAGCGCAGAACGTTTGAACGGTATGGCCATGACAACCTCGCAGCACGGTGGATTGGGCAGAAAGGCCGAACTCTATCGCTATAAAAAATAGAAATTAAATACCGTTATCGAATATCCATAGCACGCTCATGTTTGCCGTTGCGCGCTGATTTAAACAGCCTGAAACAATAAATCTGCCACCGGTTACAAGCTGTACGTCAGCCGCCAGCGGGCGGACACCAACGCCGGTCACGGCCTCAAGCCTTGCGTCACGTCTGCGCGAGCGGATCAGCCGGGTGTTTAAAAGGGCGATCAGACAGCCCACCCTTGGTATCATCGCGCACACTTTTATGACGGTTTGATGGCTGGAAGGTCTTTTTTTGTGAGTGTTCTTTTGCGTTGGTTGCGGCAGCCACATGCCCGCCTGTTTTCCCTGATTCTGCTGGTGCTGATCGTGCCGGTATGCCTGCGCGCGGCGTTGGGCTGGTCGTCGCCACTGGGCTATTTGTCCGACCTGGCGATTGGCAGTTTGCTGGTGCTGTTGCTGCATCGCCGCGCGTGGTGGCTGGCGTTGCCGTTGCTGCTGTTCTGGGGATTGCTGGCGGTGGCGACGGCCGAACTGGTCAGCGCTGTCGGTCGCCTGCCGAATCCATCTGACCTGCATTACCTGATTGACCCGCAGTTCGTGGAAAACTCCACCGGTGGCGGCCTTGCCCATCCGGCGCTGGGCGTGGCCCTGTTGCTGGCGCTGCTGCTCTGGTTACTGACGCGCTTCGCCAATCGCACGCAACCCGCTGCTGCCCTGCCCCGCGCCGTATGGGCGGCGCCGGCGCTGCTGTTCGCCGCGCACTGGGGCGTGCAAAACCAGTGGCCAAGCGAGGAAGATCCGTGGCGCCTGTACAACCTGCCGCATCAGTTGCTCGCCGCTCAAGTGGCCGATCTGCAGTTGCAGGCTGAAGAATGGCTGGAGGGTGACGTCGAAGAACCCGCGCCGCAGATGGCCGGACTGACCGACCTGGATCTCAACGGGCACAAGCTGCTGGCCGCACCGGGACAGGCGCGCAATGTGCTGATCATCGCCCTGGAAGGCATTCCCGGCGCCTACATCCGCGCCAATCGCGAAGCCATCGGCAGCCATTATCAGGAAGACCTGATGCCCAACCTCAGCCGCTGGGCCGAGCGCGGCATGAACACCCCGGATTACGTGCTGCATACGCACCAGACCATTCGCGGCCTGTACGCCATGCTCTGCGGCGATTACGACAAGCTCAACAACGGCACGCCCAAAGGTGTGGAGATGCTCACCCAGCAGGAGCGCAATCAGGCCTGCCTGCCGGCGCAACTGCGGCAGAACGGCTTCAGCACTCATTACCTGCAAGGCGCCGGCCTGCGTTTCATGGCCAAAGACAAGATCATGCCGCACATCGGTTTCGATGCGACCCATGGTCTGGAATGGTTCAGCAACGCCAACTATCTGGAGTTTCCGTGGGGCAAGGATGACAAGGCATTCTTCGAAGGCGCGCTGGATTACGTCGGCCAACTGAAGAAGCAGAAGCAACCGTGGATGCTCACTCTGTTGACCGTCGGCACTCATCAGCCCTATTCCGCACCGGAAGAATATCTGGCGCGCTACGACACGCCGAAGCAGGCCGCCGTCGGTTATCTGGACGATGCGCTGGAGCAGTTCCTCAGTGGGCTCGAACGCCAGGGCGTGCTCAAGGACACGTTGGTGGTGATCACCTCGGACGAATCCCACGGCATCGATGGCGTGCGTCTGGCGTCGTCCTGGGGTTTCAACCTGACTCTGGCCCCGGAACACGAGCAACTGCCGCGACTGAATGCCGGGGTCTACGGTCATGTCGATCTGAGCGCGTCGATCCTCGATTATTTTGACCTGCCGGTGCCGTCGGCGCTGAGCGGTCGTTCGCTGTTTCGCGATTACGACAGCGGGCGCGAAATCATGTCCTACACCAACGGCAAGCTGCGCTACCACAACGGTCAGGGGATCTTCTCCGAGTGCGACATGCCGCGCCGTTGCCGTTACTACGAAAGCGCCGGGTTCATTGCCGAGCGCGCCACCTTCAAGGGCACTGAAAGCAGCCCGCAGGCCCGACAGATTGCCGCGCGGGCCATGGCGCTGGACCTTTCGCTGCTGCGCACGCCACTCAATCAGCGTTACCAGTTCGGCAGCAACAACGTCATCCCGCTGCAGGCACAGATCAACGATGACTGGGCCGACAACCTGATCGGTGCGCAATACCTGGAAATGCCCAAGGGTTCGCACACCCGCGTGCGCCTGACCGTGCGCTCGGTGGATCCGCAGCAGGCGGCGTACATCCAGCTCAAGGCCAAGGAGTTCGAACAGGACGTGCAGCTGGGCTTGCCGACCGAGATGGTCGCCACAGCCGATCAGCCGCTGCAGATGGATTTCAGCTTCGACAACCCGCAGCAGCGCAAGGCCTTTTCGTTCCACTTGCTGGGTTATGGATTGGGTGCGGTCGAGGTCACGGATTTCAGTGTGATTACTGAGCTGCCGGGGCAGGAAGATCCGCTGGATGCGTTGCCGGATGATGAAACTGTGCAATCGAGTTGAAATCGGGGAAGGGGCGGATTGGTTGGATCCGTCCCTTTACGTTTACTAACGACGTTCGATTTGAAAGTGTCCCTCTATTTTCTGTCCATCAGGCAATTGAAAATGGATGTCACCTTTAGCGCCGATTCGTTCATACACCTTTTTCAAAAACGTCACCTCTGCCCTTCCTGATTTAATAAGTTGAAAATCGCCATCGACATCAGCGCTCCAACCTATTTGGCCTCTATACCATTCCACCGGATGAGGTCCATCCCCAACCAGGCTCTTTGGAACGGTGAAAGCAACATGACCTCGTTTTTCGTCATCAAATCCAACAATCAAGAAGTCGTCGGTTGCTTCATAGAACGTCGTATTATCCCCCGTCGCCGACACGAATTTTTTTCCACCAATAGATGCATTGAACTCGCCGTCATAACCTTGTCCGGCCTTCTTTAACAATGCCTCGAGTTGCCCTTTTATATGAATTGATTCGCTCATTTGCATGCACTCCGGGATAGTCTGATATTGATGAGTGGTTCTCGAAAACTCAGAAGCCGTTGCTTCTGCCTGTGAACCTATGCATCAACTATCCCGATCGCTACTGTCATAACTGACAGGTTATTAGCTGAATTCGAAATAAGAATTTGGAAATTCAAAAGTTAACTGCAGTATCAAACCAGTTTCCGAAAAAGTATGAGCCGGTAAGGGACCTGGTGCGGTCGAGGTCACGGACTTCAGCGTGAACACCGAGCTGCCGGGACAAGTAGATCCGCTGGATGCGTTGCCGGACGACGACACCGCGCAATCGAGCTGATGCCCTCCGTGTAGGAGCTGCCGCAGGCTGCGATCTTTTGATCTTGTTTTTTCAAGATCAAGATCAAAAGATCGCAGCCTGCGGCAACTCCTACACGGGGGGCGATGGGCTATCAGAACGTCGTGCGTAATCCCACCTGAATGCTGCGCCCCTGCGCCGGTGCAACATCGCGCAGGATCGAGCTGGCGTAGCGCACGGTCTGGTTGGTCAGGTTCTCGGCGTTGACGAAGGCCAGCCATTTGCTCTGGCCGACATCGAAGTGATATCCCACATTCGCCCCCAGCGTGGTGTAGCCATCGGTGCTGCTTTCGTTATCGGGCACACGATGCTGCGAACTGGCGTGTTCGATATCGATCCGTGCCTGCCAGCGATCCAGTTCCCACAGCAAGCCGCTGTTCAAGCGTAACGGCGCGATGCGCGGCAGATCCTGACCGTTGTCGAGATTCTTGGCGCGGGTGTAATCGCCCGACAGCTCCAGAGCAAACTTGCCGTAGGCATTTTCGCCAAGTGTCCAGCGATCCTGCGCCTCGATGCCGCTGAAACGTGCACGCACACCCGAGTAGCGGTATTCGGGAATTCCGCCGGCATCCTCTTCGCCTTCGTCATTCAGTGTGCGGCCGGTACCGAGCAAGCCGATGTAATTGGAGAAGTGGCTGTAGAAAACGCCGACGCTACCCTTGTGCGTGCCGTTGTCGAAACGCAATGCGAGGTCGCTGGACACAGCTTTTTCTTTCGACAGACCGGCATCGCCGACTTCATAGGTGCCGGTCGCGACGTGGGCACCGTTGGCGTACAACTCGTAGAACGTGGGTGCGCGCTCGGTGTAGCCGAGTGTCGCGGCGACCGACCAGATCGGCGTCAGCGTATACACCGCTCCGGACGACAGGCTGCCGGCGGTGAAACTGCTCGACTTGTCGGCATTGGCAAAGCGTTCGTTGCCTTTGGCATCCGGGTCGACTGTGGTGTGCTCCAATCGGCCGCCGAGGCTGAACAGCAGACGCTCGGTGGCTTGCAACTCTTCCAGAATGAACAGTGCACCGGCGTCAGTATCGGTGTGCGGCACAAAGGCTTCTTCGCCCAGCGCCGAGAATTCGTTGCGACTGACCTGAGCGCCAATCACCCCGTTGAACGGGCCCAACGGCTGGTGTCTGGCCTCGACCCGCGCTTCGTAGCCCTTGTTCTTGAAGGTGGTGCCGACTTCACCGCCCTCGATTTCCCGGTGCTGGTAATCGGTGTAGCCCGCATCAAGTTTGACCGAACTGAAGGGGCCGTCGAGGTTGCGGATTTCCGAGGCGAACGCGTAGTGCTCCTGCTCCATGCGAATGCGCACGTCGTCTTCGGCGGGCGAGCCGTAGTTCGAATCGTAATTGCTGTAGGACAGACCGGCGTATCCGTCATCCCAGGTGTAGGAACCGCCGACGGCGCCGCCATCCTGACGACCGTCGCTGTTGGCCAGCCGATGCTTGCGCGAGTCGCCGTCGTCGCTGGCGCGTGCCGCGCCGGTCTTGGCGTAGCCGGGAATCTTCAAGTCGTTGAACTCACGGGCGCTGGCGTCCAGGTGCAAGGCGAACTGCCCGTTGCCGGCCTCCAGTTTCCCCGCACTGCTGCGGGTAGTATCGGCGCCGCCATAGCGCAACTCACCCGCACCGTGAATGCCGTCGATGGCTTCGGTGGGGATGCGGTTATCGAAGGTGTTGACCACCCCGCCGATCGCGCTGCCGCCATAGAGCAGCGCCGCCGGGCCACGGACGATTTCAATGCGCTCGACGTTGACCGGATCCAGCGGCACCGCGTGGTCGTAAGACAGCGACGAGGCGTCCAGCGCGCCGACGCCGTTACGCAGGATGCGAATGCGGTCACCGTCCTGACCGCGAATGATCGGCCGACTCGCACCCGGGCCGAAATATGACGAGGACACGCCGGGCTGCTTGTTCAGGGTCTCGCCGAGGCTGCCCTTCTGCTGCAACGTGAGGTCGTCGCCGCTGAGCACGGTCGAGGGCGATGCGAGGGTCTGGCTGCCTAAAGGATTGCCGGTGATGATTTGTGGTTGCAGTTCGAGCGGTTCGGCGGCGAACACCGGTGAGGCGATCAGCAGCGCGGCGGCCAGAGGAGTCAGGCGTCGTTGAAGGGGTTGGGAACGGGCAGGCATTTCAGAACTTCCGTGAGCAGAAAAGTGAGGATCGCTGCCGGCGCTTGGCAAATAACGCTGGCAGAAACAGAATGAAATCTTTTTTATGTTATACAATAACATTTCTTTCTGTCATCACGATTCTTGCAATTCGTTTTGCAGCGAGCCCTCAAGAACGCAGTTTCTGGCTCGAATCTGAGCCTGCAGCGACCTGCCCGAGTACGGGCAAATGCTGAAAGACTGCGGCTATCAAGCTCCAATAGTCGGCCTATTAGCTGACTGCCCGAGTCGGGTCTAGCCTTACTAGTCCGAAGTCGGCACGAGCCGGCCGTACAAGACCTGATAAGGACCCGAACATGGCAAACGAATCGAAATGCCCGTTCAACCACGCCGCCGGTGGTGGTACGACGAACCGTGACTGGTGGCCGAATCAACTGAACCTGAAGATCCTCAGCCAGCACTCGCCCAAGTCCGATCCGCTGGGCAAGGACTTCGACTACGCCAAAGCCTTCAAGAGCCTGGACTTCCAGGCCCTTAAACAAGACCTGCGCGCGCTGATGACCGATTCCCAGGATTGGTGGCCCGCCGACTTCGGCCACTACGGCCCGCTGTTTATTCGCATGGCCTGGCACAGTGCCGGTACCTATCGCACTGCCGATGGCCGCGGTGGCGCCGGTTCCGGCCAGCAGCGTTTTGCCCCGCTCAACAGCTGGCCGGACAACGTCAGCCTCGACAAGGCCCGGCGCCTGCTGTGGCCGATCAAGCAGAAATACGGTCGCAATATTTCCTGGGCCGATCTGATCGTGCTCACCGGCAACGTCGCGCTGGAGTCGATGGGCTTCAAGACCTTCGGTTTCTCCGGAGGCCGCCCTGATGTGTGGGAACCGGACGAAGACGTCTACTGGGGTTCGGAACACGAATGGCTCGGTGGCGACAGCCGCTACGGCAAAGACAAGTCCGCCATGCAGGAGCCCGGTGACGGCACGCTGGTGGCTGAACCGGATCTGCACGGCAAAGAGGAAAGTCGCACCGATCAGGGCGAACGCAATCTGGAAAATCCGCTCGCAGCGGTGCAGATGGGCCTGATCTACGTCAATCCGGAAGGCCCTGAAGGCAATCCCGACCCGGTTGCCTCCGGTCGCGATATCCGCGAAACCTTCGGCCGCATGGCCATGAACGATGAAGAAACCGTCGCGCTGATCGCTGGCGGTCACGCCTTCGGCAAGACCCACGGCGCCGGCCCGGCCGACAATGTCGGGCCTGAGCCGGAAGCGGCCGGCCTGGAAGAACAAGGCCTCGGCTGGCGCAACGCATTCGGCACCGGCAAAGGCGCCGACACCATCACCAGCGGCCTGGAAGTGACCTGGACCACCACCCCGACCCAATGGAGCAACAACTACCTGGAAAACCTGTTCGGCTTCGAGTGGGAACTGTTCAAAAGCCCGGCCGGTGCGCACCAGTGGAAACCGAAAAACGGCGCGGGGGCTGGTACCGTTCCACACGCGCACGATCCAAGCAAAAAACTCTCGCCGACCATGCTCACCTCCGACCTGGCGCTGCGTTTCGACCCGATCTACGAGCCGATCGCCCGCCGCTTCCTGGCCAACCCGGATCAACTGGCCGACGCCTTTGCCCGCGCCTGGTACAAGCTGATCCACCGCGACATGGGCCCGCTGTCACGCTATCTCGGGCCAGAGCTGCCCAACGAAGAACTGCTGTGGCAGGACCCGATTCCTGAGGCCACCCAACCACTGATCGACAGCAACGATGCGGCGGCGCTGAAAAGCAAAGTGCTGGCTTCCGGCCTGTCGGTGTCGCAACTGGTGTCCACCGCCTGGGCGGCTGCGTCCACCTTCCGTGGTTCCGACAAACGCGGCGGCGCCAATGGCGGGCGTCTGCGTCTGGCCCCGCAGAAGTTCTGGCAGGCCAACCAGCCGGAGCAACTGGACAAGGTACTGAAGACCCTTGAGGACATTCAGAACGAGTTCAACGCCGGTTCATCCGGCAAGAAAGTCTCGCTGGCGGATTTGATCGTGCTGGCGGGTAATGCCGGGGTTGAGCAAGCGGCGAAAAACGCCGGGCACTCGGTCTCTGTGCCGTTCAATCCAGGCCGCACCGACGCGAGTCAGGAGCAAACCGACGTCGAGTCGTTTGGTTTCCTCGAACCGATTGCCGATGGTTTCCGTAACTACAGCAAGGGCAAATACACCGTTTCGGCCGAGGCGCTGCTGATCGACAAGGCGCAACTGCTCACCCTCTCCGCTCCGGAAATGACCGTGCTGGTCGGCGGTCTGCGGGTATTGGGGGCCAACGTCGGGCAAAGCCGGCATGGTGTGTTCACCGCTCGCACTGAAACGCTGAGCAATGACTTTTTCACCAACCTGCTCGATATGGGCGTGGAGTGGAAACCGACCTCACCGGCGGCGGACGAGTTCGAAGGACGCGACCGCAAGACCGGCAGCGTGAAGTGGACGGCGACGCGGGTCGATCTGGTGTTTGGTTCCAACGCGATCCTGCGCGCGCTGGCCGAGGTGTATGCGAGCTCTGACGCGAAGGAACAGTTCGTCAAAGACTTCGTGGCGGCGTGGGCCAAGGTGATGGAGCTGGACCGGTTCGACCTGAAGTAACAGAAAACGCAAAAACCTGTGGGAGCTGGCTTGCCAGCGATAGCGGTAGATTATTCAACTTCAACGTTGAATCTGATGCCGCCATCGCGGGCAAGCCCGCTCCCACAAGGTCTGATCTTATCCCTACTTACGCCAGGCTCTTGCTCACCACTTCATACACATCACTCGACAACTGCCCCGACGCCAGAATCCGCTCCAGCTCAGCCTTCATCAGTGCCTGACGGGCGCTGTCGTATTTACGCCAGCGAGTCAGTGGCGCCAGTTGCCGCGAGGCGATCTGCGGGTTGAAGCCGTTCAGCTCAATCACCAGATCCGCGAGGAAGCGGTAGCCCGAACCGTCGGCAGCGTGGAAGTTGATCAGGTTCTGCCCGGCAAACGCGCCGACCAGCGCACGCACCTTGTTCGGGTTCTTGATGTTGAATGCCGGGTGCTGCATCAACGCCTTGACCCGCGCCAGACCGCCCGGCAAGGTGCTGCCGGCCTGCACGCTGAACCACTGATCCATGACCAGCGGGTTGTCCTTGAAGTGCTCGGCGAAACTCGCCAGCGCCACGGCTTTCTGCTCGTCGAACGGCGAGTTGACCAGTACCGCCAGTGCGGTCAGGCGCTCGGTCATATTGTCGCTGTTTTCGAACTGTTCCTGCGTAGCGGCCAGCACTTCCGGCTTGCCGCTCAACATCAGGTACGACAGCGCAATGTTCTGCAGCGCACGACGGGCAAAATGCTCGGCCTCAGCCACATACGGCGTCTGCTTCGACAGGTCGCGGTTAGCCTGATAGCGCAGCCACAACGCTTCAAACAGGTTGTCCGCCAGTTGCCTGCGGGCAAACTCGCGAGCGGTGTGGATCGCCTCGACGTCCGCCACTTCACTGATTTCGGTCAGATAGGCCTCGCTCGGCAGCGAGAGCATTTCGGCGACCATGGCCTGATCCAGCGACTCGTCAGACAGCACGGTTTTCAGCGCCGAGATCAGACGCGGATCAAGCACCAGACTCTCGCCCTTCTGCTGCTGCGCGATCAGTTCCTGCAGCACCTGCACCGACAGTTGCTGACCGGCATCCCAGCGATTGAAACCGTCGCTGTCGTGCTGCATCAGGAACATCAACTGGTCGCGGTTGTACGGGAAGCTCAGTTTCACCGGTGCCGAGAAACCACGCAGCAACGACGGCAGCGGCTGTTCAGCGATGTCGACGAAGGTGAAGGTCTGCTCAGCCTCGGTCACCGAGATCACGCGGGTGGTGCCTTGGGCCGACGCTTCACCGGCCAGACGCAGGGCAATCGCGTTGCCTTTGCTGTCGAGCAGACCGAGTTCGACCGGGATCACGAACGGCAGTTTTTCCACCTTGTCCGGGGTTTCCGGGCAGCTCTGGCGGAAGGTCAGGCTGTAGGTTTTCGCCGCCGCGTCGTAGGACTCGCTGACCGCCAGACGCGGTGTACCGGCCTGGCTGTACCAGCGCTTGAACTGGGTCAGGTCGACTCCGTTGGCGTCTTCCATGGCCTTGACGAAATCGTCACAGGTTACCGCCTGGCCGTCATGGCGTTCGAAGTACAGGTCACTGCCCTTGCGGAAGCCTTCGGCGCCCAACAGGGTGTGAATCATGCCAACCACTTCCGAGCCTTTTTCGTACACGGTCAGGGTGTAGAAGTTGGAGATCTCGATGAAGCTGTCCGGGCGCACCGCATGGGCCATGGGCCCGGCATCTTCGGCGAACTGGTGGGTGCGCAGGTACGCCACGTCCTGAATGCGCTTGACCGTGGCCGAGTTCATGTCCGAGGAGAAACCGGCGTCACGGAACACGGTGAAGCCTTCTTTGAGCGACAGCTGGAACCAGTCACGGCAGGTCACGCGGTTGCCCGACCAGTTGTGGAAGTATTCGTGGGCGACGATCGCCTCGACCCGCTGGTGCGCGGCGTCGGTGGCGGTTTCGGCGCGGGCCAGCACGGCGCTGGAGGTGAAGATGTTGAGACCCTTGTTCTCCATCGCGCCCATGTTGAAGTCGTTGACGGCGACGATCATGAAGATGTCCAGATCGTACTCGCGACCGTAGACCTCTTCGTCCCAGCGCATCGACTTCTTCAGGCTGTTCATGGCGTGCTGGCACTTGTCGATGTTTTCCGGCTCGACGTAGATGCGCAGCGCGACATTGCGCTGGGTCATGGTGGTGAAGGTATCTTCGACGCACCACAAATCACCGGCCACCAGCGCGAACAGGTACGCCGGCTTCATGAACGGGTCTTCCCAGGTCGCCCAGTGTCGGCCGTCTTCGCCAGGGCCAGAGGCAATCGGGTTGCCGTTGGACAACAGCACCGGATAGCTGTGCTGCTCGGCGACCACCGTGGTGGTGAACTTGCTCATCACGTCCGGGCGGTCGAGGTAATAGGTGATCTTGCGGAAGCCTTCGGCCTCGCACTGGGTGCAGAACATTGTGCCGGACTTGTACAGGCCTTCCAGCGCGGTGTTGGTTTCCGGGTGGATCCGGACGCTGGTGTCGACCGTGAAACTGGCGCTGGACGGTTGCAGGGTCAGGGTGTTTTCGCTCAGCTGATAATCGCCGGCGCTCAATTCCTGGTCGGCCAGGGTCACCGACAGCAGCTCCAGCTGCTGGCCGTCGAGTACCAGTGGCGGCAGGTCCGGGCCACGCTCGGGGTTGCGGCGCATCACCAGTTGCGCGTGGACCAGGCTGTGGTCCTCGAACAGCTCGAAGGTCAGGTGCGTCTCGTCGATCAGGTACTCGGGCGCCTGATAGTCCTTCAGGTAAATCATCTTCGGTTGTTCGGTGCGCATGCTGGAATCCTTATTGATGCACGGCGAGCTGATAGGCCGTGTATTTACGAATGTTGATCACGCCGGTGTCAAAAATCAGGTACTGACCCTTGATCCCCAGCAGCGTGCCTTCGGCAATCGGGTTCTTGTCCAGGTTGAAGCTGACGATTTTGGCCGGGTATTGCTCGACCGGATAGCGGATTTCGAGAGGTTCTACATCGGCAATCGTCTGAATTGCTTGTAGGCCGAATCGCTGTTGCAAGCCTTGCAAGCCCTCGGCGCAGCTTTCAAACAGTTGATCGCGCACCTGGGCCAGATCCACCGCCGCCGCATCGCCCTTGAGCAACGCGCGCCAATTGGTCTTGTCGGCCACCTGACTGCGGAACAGGTCTTCGACGAAGCCCGACTGCTGGCGCGTCGATACGCGCATGATCGGCAGCGCCTGACTCGCGCCCTGATCGAGCCAACGGGTCGGCAGTTGCGTGGCGCGAGTGATACCGACCTTGATCCCCGACGAATTGGCCAGATACACCACATGATCAGTCATGCAGAACTGCTGGCCCCATACCGGGTCGCGGCAGGTGCCGGCCTCGAAGTGGCAGCGCTCCGGACTCATGATGCAGAGGTCGCACTGCGCCAGTTTGGTCATGCACGGGTAGCAGTAACCCTGGCTGAAACTGGTTTTGGTCTTGCGCCCGCAATAGGTGCAATGAATCGCCCCCAGGTACTCCAGACGCACCGTGGTGCCGATCATGGGATTGACCGGCACCTCGACATCATCCAGACGAAACGCGTATTGCACATTCGGCCCGTCCAGGCGCGCCGACATTTTGCTGATTGCACCGCGGCCAATCTCGATCAATGGATGGCATCCGACTTGAACAGGATGTTCGGCACTTCGATCGACTTTGACGCACATTCCTGCGGACCCATGTAACCGGTGCGCTGGTCTTCCGGCAGGTTCTGGATTTCCCAGGCGATCATCGCCTGCAGCGACAGCTCGCGCTGTTCGGCGGTGAGTTTGCCGCCGTCGGACCACTTGCCGATTTCCACGGCCAGTTTCAGGCTCTCGTAGATGTCCGGGGTGATGTTGTTGATCATGTCGTTAAAAGAGGACATCAGGGTCTCCGTGCTCTTTATTCACTTAAAAATTCAGGCGGCCAGTTTACGGCGGTTATACAAACCGCCCAACAAACCGGTGAAGCATCCGATGAGTAACCCGCTGACGTGGGCGGCGTTGGCGATCTGGCCGAAACCGATCATCGAGACCAGTCCGGACATGCAAATCACCAGCCACACCAGCATCATCACCAGCACGCCGCGCGGCAGGCGATACGCCGGGTTCGGCGCCAGCAACTGGAAGATCCAGCAGTGGCCGAGCAAACCGTAGAGCACGCCGGACAGGCCGCCGAACAGGCTCGGGCCGCTCCAGGCGAATTGCGCGTAGTTCGACACCAGGCTGAACAACAGGGTCAGACCGAGCAGGTTGATGCTGCCCTGACGTGACTCGATGCGCCGCCCCAGCTCCCAGTACCACATGCCGTTCATGGCCAGGTGCAGGATGCCGAAGTGCAGCAGCATCGGCGTGAACAGCGCCACCACTGCCCCGCCGCCAGACTGTCGGCCAGCGGCGTGAACTGGATGTACTCGCCAACCACGCGGAAGTCGAGGAAGGTCAGCCAGCGAATGGTTTCGAGGTTGTCGCCCAGATAGGTCAGGCCACCGACCAGCAGGCTCAGCAGCAGGATCAACCCGGTGGCCTTGGCGTGTTTGAGTTGCTCGGCGAAGCTCGGACGCTTGAAGGTCGGGGCTTGCGGGATGTCCAGTTGTTGCTCCGGATCGCCGGCCGGGAAGCGCTCGTACAGCGAACGCACGTCCTCGCTGATTTCCGAAGGCGCCCACAGCACCTGCTCGCCCGCCTCTTCACTGACCCGATGCGGCACCTGCATGCGTTGCAGCAGTTTGACGAATCCGCTCAGGTCCACCGCCAACGGCAGACGCAATACCGCTACCGCACTCATTGCAGCACCTCCGGCCGCTCGACATCGACCCAGACAAATTTATGCGGATCCAGACGTGTTTCCTGATCCAGACGATAGGCCACCAGTTTGCCGTAGAGCACCGCGCTGTAATCGAGACACGCGAGGTTCGGGCGGATCGGCGCCGGTTTGCCGCTGCGCCAGTAGTGGCCGACGAACAGCAACGGCTCGTCGATGCCATAGCGCAGCAGGTTGTTTTTTTCGCTGGAAGTCAGCGGCTTCTGCGCCACCGGTTCGGGCAGTGCATCTGGCTGGAAGACGATGTCGCCGTAGGTTTTCGGGTCGTCCTCCCAGAACTTGGTGCGGAAGAACGAACGCACCAGACCGTCGCCGCTGGTCATGGTCAAGCCATCCGGCAGGCGCATGTCGGTGCCGCGCAGCAAGCGGTCGAACACGGTGCAGGCGAAACTGCCGGGCACGGCCGAGGCCTGAAGAAAGTGCTCGTCGATACGCGCATCGGGGAACAACCCGCGCAACGGTTCGATCAGGCTGGCATCCCAACAGGCGTGCACCACACGGAACCGCCCGGCGTCGACCACCAGCGGCAGCTCATAGAACCAGTTGAGGAAATCATGCCAGTCGCCCGGATGGTCTTCGAACTGGGTCAGGGTTTCGTGCAGCAGACGCGCGTGGCGCGGCGTGTGCTCACGGACGAACTGCTTGCCGCTGCCCGGCAGCGCCGGGGTGCTCCAGCCCAGTGCATTGAATTCGTGGTTGCCCATGATGCACAGCGCCTGCCCGGCCTCGACCATGTCATGGACGATGTGCAGCGCCTCGCGGATTCGCGGGCCACGGTCGATGATGTCGCCGACGAACACGGCCATGCGCGATGGATGCCGCCAGACCCCGCCCTGCTTGTGATAACCGAGACGGTCAAGCAAGTGTTCGAGGGTCAGGGCGCATCCGTGCACGTCACCAATCAAGTCATAACTGCGCGCGGGATCGAGCATCAGTCGCCTCCACCACCCAACTTGCTGCCCCAGCCGAGCTTGGTCCGACAGACTTCATAGTAGTTGTGGTCGAGCGGGTGAATCAGCCGCAGCTTCTGGGCTTTCTTACTGACGGTGATGGTGTCGCCCGGCGCGCAGGTGAAGTGGTTCTGCCCGTCGCAGGAGACTTGCGGGTAAATCTGCATGTTTTTCGACACGACGATTTTCAGCTCACTGTTGCCATCGACCACAATTGGCCGGCTCGACAACATATGGGGGTACATCGGCACGATCACAATGGCATCGAGCTTGGGATGCATGATCGGTCCGCCGGCCGAGAGCGCGTACGCGGTGGAACCGGTCGGGGTGGCGACGATCAGGCCGTCGGCCTTCTGGCTGCAGACGAACTGGCCGTCGATGTACAGCTCGAACTCGATCATCCGCGTCGATTTGCCCGGGTGCAGCACCACGTCGTTCAGTGCATCGCCCTGGCCGATGGCTTCGGCATGGCGGCGCACTTCGGCTTGCAGCAGAAAGCGGTTTTCCACCAGATAGTGGCCGTCGAGCACCTTGGCCACTTCGACTTCCAGCTCATCGGGGCGAATGTCGGTGAGAAAGCCGAGGCTGCCACGGTTGATCCCGAGTACCGGAATATTGTGCTTGGCCAGCGCCCGCGCGGCACCGAGCAGGCTGCCGTCACCGCCAACGACGATGACCATGTCGCAGACTTCGCCGAGCATCTTGCGTGACGAGGTCTGCAGGCCATGGCCCGGCAGGACTTCGGCGATGGTGTCTTCGAGAATCACGTGCAGGTGACGATCGAGCAGAAAGCGTTTCAGTCGGCGGACGGTATCCAGCACCTGGGAACTGCCCAGGCGACCGATGATGCCGATATTACGAAATTGCTCCATGGGACCTCTGCGGACAATCGAAAACGCGAAAAACCCGATTATGGGCGAAAGCCTGGAATAGACAAAATCCTTTCAGCCACGAGGGTGCGCGCGTGTTTAAGGCTATGCTCGCAAGATGATCCTGTTTCCCGACTTGCTTCAGTTGCCACACCAACTACGCCATCCCGAAGTGCGTGACCTGGCGTGGGTGATTCTCGCACCGCCGATGCTGGCCGCGACGCCGTGGCCGCAGCGCCATCCGCTGGCCGGCAGCGACTGGGTCAGCGATCCGGCGCGCCTGGAGCACTGGCTGCGACAACTCGATCGTGACAGTTATGGCTTGTTGCACTGGCTGGCGCAGGCGCGCACGCGGCGGCTGGGCCTTTATTACGAGCGGCTGTGGCAGTTTGCCGTGGAGCATGCGCCGGGCATCGAGCTGATTGCCGCCAACCTGCCGATCCGCCGCGAAGGCCATACCCTCGGTGAACTGGACATGCTGCTGCGCGACCGCGATGGCGTGCATCACCTGGAACTGGCGATCAAGCTCTATCTCGGCCCGCAGGAAGGCGATGGCCACGACCCGGCGCAGTGGCTGGGGCCGGGTTGTCACGATCGGTTGGACCGCAAACTGGCGCATCTGGCTGAACATCAACTGCCGATCTCGGCCCGTCCGGAAAGCCGTGATGTGCTGGCGAAGCTGGATATCGAGGTGTTCAGTGCGCAGTTGTGGCTGGGCGGTTATCTGCTGTATCCGTGGCCCGGTCAGGCCGAACCGCCCAGAGGCGCGCATCCGCAGCACCTGCGTGGCAGTTGGCTGCATCAGAAGGACTGGCCGGCGTTCGTCGCCCAGCGCCCGGCCGGACGCTGGCAACCCCTGCCCCGGCATGCGTGGCTGGCGCCGGCGCATTACCCGGCAGATCAGGCCTGGAACGCTGAACACCTGCAGATGTGGCTGGATGACCTGGAACCGATGGCCCCGGCGCAACTGCTGGTGCGCCTGACCGAGAATGCGCAGGGCGAATGGGAAGAGGCAGAGCGGTTGTTTCTGGTGGCGGATCTTTGGCCGAATGTGCCGGGCCAGGTGTGAGAGTTGTAGCGCCTTAACCGGCCCTATCGCGAGCAGGCTCACTCCTACAGGGGAACGCATTCCAAGGTAGGAGTGAGCCTGCTCGCGATAGGGGCAACTCGGTCTACAGCGAAAGCCGCAAAGCCAACGCCGCCAAGGTAACCAACAACACCGGCACCGTCAGCACAATCCCGACCTTGAAGTAATACCCCCAGCCAATCCGGATATCCTTGCGTGCCAGCACATGCAGCCAGAGCAAGGTCGCCAGACTGCCGATCGGGGTAATTTTCGGCCCCAGATCGCTGCCGATCACGTTGGCGTAGATCATCGCTTCCTTGACCACACCACTGGCCTGACTCGCATCAATCGACAACAAGCCGATCAGCACTGTCGGCAAGTTGTTCATGATCGACGACAACAGCGCCGTCAGCACCCCGGTGCCCAGCGCCGCGCCCCACACGCCGTACCCGGCGAACACATCCAGCCAGCCAGCGAGATACCCGGTCAGCCCGGCATTGCGCAGGCCATACACCACCAGATACATGCCGAGGGAGAAAATCACGATCTGCCACGGTGCTTCTTTCAGTACCTTGCGCGTGGAAATCTTGTGGCCTCGGGCGGCGATCCCCAGTAGCAGTGCCGCGCAGACCGCCGAGATCGCGCTGATCGGGATGCCCAGTTGTTCGAGGAAAAAGCAGCCGATCAGCAGGATCACCAACACTATCCAGCCGGCATAGAACGTGGCTTTGTCGTGGATCGCCGTGTGTGGCTGTTCGAGCTGTTCGGGGTCGTAAGCCTTGGGAATGTCGCGGCGGAAGAACCACAGCAGCACGCCCAGCGTCGCGGCCACACTGACGAAGTTGACCGGCACCATCACCGCCGCATAGCGGTTGAAGCCGATGTGAAAGAAGTCCGCCGAGACGATGTTGACCAGGTTCGACACCACCAGCGGCAGGCTCGCGGTGTCGGCGATGAAACCGGCGCCCATGACGAACGCCAGGGTCGCCGCCGGGGAAAAGCGCAGCGCCAGCAGCATCGAAATCACGATCGGCGTGAGAATCAGCGCCGCGCCGTCATTGGCGAACAACGCCGACACCAGCGCGCCGAGCAGCACCATGAAGGCAAACAGCTTGCGCCCACTGCCCCGCCCCCAGCGCGCCACGTGCAACGCGGCCCAAGCGAAGAACCCGGCTTCGTCGAGCAGCAGACTGATGATAATCAGTGCGACGAAGGTGCCGGTGGCGTTCCAGATGATCTGCCACACCAGCGGAATGTCGCTCAGGTGCACGACGCCGAAGACCAGCGCCAGCACGGCGCCGAGCGTCGCGCTCCAGCCGACCCCGAGGCCTTTGGGTTGCCAGATGACAAGGGTGATGGTCAGCAGGAAGATCAGTGACGCAGCGAGCATTCGCGACAGCCTTGGATTGAGATGGAGAAGTGAAGCCAACACCAAAAACTGTAGGAGTGAGCCTGCTCGCGATAGCGGACTGTCAGTTACCAATCAATCGACTGACACACCGCTATCGCGAGCAGGCTCACTCCTACATAGTGTTCCGGGTGTGGCTTATTTTTTGTGTTGCTCTACGAATTGTCCGTAGGCATTGATGAAATTCTGCAGAAAAGGTTTCACCGACTCGCTCAACTTGCCCGCCTCGTCAAACGCCGAACCCGCACCACCCAGATACGCCTCCGGCTGCTGCATGCACGGCACGTTGAGAAACACGAAAGACTGACGCAGATGCTGGTTGGCGCCAAAACCGCCAATGGCTCCCGGTGACACGCTGATCACCGCGCCCGGTTTGCCGCCCCAGACGCTCTTGCCATACGGCCGTGAACCCACGTCAATCGCATTCTTCAGAGGCGCCGGCACCGAGCGGTTATATTCCGGGGTGACGAACAGCACCGCGTCGGAAGAACCGACTTCCTGGCGGAAAGTGCTGTAGGCTGCCGGCGGTGAATCGCCGTCGATGTCTTCGTTATAGAGTGGCAGGTCGCCAATCTCGACAATCTTCAGTTTCAGGTTCGCCGGTGCCAGCTCGGCCAGCGCCAGCGCGACTTTGCGGTTGATCGATGCTTTGCGCAGGCTGCCGACGACTACAGCGACGTTGTAGACATTGCTCATGGAAGACTCTCGACTGTCCGTGGGAAGAGCCAGTAGTTATAGATGATTCGATGACCGTTTCACCAGCGAGCAAGGGAAATTCCTTCGCGCTGATTATTTTTTTCCTGTAGGAAAACTTACAGGGCTTGATGACGGTCTACCAAGCCGCAAATCAAGCGTTTTATCTCCAGAGGTTCTAAGCAGATGGCAGCAGTACTCGTCGGTCAGTTCCATGCAAGAGATGCGGAAGGCCGCGTTTATTCCGTGCATGAGTTCCAGGAATCCACCCCGTCGGCAGACGGGTCCACTGGCTCGGAGCCGATTTACAAACTGGCCATTGGCGATCGCGTCAACAAAGTCAGTGACACCGAGTTTCTCCTGGTTCAGTCAGGTATTACCCTGACCCGCGAGCCTGAGACAACCGTCGCTTCATAACTGGCCGTTATGAGCAGAAGTCATATGCGCAGACTTGGGGTAGGATTCAGGCACTGACCCCACCTGCTGAACATGGACTTCACGCATGCGTTTACGTCATATCGAAGTGATTCAGGCGCTCTTGCAGACCGGTCACCTGGGCACCGCCGCCGAATGGCTGCAGCTCCCGGTGACCGAGGTCGAAGAGCGTTTGCGCGAAGCCGAGAGCGAATTGGGGTTCATGCTGTTCGCCAGCGTACGCGGTCGTTTGCAATCGACGCCTGAAGCACGGGCATTGCAGGTGGAAATCGCTCACGTCTATCAAGCGCTGGAACCGGTGCAGCGTCTGGCCAGCAGTCTCAAGCAATACCTCGCCCCGCCCCTGCGCCTCATCGGTACCCCGCCGCTGGCGCAACAGCTGTTACCGCAAAGTATCGCCCTGCTGCGCCGACGTTTGCCCGACGCTCCCTGCCGTTTGCTCAGCGCTCCAACTTGCGACATCGTCCGCAGCCTGCTGCTGCGCGAAAGCGATCTGGGCCTGAGCCTGCACGATCCGGAGCACCCCGACATCCACGCGCAACCGCTGGCCCACGGCAAGCTGCACCTGCTAGCGCCCCACGGCTGGTTGCAACCGAAGCAGAAATACATTTCCCTGCAGGATCTCGCCGGACAGGCGATGGTCGGCCTTGAAGGCCACGACCCGTTGAGCCCGGCGCTGGAGAACAAACTCCAGGCCCTGCGCCCGGCGCCGAGCATCCAGACCCGCGTACAAACCCATCAGATGATGCGCAGCATGGTCGAGGCCGGTGAAGGGCTGGCCATCGTCGACCCGTTCACCGCCCTTGGCGCACGGGCCGGCGGACTGGATGTCTGCCCGTTGTCACCGGCGGTGCCCGTCAGCCTGTATGCCCTGACCTACCGGCACAGCGCCACGCCGGCAGCGATTCAGACGCTGCTGACGATCATCACGGAACAAGCCGAGGCGATGCTGGCGAGCTGAGCGGGTGTTCCAGCGGGTTATCGAACAGTCGATACCAGAACAGCGCGATTTCCGCAGTGTTCGGGTCTATCCCGCGATAACGCAAATGGTCGATACCGCCAATTTCGTAGCCACAACGCTCATACAAACGACAGGCACCGAGGTTGTTGTTCTGGGTTTCAAGCATGATCCCCGGCAGTTTCTTCTTGCGGCTCCAGAACTGCGCCACATCCAGCAGCGCCTTGGCCACACCATGCCGGCGCGCCGGTGCGTGCACCGCCAGCTCATCGATGTGGGCAAAGCCGTTCCAGTTGGTGCTGATCACCAGATGACCGACCGGCTCATCATCGAGATACGCCATGAAAATCGCGCTGTCGGCGGCATCGCGATAGCTGCTGAACTCTTCAGGGTCGATGCCATAGCACTTGCGGTACGGCACGATCGGCGTCACCGCCCAGCGCTCGACCGGTTGGCCAATGACGGCTGCACCGTACGCGGCGACCTCGAAACTGAAGTCGCTGCCCCAGATATATGCTGCGAAACCGTCGTCGGCGACGCGCACCGACAGCCCAGGGTATTTCGGATTCATGACCGGTTGCATACTCGGGAAAGTCCTCATTCCTTGACGCAATCGACGGTGTACTGCCGCCCATTGCCCTCGTCTTCATGTTGCAGTCCATGCACATCAGCAACAAAACCGGGGAAGCTGCTATCGAACGTGCGGGCAAACTTCAGGTAATCGATGATCGATCGGGTCGCCTCGGTGAAGCGCTCCCCCGGCATGATCAACGGAATCCCCGGTGGATACGGCACCAGCATCACCGCCGCGATCCGCCCTTCCAGCTCATCGATCGGCACCGCCTCGACTTCGCCGCGCACCAGATGATCATAGGCATGGGCCGGCTTCATGGCGATTTCCGGCAGCACCGTGTACATGCGTTTCAGATGTTTGGCGGTGGCATTGCTGCGGTAACAAGCGTGCAGTTGATCGCACAAATCGCGCAGGCCCATGCCGCGATAGCGCGCGGTGTCTTGCTGCGCCACGCACGGCAGGCAGGTCGCGAGACTGACGTTGGCGTCGTAACTGCGCTTGAATTCCAGCAACTCGGTGAGCAGCGTGCTCCACTTGCCCTTGGTGATGCCCATCGAGAACAGCACCAGGAACGAATACAGCCCGGTCTTCTCCACCACCAGCCCGCGCTCCCAGAGGAACTTGCTGACCACCGCCGCCGGGATGCCCTTCTCGCTCAGCGCGCCACCGGCATTCAACCCGGGCATGACCAGGGTCACTTTGATCGGGTCGAGCAGCACATAGTCGTCGCTGACTTCGCCGAAGCCATGCCAGTCAGCGTCCGGTTGCAACAGCCAGTCTTCGGTCTGCACCCGGTCGATACCTTCGACGCCAGGCGGCTGCCAGATCGAGAACCACCAGTCATCCGCCGCAATGTGCTGGCGCAGATTGGCCAGCGCCCGACGAAAACTCAGCGCCTCATCGAAGGTTTCCTGCAACAGCGAACGCCCGGCCGGGCCCTCCATCATGGCCGAAGCCACATCCAGCGAAGCGATGATGCTGTACTGCGGCGAGGTCGAGATGTGCATCATGAACGCTTCGTTGAAACGGTCACGGTCCAGTTGCCGCGCGCCGCCGTCCTGCACATGAATCATCGAGGCCTGGCTGAATGCGGCGAGCAGCTTGTGCGTGGAATGAGTGGTGAACACCAGCGGGCTGTCTTCGGTGCGCGAGGTGGCCATGCCATAACGCCCGGCGAAGAACTCGTGAAACGCCGCGTAGGCGTACCACGCCTCATCGAAATGCAGCACTTCCACGCTATTGCCCAGGCTCTGTTTGATCAGCTCGGCGTTGTAGCACAGGCCGTCGTAGGTCGAATTGGTGACCACCGCCAGTTTGACTTTCGGCGCGCGGCCCTTGGTCAGCGGGCTGGCGTCGATCTTCGCCTGAATCGATTCGCGACTGAATTCGCTCAGCGGAATCGGGCCGATGATCCCCAGCTCATTGCGCTCCGGGCAGAGGTAGAGCGGGATCGCGCCGGTCATGATGATCGCGTGCAGCACCGACTTGTGGCAGTTGCGATCCACCAGCACCAGATCATCACGACCGACCATCGAGTGCCAGACGATCTTGTTGGCGGTCGAGGTGCCATTGATCACGAAAAACGTGTGATCGGCGCCAAAATTTCGCGCGGCGCGTTCTTCGGCTTCGGCCAGCGGCCCAGTGTGATCGAGCAGTGAACCGAGTTCCGGCACCGAGACCGACAAGTCCGAACGCAGGGTGTTTTCGCCAAAGAACTGGTGAAACGCCTGCCCCACCGGACTCTTGTGATAGGCCACGCCACCGCCATGCCCAGGGGTGTGCCAGGAATAGTTGGAGTCGGCGGTGTGCTGCACCAGCGCCTTGAAAAACGGCGGCAGCAGACCGTCCAGATACTTGCGCGCCGCCCGCGCCACTTGCCGGGCGAGAAACGGCACGGTGTCTTCGAACAGGTAAAGAATGCCGCGCAGTTGATTGAGTTCGGCCATGGCATCAGCCGGGGCGTTTTCCAGGGTGACCTGTTCGCCCAGGGCGAAGATCGGCAGATCCGGCGCGCGCACCCGGGCCAGGCCGATCAGTTCGGCCATGTTTTGCAAAAGATGGGAATGGGTGCTGGCGTCTTCGGCAGCGATCAGCATGCACGCCAGACCATGATGGGTGGAGGCCACCAACCGCCCTTCGGTGTAGTCGATGGCCGAAACGATATTGAAACCTTCCTGCTCCAACTCCCGGGCGATGCCACGGATACGGTCACCGGCGACCGTGTCGGCCTTGATGTCGCGATGGACGATCAACACCGGAAACTTCAAATCTTTGTACATGGGGCTCAGTGTCCTGAGGCGGCGGATCAAGTCAGCCAATGCACTCAGGGTAGAGGGTTGCAGCGAAAGTGGCGAGGGTGGCCACTTGGCTTCATTCAGCCTGACTCGGCTTTTGTGGCGAGGGAGCTTGCTCCCGCTGGGGCGCGAAGCGGCCCCGGTATTCGTTCAGCATCAATGTGCATTCAGGTTTTATGACTGCTTCGCAGCCAAGCGGGAGCAAGCTCCCTCGCCACAAAATGTGTTCAGGCCTGAGCATCAGCCTCGGCAATCTGCGTCCACAACGCCGGCCCACCCGCCGACTTGGCAATGATCTCCAGCCGCGCCATATGCGCCGCCAGTTCCTCTTCCGTCGCCCGGATGATCCGCGCAGGCTGACGACTCGCCGGCAGACGACGGATTTCGGTAGCGGAGTTGTCCGCGCCCTCGCCCGTGCCATTGCCGTCGGAAGCGTTGCCGGCCAGCGACAGGCTGGTCTGGCCACCGGTCATGGTCAGGTAGACGTCGGCAAGAATCTCCGAGTCGAGCAAGGCGCCGTGCAGTTCACGGCCGGAGTTGTCGACGCCATAGCGTTTGCACAAGGCGTCGAGGCTGTTGCGCTGCCCCGGGTGACGTTCCCGGGCCATCATCAGGGTGTCGAGGATGGTGCAATGCTGAGTGATGTCCGCACGATCGTGCTGGCCCATCAAGGCAAATTCGTTGTTGATGAAACCAACGTCGAACGCCGCGTTGTGGATGATCAACTGCGCGCCGTTGATGAACTCGAAGAATTCGTCGGCGACTTCGGCGAAACGCGGTTTGCCGACAAGGAATTCGTTGGTGATGCCGTGAACGCCGATCGCGCCCTCGTCACTTTCGCGATCCGGTTGCAGGTAAACGTGAAAGTGCCGGCCCGTCAGGCGCCGACCGATCAGTTCGACACAGCCGATTTCAATGATCCGGTGACCATCGGTCACCGGCATGCCGGTGGTTTCGGTATCGAGTACAACGGATCTGGTGGCCATCAGTGTTCAATTCTCAACGGGGTCAATCGTACAAAAGCGGCGATGTTAACACGCTCGCGGCGCGCGGCGCGCACCACCGCTTGATTGGCACCTATGACCCTGTAGGAGCTGCCGCAGGCTGCGATCTTTTGACTTTGTTTTTTAAAAGCAAGATCAAAAGATCGCAGCCTGCGGCAGCTCCTACAGGGGAACGCATTCCAGATGGCAGGAGTGAGCCTGCTGGCAATCAGCTCTGCTTGTACCCGCGAACTTCATCCACCCCACGGTTGGCCAATTGGTCGGCCCGTTCGTTACCGTGATGACCGATGTGCCCGCGCACCCACTTCCAGGTGACCTTGTGCCGGTTGACCTGCTCGTCCAGCTCTTTCCACAGGTCGGCGTTTTTCACCGGTTCTTTCGCGGCAGTTTTCCAGCCGCGCTTTTTCCAGTTGGCCATCCACTCGTTGATGCCTTTCATCACGTATTGCGAGTCGGTCACCAGCAGCACTTCACAGGGCCGCTTCAAGGCTTCGAGGCCACGGATGGCGCCGAGCAGTTCCATGCGGTTGTTGGTGGTGTTGGCTTCGCCGCCCCACAGTTCCTTTTCGACGCCCTTGCACACCAGCAAGGCGCCCCAGCCGCCCGGGCCGGGGTTGCCCTTGCAGGCGCCGTCGGTGAACAGTTCTACGCTATCGACGCTTTCGCTCATGCCACTCTATCCAGAAAAATGCCTGGCCCCGTCAATCGCGGATCGACGATGGCCGCGGCCGGAGCAGGTCCGGCCACTATAAAAAGAAGGTTTACGGTTCGATACGGCGGCGGTTGACCTTGGCCATCGGCAGCGGAATCAGCTTGCCCATCGGCTCGCGACGCTCCTGACGCACCGGACGCAGGCCAACCACGATCTTGCGCGCGACCAATAAATAGAAGCCACCGCCCGACAGTTGCCAGTCGCCGGCCTTGCGTTCCCAGCCGGCCAGTCGGGCCTGCCACTTGGGCGACGCGAGCGGCGGACGATAGCACCCGAAGCGGCGTTTCTCCAGCGCAAAGCCCAGCAGGTTGAGCCAGTCGGCGACCCGCGACGGCGAGATACAGCGCGCCTGACGCAAGGCGTCGTGGGCGAAGACGTGACGCAAGCCCCAGGTGCTCCAGGGGTTGATGCCGATGATCAGCAGATGCCCGCCGGGGCGTACGCTGCTCGCCGCTTCACGCAGCAGGCCGTGGGGCGACAGGCAGAAATCCAGACCATGCTGCAACACCACCACGTCGGCGGCGTGTTCGCTCAACGGCCAGGCCTGTTCCTCGCAGACGATCTCGACACCCGGCAATGGCGCGCCGAGCCGCACGTTGCGCTGCACCTGCGGCGCTGATGGCGGGGTCTGGGCCGACGGCCCGTAATGCACCAGATAGCCGCCGAAGAACCGCCCCAACTCGTCTTCGAGCATGCGCCGTTCTTCATCCAGCAGAAATTGCCCGAGGGGGCCGGCCAGCCACTCACGGGCCGCGCCGATCAACGCCAGCCAGTCGGGATCGGCCTGAGCGAACGCTTTATCGGTCATGTCATTCTCCAACGCCGCTAGAAGCTCTAAGATGCGCCAATGTTTTCCGCTTGGCGAATTCCGACGATGATACAGATCAGTGCCCTGCCCGCGTTCACCGACAACTACATCTGGTTGTTACAGGATCACCGCACCCAGCAATGCGCGGTGGTTGACCCGGGCGATGCCGCGCCGGTGCAGGCCTGGCTGGCCGCACACCCGGGCTGGGTGCTGAGCGACATTCTGATCACCCATCACCATCACGATCACGTCGGCGGCGTCGAACGCCTGAAAGCGGCAAGCGGCGCCAAAGTCTACGGCCCGGCCAGCGAAAACATCCCGGGGCGCGACGTGGCGCTCAAGGACAATGACAAGGTCAGCGTGCTCGGCTGGGACTTCGATGTCTATGCGGTGCCCGGTCACACCCTTGGCCATATCGCCTATTACCACCACGGCCTGCTGTTTTGCGGTGACACGCTGTTCGCCGCCGGTTGCGGACGCCTGTTCGAAGGCACGCCGGAGCAGATGCACCACTCGCTCGGCCGCCTCGCCGCATTACCTGAGGATACGCTGGTGTATTGCACCCATGAATACACCCTGAGCAATCTGAAGTTTGCTGCTGCGGTCGAACCGACCAACCCGGACATCGCCGCCCGTCTGGAAAAAGTTACCGAGCAACGGGAAAAAGGCGTGATGACCCTGCCCTCGACCCTGGCTCTGGAAAAGCTCACAAATCCGTTTTTGCGTACCGCTGAAACATTAGTTACACAAAAAGTGGACGAACGGGCAGGCGCTCAAAACCGGGCGCCGAGTGAGGTTTTTGCGGCTCTGCGGGCATGGAAAGATAAGTTCTAAGTGACTCCCCAGCTGGTACAGAAATTCTGAATGGTTGACCGCAGGGGGTGCGCTTTCTAGAATCGCCCGACATTTTTGCCCGGAACTTACTTCCAGCCAATGTCGTCATCCATACGTAAGTCCGTCAATTCAGACACGCTGACCCGCTTGGCGCAAGCCATCGCGGTGGCTGTGTCCGCCACGTTGGCGGGCTGTTCCAGCCATGCTCCGCAGCCTGAAGCGAGCCATACGCCGAACATTGCTGCGCGAGCCAAGCAGAAACCGATCTGGCTCAGCGAAAAGCCCAGCCCGCAGGTGCCTCAGGACATCTGGGAGCGCATGCGCGGTGGTTTCCAGCTGCAGGACGGCCTGGGCGTGAACCCGCGCATCGAGCAGCAGCGGCTATGGTTTGCCAGTAACCCGTCCTTTCTGGAGAACGCCGGCGAACGCGGCAGTCTCTACATTCATTACATCGTCGAGCGTCTCGAAGAGCGCAACATGCCGCTGGAGCTGGCCCTGCTGCCGGTGATCGAGAGCGCCTACAACCCGATGGCCTATTCCCGGGCCGACGCTTCGGGCCTGTGGCAATTCATTCCGTCCACCGGTCGCTACTACAACCTGCGCCAGACCCGCTTTTATGATGGCCGTCGCGATATCACCGCCTCGACCACCGCCGCGATGGATTACCTGACCCGTCTGCACGACATGTTCAACGGTGACTGGCTGCTGGCCCTGGCGGCCTACAACGCCGGTGAAGGCACGGTCAGCCGTGCCATCGAGCGCAACGAAAAGCTCGGCCTGCCGACCGACTACTGGAACCTGTCGTCGTTGCCGGCGGAAACCCAGGCCTACGTACCGAAGCTGCTGGCCCTGTCGCAAGTGGTACTGGCCCCGGAAGCCTACGGGGTGAACCTCAACCCGATCGCCAACGAACCGTATTTCCAGGTTGTCGAAATCAACCAGCGCATGGACCTGTCCAAGGTTGCGGCGGTGGCCAACATCGACGAAGACGAGCTGTTCCAGCTCAACCCGGCCTTCAAGCAGCGCACCACCATCGACGGCCCCCAGCATCTGCTGGTGCCGACGTCCAAGGCGCAACTGCTGACCGCCAGCCTGCAGACCATGCGGCCTGAAGAGCTGATCAGTCCGCGCTCGCTGAAGCCGGTGTTCGACGGTGCTGATCCGACTGAAGTGGCGAAGCTCAAGCGCGCTTACCGGGTCAAACGCGGCGACAATCTCGGCTCCATCGCCAAGGCCAACAAGGTCGAAGTCAAGGACCTGCAACGCTGGAACAAGCTGACCGGCAAGAACCTCAAGGTCGGCCAGACCCTGGTGATGCAGGACAACACCAAGCGCACCCCGGCGCGCAGCGGTGGCCGGGTCAACACGGTGATTGCCGCCAACAGCAAGAGCAAAGGCAAGGCCGACAACCAGCAGCAGACCCAGTACAAGGTCAAGCGTGGCGACACCCTGTACGTGGTGGCCAAGCGTTTCAACGTCGAGATGCAGCATCTCAAGCGCTGGAACCCGGGCGCGGGCAAGGCCCTCAAGCCTGGGCAGATGCTCACGGTCTACCAGCCGCACTGACAGAAGAGCCCCTGAATTTTCAGGGGCTTTTTTATTGCCAAATTTTTAGTGTCAGGTTGTTCCCTTGTGGCGAGGGAGCTTGCTCCCGCTGGGACGCGAAGCGACCCCTACAATCTTCCCGACAAATTCGACCCACCGTCTTTGCGACTGCTTCGCAGCCGAGCGGGAGCAAGCTCCCTCGCCACAATTGATCTGTAGTCAGGGCGATTCCGGGCACAATTAACAGCCCATTAACCCGCTATCTTTTTCCTGTCCAGACAAGCTGTTACTGTACGGCCACAAAAGCCCAAGCCGCCTGGATCGGATCTGACTTGAAGCGTCCCCTCCTCCTGCTCCTGATCAGCCTGGCCTTGAGCTCACCCGCAAGCGCGACGATTACCGAAAGTCACGGTTATGCGCAGTTCGGCACGCTCAAGTACCCGGCCAGATTTACCCACTTCGACTGGGTCAACCCGCAAGCGCCCAAGGGCGGTACGTTGCGGGTGATGGCGTTCGGCACCTTCGATACGGTCAACCCGTACACCTTCAAGGGCACCAGCCCGGTCACCACAGCGAATTTCCTGCAGTACGGCATCAATGAGCTGAACGAGCCGTTGATGGTCGGCACCGGCCAGTATTCGCCGTCCGGCGACGAGCCGGCATCGAGCTATGGCTTGATCGCGCAATCGGTGGAGTACAGCGAAGATCGCAGCTGGGTGGTGTTCAATCTGCGCCCGGAGGCGCGCTTTCACGACGGCACCCAGATCACCGCCTACGACGTGGCCTTCTCCTACCGGTTGCTGCTCAAGGAAGGCCATCCGCTGTACCGCACCGCCCTGCAGGAGGTCTCGCGGGTCGACATCCTCAACCCGCAGCGCATTCGTTTCGTGATGAAACGCTCGGGCAATCCGTTGCTGATTCTGCGCCTCGGCGAGTTGCCGGTGCTGCCGCAGCATTACTGGAAGGATCGCGACTTCAAGGCCACCACCTTCGAGCCACCGCTGGGCAGCGGGCCGTACCGCATCACGTCGGTGACGCCGGGGCGGCAGCTGATTTTCGAGCGGGTCAAGGATTACTGGGGCAAGGACCTGCCGGTCAATCGCGGCAAGTACAACTTCGATCGCATGGAAGTCGAGTTCTACCGCGACAGCGACGTGGCCTTCGAAGCGTTCAAGGCCGGCGAATTCGATATCTACATCGAGCACCAGGCGAAGAACTGGGCCAACGGCTACAACTTCCCGGCGGTGCGCCGTGGCGAGGTGATCAAGGCGCAGATCCCGCACCAGATCCCGACCCAGAGCCAGGGCCTGTTCATGAACACCCGGCGCACGACCTTCAGCGACGTCAAGGTGCGCGAAGCGCTGGGCCTGATGTTCGACTTCGAATGGACCAACCGCGCGCTGTTCAGCGACGCCTACCAGCGCACCACCAGCTACTACCCCAACAGCGAGTTTTCCGCGACAGGGCTGCCGGTCGGGCATGAATGGCTGATGCTCAAGCCGTACAAGGATCAGTTACCGGCGAAGCTGTTCACCGAACCGTTCACATTGCCGCAGACCGATGGCCGTGGCATCCCGCGAGAAACCATGCGCAAGGCGCTGGCGCTGCTCGCCGAGGCCGGCTGGAAGCTCAATGGCCAGCGTCTGCAAAACGCCAAGGGCCAGCCGTTGAGTTTCGAGTTGCTGCTGGTCAATCCGAACCTTGAGCGGATCCTCCAGCCGTACATCGAGAACCTCAACAGCATCGGCATCGATGCGCGTCTGCGCACGGTGGATCGCGCCCAGTACAAACAGCGCCTGGATCAGTTCGATTTCGACATGATCCTGATGACCCTCAACCAGACCCTCAGCCCGGGTCTGGAGCAATGGCAGTATTTCCATTCCAGTCAGGTCGGGGTCAAGGGCAGCAAGAATTACGCTGGCATCGCCAACCCGGTGGTCGATCACCTGCTCGAACAATTACTCGCCGCGCAAACCCGCGACGAACAGGTCGCCGCCGGCAAGGCGCTGGACCGCGTGCTGCTCTGGCAGCACTACAGCATTCCCAACTGGTACCTCAATTATCACCGACTGGCCTACCGCAACCGGTTGGCCTTCGTCACTACGCCGCCCTACACCCTGGGCCTGAGCGCGTGGTGGCTGAAATCTTCGGAGAACAATAAATGACGCCCATCCGCGCCCTGCTCGTGCAGGCCAGCGGTCTGCTGTTCGCCGGGCTGGCGATTGCCGCCCCGCAACACGCTGTGACCCTGTACAACGAGCCGCCGAAATACCCGGCGGACTTCAAGCAGTTCGATTACGTGAACCCCGACGCGCCCAAGGGCGGGATCTTCCGCCAGGCCGGGTTCGGCGGCTTCGACAGCCTCAACCCGTTCATCAGCAAAGGCGTGCCGGCCGATGATGTCGGGCAGATCTACGACACCCTGACCAAGCACAGCCTCGACGAGCCGTTCACCGAGTACGGCCTGATCGCCGCGAAGATCGAGAAAGCCCCGGACAACAGCTGGGTGCGTTTCTACCTGCGCCCGGAAGCGCGTTTTCATGACGGTCATCCGGTACGCGCCGAAGACGTGGTGTTCAGCTTCCAGACCCTGACCAAGGACGGCTCGCCGCTGTTTCGCGGTTATTACAGCGATGTCGAAGAGGCCATCGCCGAAGATCCGCTCAAGGTGCTGTTCAAGTTCAAGCACACCAACAATCGCGAGCTGCCGCTGATTCTCGGTCAGCTCCCGGTGCTGCCGAAACACTGGTGGGCCAGCCGTGATTTTTCCAAGGGCAACCTGGAGATTCCGCTGGGCAGCGGCCCGTACAAGGTCACCGAAGTGAAGGCCGGTCGTTCGGTGCGCTATGAGCGGGTCAAGGACTACTGGGGCAAGGATCTGCCGGTCAATCGCGGCTTCTACAACTTCGACGTGATGACCACCGATTACTACCGCGACAACACCGTCGCCGTCGAAGCGCTGAAGGCCGGCCAGTTCGATTACTGGCTGGAAATGACCGCGAAGAACTGGGCCAACGCTTACAACATCCCGGCGGTCACCGAAGGCCGCTTGATCAAGGAACAGATCGCCAACAGCAACCCGACCGGCATGCAGGGCTTCGTTTTCAACCTGCGGCGTCCGGTGTTTCAGGATGTGCGGGTGCGGCAGGCGCTCGGTCTGCTGTTCGATTTCGAGTGGACCAACAAACAGCTGTTCAACGGTGCCTACTTCCGCACTCGCAGCTATTTCGAGAACTCGGAAATGGCCGCCACCGGCCTGCCCGACGCCGAGCAACGGGCGATCCTCGAACCGTTTCGCAGCAAATTGCCGGCGCAGGTGTTCAGCGAAGCCTTCGAGAACCCGAAGACCGACGCCAGCGGCATGATCCGCGCCCAACAGCGCGAGGCCTATCAATTGCTGCAAGAGGCTGGCTGGAAGATCGTCGACGACAAAATGGTCGACGCCAACGGCAAACCGGTGGTCATCGAATTCCTGCTGGCGCAGACCGAATTCGAACGCGTGCTGCTGCCGTTCAAACGCAATCTGGCCGACCTTGGCATTGATCTGGTAATCCGCCGCGTCGACGTTTCGCAGTACATCAACCGCGTGCGCTCGCGGGACTTCGACATGATGGTCGGCAGCTTCCCGCAATCCAACTCGCCGGGTAACGAGCAGCGCGAATTCTGGATGAGCGCCGCCGCGGACAAACCGAGCAGCCGCAACACCATGGGCCTGAAGGATCCGATCGTCGATCAACTGGTGGAAAACCTGATCAACGCCGACTCGCGCAGCAGCCTGGTGGCGCATGCCCGGGCGCTGGATCGAGTGCTGCAATGGGGTTACTACGTGGTCCCCAACTGGCACATCAAGACCTGGCGCGTGGCGTACTGGAACCACATCGGTCACCCGAAAGTCTCGCCCAAATACGACATCGGGATTAACACCTGGTGGGTCAAGCCTGACGCGAAGCCTGCCATAGAAGTCGAAACCAAACTGCAAGCCGACCCTGTGGGCACGGAGTAATCAGATGCTGGCGTACATTTTTCGGCGACTGCTGCTGATCATCCCGACCCTGTTCGGCATCCTGCTGATCAACTTCGTGATCATCCAGGCCGCGCCCGGCGGCCCGGTGGAGCAGATGATCGCCAAGCTCGAAGGCTTCGAAGGCGCCACCAGCCGCATCGCCGGTGGCGGTGCCGAAGTCTCGGTGGCCGGCTCCGCCTATCGCGGCGCGCAAGGCCTGGACCCGGCACTGATCAAGGAAATCGAGCACATGTACGGGTTCGACAAGTCGGCCCCGGAACGCCTGTGGATCATGGTCAAGAACTACGCGAAGCTGGATTTCGGCGACAGCTTTTTCCGTGACGCCAAGGTCATCGACCTGATCAAGGAAAAGATGCCGGTGTCGATCTCCCTCGGGCTGTGGAGCACGCTGATCATGTACCTGGTGTCGATCCCGCTGGGTATCGCCAAAGCCACGCGGCACGGCAGTCACTTCGACGTGTGGACCAGTTCGGCGATCATCATCGGTTACGCGATCCCGGCGTTCCTCTTTGCAATTCTGCTGATCGTGGTGTTCGCCGGCGGCAGTTATCTGGACTGGTTCCCGCTGCGCGGCCTGACTTCGAACAACTTCGATGAACTGAGCCTAGGCGGGAAAATTCTCGACTATTTCTGGCACCTGGCGCTGCCGGTGACCGCGCTGGTGATCGGCAACTTCGCGACCATGACCCTGCTGACCAAAAACAGCTTCCTCGACGAGATCAACAAGCAGTACGTAGTCACCGCCAAGGCCAAGGGTCTGACGCGCAACCGCGTGCTCTACGGCCATGTGTTTCGCAACGCGATGCTGCTGGTAATTGCCGGATTCCCGTCGGCGTTCATCGGCATCTTCTTCACCGGCTCGTTGCTGGTGGAAGTGATTTTCTCCCTCGACGGTCTGGGCCTGATGAGTTTCGAAGCGGCGATCAACCGCGATTACCCGGTGGTGTTCGGCACTCTGTTCATCTTCACCCTGCTCGGTCTGGTGGTGAAACTGATCGGCGACCTCACCTACACCCTGGTCGATCCGCGCATCGACTTTGCCAGCCGGGAGCATTGAGATGAACCTGTCCCCTCTCAACCGCCGCCGGTTCGAACTGTTCAAGGCCAACAAGCGTGGCTGGTGGTCGCTGTGGCTGTTCCTGATCCTGTTCGGCCTGAGCCTCGGTGCCGAGCTGATCGCCAACGACAAGCCGCTGGTGGTGCATTACGACAACCACTGGTACTTCCCGGCGATCAAACGCTACCCGGAAACCACCTTCGGCGGCGAATTTCCGCTGGAAGCCAACTACAAGAGCCCGTATATCCGCGAACTGCTCAAGGCCAAGGATGCGTGGGTGTTGTGGGCGCCGATCCCTTACAGCTACCAGAGCATCAACTACGACCTGAAAGTCCCGGCTCCGGCCCCGCCCTCGGCGGATAATCTGCTGGGCACCGACGATCAGGGCCGCGACGTGCTGGCACGGGTGATCTACGGCTTCCGCATTTCCGTGTTGTTTGCCCTCACGCTGACGGTACTCAGCTCGATCATCGGTGTGATTGCCGGCGCGCTGCAGGGTTTCTATGGCGGCTGGGTCGATCTGGCCGGGCAGCGCTTTCTGGAGATCTGGTCGGGGCTGCCGGTGCTGTACCTGCTGATCATTCTCGCCAGTTTCGTTCAGCCGAACTTCTGGTGGCTGCTGGGGATCATGCTGCTGTTCTCATGGATGAGCCTGGTCGATGTGGTGCGCGCCGAGTTCCTGCGTGGCCGCAACCTCGAATACGTGCGTGCGGCGCGCGCACTGGGCATGCAGAACGGCGCAATCATGTTCCGCCACATCCTGCCCAACGCGATGGTCTCAACCATGACCTTCATGCCGTTCATCCTCACCGGCGCCATCGGCACCCTCACCGCTTTGGACTTCCTCGGTTTCGGTTTGCCGGCCGGCAGTCCGTCGCTGGGTGAACTGGTGGCCCAGGGCAAATCCAATCTGCAGGCGCCGTGGCTGGGCATGAGCGCGTTCGCGGTGCTGGCGCTGATGTTGAGTTTGCTGGTGTTTATCGGCGAGTCCGCTCGCGATGCCTTCGACCCGAGGAAGTGAAATGAATCAGGACAATCTGATCGAAGTGCGCGACCTCGCCGTCGAGTTCGGCTTCAACGAGCGCCTGCACCGGGTGGTCGAGGGCGTGAGCTTCGACATCAAACGCGGCGAAACCCTGGCGCTGGTCGGCGAGTCCGGCTCGGGCAAATCGGTGACGGCACACTCGATCCTGCGCCTGCTGCCCTACCCGCTGGCCCGCCATCCGGCCGGCAGCATCACCTATGCCGGGCAGAATCTGCTGGGGCTGAGCGAAAAAACCATTCGCCATATCCGTGGCAACCGCATCGCGATGATCTTTCAGGAGCCGATGACCTCGCTCAACCCGCTGCACTCGATCGAGAAGCAGATCAATGAGGTGTTGGGCATCCACAAGGGCCTGAGCGGCAAAGTCGCGACCAAGCGCACGCTGGAGCTGCTGGAGATGGTTGGCATCCCCGAGCCGCACAAGCGCCTCAAGGCCCTGCCCCACGAATTGTCTGGCGGCCAGCGCCAGCGGGTGATGATCGCCATGGCGCTGGCCAACGAGCCGGAACTGCTGATCGCCGACGAGCCGACCACTGCGCTGGACGTGACCGTTCAGCTGAAAATCCTCGATTTGCTCAAGGAACTTCAGGCTCGATTGGGCATGTCGCTGCTACTGATCAGTCACGATTTGAACCTGGTGCGAAGAATTGCGCATCGCGTATGTGTCATGCAGCGCGGTTGCATCGTCGAACAGGCATCGTGCGCAGAGCTGTTCCGTTCGCCGCAGCATCCGTACACTCGGGAATTGCTCGGCGCGGAGCCCAGCGGAGGCCCGGCGAGCAATAAAATCGGGGCGCCGCTGCTCGAAGTCGAGAACCTCAAAGTCTGGTTCCCGATCAAGAAAGGCTTGCTCAAGCGCACGGTGGATTACGTCAAGGCAGTGGACGGCATCAATTTCAGCCTGCCTCAGGGTCAGACGCTGGGAATCGTGGGGGAAAGCGGTTCCGGCAAATCCACCCTCGGTCTGGCAATTTTGCGGCTGATCGGCAGCAAAGGCGCCATTCGCTTTGAGGGTAAGCAGCTAGACTGCCTGACGCAGAACGAGGTTCGCCCGTTGCGGCGGGAGATGCAGGTGGTGTTTCAGGACCCGTTCGGCAGCCTGAGCCCGCGGATGTGCGTGAGCGACATCGTTGGCGAAGGCCTGCGGATTCACAAGATGGGCACCGCCGCCGAGCAGGAAGCGGCGATTATTGCGGCATTGAAGGAGGTAGGTCTGGATCCGGAAACCCGGCACCGCTACCCTCACGAATTCTCCGGTGGGCAACGGCAACGTATCGCCATTGCCCGGGCTTTGGTGCTCAAACCGGCGCTGATCCTGCTGGACGAGCCGACGTCGGCGCTCGACCGCACGGTGCAGCGGCAAGTGGTGGAGCTGTTGCGTTCACTGCAAGCCAAGTACAACCTGACGTATTTGTTCATCAGCCATGACCTGGCTGTCGTCAAAGCGCTGAGCCACCAGTTGATGGTGGTCAAGCATGGCCAAGTGGTCGAACAGGGAGCTGCGCAAGATATCTTTGCCGCCCCCAAACATCCGTATACACAGCAGTTGCTGGAAGCCGCTTTTTTGGCACCAGCCACTGCGCAATAACCTGAAAGAGGAGCAACACATGGGTTTTCTCGCCGGTAAGCGCGTACTGATCGTCGGTGTCGCCAGCAAGCTGTCCATCGCATCCGGCATCGCTGCCGCCATGCATCGCGAGGGCGCTGAGCTTGCCTTCACTTATCAGAACGACAAACTCAAGGGTCGCGTTGAAGAGTTCGCACAGGGCTGGGGTTCGAGCCCTGAGCTGTGCTTCCCGTGCGACGTGGCCAGCGATGAAGAAATCGCCAAGGTCTTTGAAGAACTGAGCAAGAAGTGGGACGGCCTGGACTGCATCGTGCACTCCGTCGGCTTCGCCCCGGGCGACCAACTGGACGGCGACTTCACCGAAGCCACCACCCGTGAAGGTTTCCGCATCGCTCACGACATCAGCGCCTACAGCTTCGTGGCTCTGGCCAAGGCTGGCCGCGAAATGATGAAAGGCCGCAACGGCAGCTTGCTGACCCTGTCGTACCTGGGCGCCGAGCGCACCATGCCGAACTACAACGTGATGGGCATGGCCAAGGCTTCGCTGGAAGCTGGCGTGCGTTACCTGGCCGGCTCCCTGGGCCCGGACGGCACCCGCGTCAACTGCGTATCGGCTGGCCCGATCCGTACCCTGGCAGCCTCGGGCATCAAGAACTTCCGCAAGATGCTGGCCGCCAACGAAGCGCAAACCCCACTGCGCCGCAACGTCACCATCGAAGAAGTCGGCAACGCCGGCGCCTTCCTGTGCTCCGACCTGGCGTCGGGCATCAGCGGTGAAATCATGTATGTGGACGGCGGCTTCAACACCACCGCGATGGGCAACATCGAAGAGTAATTTTCGATAGCCATAAAAAACCCGCCAATCGGCGGGTTTTTTGTGCCTGCAATTTCTTGAACACCCCAAATCCCCTGTAGGAGTGAGCCTGCTCGCGATAGCGGTGCTCCAGACACATCAATATTACTGACCCGGCGCTATCGCGAGCAGGCTCACTCCTACAGGGGCTTGGGGATTATTCGAGGCACTGGGCAAACAGTTTTTGAACCGGCTGATTACGCTGGCTATAGCGCTGCAACAAGACCATCTCGCGGTAGAACGTCAGCTCACCCAACTCAATCACCCTGACCTTGAGCGGATGCTCCAGCCACAGCCCAGCCTTGGGCAGCAGCGAAACGCCCAGCCCGGACTCGACCATCTTCACGATCGCCTCCAGCTCATCCAGTTCCAGTGCCACCTCGACCTCGATCCGCTGCTCGCGCAGAAACCGCGTCACCAAACGCCCGCCAAATGAATTGCGGTCATAGCGCACCTGCGGTTGGTCGGCGAGCAACTGCAGCGGATCGTCGCCTTCGACCTGCAGCGGCACGATCAGCACGAACGGCTCGCGACGAATCACCGTCGCCGACAACTCCTTGGGCAGCTCGAACGGCGGCTTGATCATGATCGCCAGATCCACCTCGCCGGCATCGACCTGACTCAACAGATTCAACGACACCCCCGGCACCAATTTCGGCTCCAGCCCCGGAGCCTGCTGACGCAAGCGCAACAATGCCTGAGGCAGCAGCCCGGTCTGCGCAGTCGCCACCGCGCCGATTTTCAGCTCGCCGCGAAACTCGCTGACATCCTCGCTCTCACCCATGCGGCTGAAGATTGCGAGCATTTCCTGCGCCATCGGCACCGCGCGCAGCCCGGCGGGATTGAGCGTCGCCTGACGGCCAGTGCGATCAAACAGTCGAATGCCCAAGGCCTGTTCGAGATTGCGGATCTGCGCGCTGACTGCAGACTGCGTCAGGCCGATGTGCAAACCGGCGGCAGCAAACGTGCCGTGGCGCGCTACCGCGAGAAAGGTCTTGAGTTCACGCAGCATGCACACCTCGACTGATCGAAATAATTTGAGCTCGGCGCAAAAACTATCGTCTTTCAATCACATTTCACAGCACTAGACTCAGTGCACTTCCTCTGATCGAGCATTGCGCCATGTCGTTAAGCCCTTTCCATCTGGCCATCCCTGTCTATGACCTGGCCGCCGCACGCCACTTTTATCGTGAAGTCTTCGGGCTGGAAGAAGGTCGCTCCAGCGAACATTGGGTCGATTTCAACTTCTTCGGCCATCAACTGGTGATTCATCTGGCGCCGAAAAACCCTGCACAGGAAGCCGCGCACACCAATGCTGTGGACGGGCATGACGTGCCGGTGCCGCATTTCGGTGTGGTGCTGGGGATGGCGCAATGGCAGGCGCTGGCCGAACGCCTGACATCGTTGGGCACGCGATTTGTGATTGAGCCGGGGATTCGCTTTCAGGGATTGGTGGGCGAACAGGCGACGATGTTTCTGTTCGATCCGTGTGGCAACGCGCTGGAGTTCAAGGCGTTCAAGGACATCGGGCAGTTGTTTGCCAAATAGAGGGGGGCGTTGAGCCGGACGCCTTCGCGAGCAAGCTCGCTCCCACAGGGTTCTGCGCGGTACCTGGATTTTGTGAGCACCCGCGACATCTGTGGGCGCTGGCTTGCCAGCGATGAGGCCCTCAATGACCGCGCTTCAATTGCTGCTTGTGTTCGTACATTGCGCTATCGGCATCGGCCAGTAGCCGATCCACTGTGTCATGGCGTTGCGGGTCGTATTCGATCTGGCCGACGCTGAAGCGAATCGCGTAACCCCGGTGCAACGTGGCGTTGCGCTCGTCGAGGATTTCCCTGAGTCGGGCCATGATCGCCGTGGTTTCGACGTGACTGGAGCCGGTCAGCAGCGCCACGAACTCATCACCGCCCAGGCGCCCGACCACGTCGCTCTCGCGAAAGGCGATGCGCAGCACATCGGCAAAGGTCTTCAGTGCACTGTCGCCCTCGGCATGACCGTAGAGATCGTTGATCTGCTTGAAGTCATTGAGGTCGAAAAACAGCAAGGTCGCCGGTTTGTCCAGCCGCGCGCAAGCGTCCAGTGCATGTTGCGCCAGCTGTTTGAAGCCACGGCGATTGGACAGCAGGGTCAGTTCGTCCATGCTCGCCATCTGCACCGCCGTCAGCTCCTGCTCGGCCATCTGCGCCAGATCCCGCAGCAGTGCGCGTTCTTCGTCATCGAGTTCGCGGGGCTGGGTGTCGATCAGGCACAAGGTGCCCATTTTGTTGCCATTGGGCACCGTCAGCGGGTAACCGGCGTAGAAGCGGATGTTGGGCGCACCGGTCACCAGCGGGTTGTCGTGGAAACGCTCATCCTGCCGGGCATCCGGCACCAGCAGCAGTTCGTCCTTGAGGATCGCATGCCCACAAAACGAGACGTCCCTTGGCGTTTCCGTGACGTCCAGCCCCACGCAGGACTTGAACCACTGCCGGTCCTTGTCCACCAGCGTCACCAGGGCAATCGGCACGTTGAACAGGCGCTTGGCCAGGCGAGTGAGGCGGTCGAAACGCTCCTCCGGCGCCGAATCGAGGACATTCAAGCCATGCAGCGCTTGAATTCGGGTGGTTTCATTGGCGGGTTTGATCGGGGCCAGCATCACGCACTCCATCAGGGTCAATGACCGTTAGAGTAGCCTGATTCGCCAGCGACTCACACACTTCAACCGCCCGCCACCGGACACGGGCCACCCGCGTCGGCCCAAAGCTTGAACTGGGCCACAAAAATGTCATGGGGCACCGGCACCGGCGCACGCCCTGCCCCGGGATTCCAGCCCCACAGCACCAGTTTGTCGTCGCTGACGTGTTTGATCAGCGCGGCGAAATCACGGTCGCCGTTGCTGGAGCGGTCCTTGATCATCGCGCACAATTTGTCCGGTGGCAGGCCGATCCAGGCCATCTTGTGCGCCGCCGGCGGCAGGCTCCAGTGTGGCGCTCCCGGTGGCGCGTGGGGGCCGTAACTGTCGGGCGGATTGCTCTCGGCGTGGCAGGTGGCGCAGGGCAAACCGGCGGCGCCCTTGCCGTCCATGCCGCGCACCACATTCATCGCGTGTGGTTTGCCGGCATCGAACTGCAGCGGCGAGTCGCCAGGGATGTGGCAGTTCTGGCAGCGCGGGCTCTGGAACACCTTCTGCACCGTGTCGAACGCCTTCAGCGCTTCCTGATCATCGGCGAACAGGTCCGAGGCATAGCCGCCCAGCCCCAGCAGGATCACCGTGCCCAACAGCAGATGTCGTTTCATCTCACACCCCCGACAGTTGCAGCGGCAATTCACGCAAGCGTTGCCCGGTCAGCGCGTACACGGCGTTGGCCACCGCCGGCGCGGTGGGCGGAACCCCGGCCTCACCGATACCCCCGGGTTTGTCGCTGCTGGGCACGATATGCACTTCGACCACTGGCATCTCGTTGAGCCGCAGCACCTGATAGTCGTGATAATTGGATTGCACCACCGCACCGTCCTTGACCGTCAGCTTGCTGTGCAGCGCCATGCCCAGGCCAAAGGTGATGCACGATTCCATCTGCGCCGCTATGCTCTGCGGATTGACCGCGATCCCGCAATCCACCGCACACACCACGCGGTGCACGCGGATCGCCAGATTATCCTGCGAGACCTCGGCCACCTGCGCCACATAACTGCCGAACGACTCGTGCACCGCCACACCCAACGCGTGCCCGTCCGGCAGCGGCGCTGTCCAGTTGGCCTTCTCCACCGCCAGATTCAGCACCCCGAGATGCCGCGCATGATCCTTGAGCAAGGTGCGTCGATAATCGACCGGGTCCTTGCCCGCCGCCGTGGCCATTTCATCGATCAGCGACTCCATGACGAACGCGGTGTGGCTGTGCCCCACCGAACGCAGCCACAGCACATTGATTCCGGTTTGCGGTGAATGCAGTTCGACCTGCTGATGAGCCAGACCTTTGATATACGGGCTGTCGGCCACGCCTTCGACCGAGGTTGCGTCGATGCCGTTCTTGACCATGGTCTGCTCCAGCATGGTGCCGGCCATGATCGACTGGCCGACCAGCACATGCTGCCAGCTCAGCGGCATACCCTGCCCGTCCAGGCCAATGCGTGCCTGATGCAGGAACATCGAGCGGTAATAACCGCCACGAATGTCATCCTCGCGCGACCACACGGTTTTCACCGGCAGCCCGGCGGCTTTCGCCACTTGCACCGCTTCGGCGACAAAGTCCGAGGTCGGATTGGCCCGACGGCCGAAGCCACCGCCAAGAAATTCAGTGTGAATTTCCACCTGCTCCGGTTTGAGCCCGGTGATCTTGCCGGCGACCATCTGGTCGAGGGTCTGGAATTGCGTGCCGGTCCAGATCTCGCATTTCTCGGCGCTGATCTTCACCGTGCAGTTCAGCGGTTCCATCGGTGCATGCGCCAGATACGGCACGCTGTACTCGACGTCGATCTTCTTCGCCGCCTTGTCGAAGTTGCCCTTCGGATCACCGGCCTGACTGGCGGAAGTGCCCGGTGTCGCCGCCAGCTTGCGGAAGCTGTCGAGCAGGCCCTGGCTGCTCAGGTCAGCGTGCGGCCCGAGATCCCAATCGACCTTCAGCGCATCGCGACCGAGTTTCGCCGCCCAGTAATGATCGGCGATCACCGCTACACCGGTCGGCACCTGCACCACTTTGTGCACGCCGGGCACCGCCAGCGCTTCGGCGCCTTCGAAGGATTTGACCGTGGCACCGAATACCGGGGCACGGGCAACCATCGCGGTCATCAAGCCCTCGAACTGCACGTCCATGCCGAACCTGGCGCGGCCGGTGATTTTCTCCGGAGTGTCGAGACGTTTGGTCGGTTTGCCGATGACCTTCCAGTCCTTGGCCTCCTTGAAGGTGATCGACTTCGGATCCGGCACCGGCAGTTGCCCGGCGGCGTCCGCCAGTTCGCCGTAAGTGGCGCGTTTATCGCCGGCGATCACCACACCCGACTCGGTACGGATCGTCGAAGGCGCCACGTCGAAACGCTTGGCCGCCGCTTCCACCAGCATCTGCCGCGCCGTGGCCCCGGCGAGCCGGTAACGGTCGAACTCCATCCAGGTCGAGGTCGAGCCGCCGGTAATCTGCATCCCGCCAAACGCCGGCATGCCGTAATTGGCCGCCGAGGCTGGCGAGTGTTCGACGCGGATCTTCGACCAGTCGGCATCCAGCTCTTCGGCAATCAACATGGTCAGGCCGGTCCAGATGCCCTGGCCCATTTCCGAATGCCCCAGCAGCACCGTCACGCTGTTGTCCGCAGCGATGCGCAAGAATGCATTCGGCGCGAAGACCTTGCCTTCATTCTCCGCCGCCCGTGCAAATCGATGGGCACCGGGCACGACAAACGCCACCACCAGACCACCACCCAGCACGACGCTGCCCTTGAGAAAGCCGCGACGCGATACAGGACTGTTCATCGTCTGTCTCCCAATCAGCCAATCTCGGCCGCACGTTTCACCGCTGCGCGGATTCGCGGATAGGTGCCGCAGCGGCAAATATTGCCGGAGAGCGCCTGATCGATATCGCTGTCGGTGGGTTTAGGGATTTTCGCCAGCAGCGCGGCGGCGGACATGATCTGCCCCGACTGGCAGTAACCGCACTGCACCACATCGAGCTCGGCCCAGGCCTGTTGCACCGGGTGCGAGCCGTCCGTGGACAGGCCTTCGATGGTGAGAATTTTCTGGCCGTGGGCCACGGCGGTGGCGGGCGTGATACAGGCGCGCAACGGCGCGCCATCGACGTGCACGGTGCAGGCGCCGCACTGGGCCATGCCACAGCCGAATTTGGTGCCGGTCAGGTGCGCCACGTCACGCAGGACCCAAAGCAGCGGCATGTCGGCCGGCACATCGAGTTCCTGATCCTTGCCATTGATATTCAAGGTCAGCATGGGGGATTTCCTCAGACTCACGGTGTTCTGAAGGGGCGTCGCTACGGCCGCAAAAGCCTGTGCGCGCCTCGGCTTATCCCTTTCAGCAAAGCCTAATTTGCGCGTGAAGCCAGACGTTGCGACCACCGGTCATGCCCTATCGGGGAAATGTCGACTTTAATCCTCTGGCTGACAACGGCGCTCACTCCAGGCCAACACCACCGGCCTGTAATGAGCGCGCTACCCCATCACATTGCTCAGGAGTCGCGAACATGGGATTTGTCACCACCAAAGACGGCGTCGAAATTTTCTACAAGGACTGGGGCCCGAAGGACGCCCCGGTGATCCATTTCCACCACGGCTGGCCGCTCAGCTCGGATGACTGGGACGCGCAGATGCTGTTCTTTCTGGCCCAGGGTTTTCGGGTGATTGCCCACGACCGTCGCGGGCATGGACGCTCGAGCCAGGTCTGGGACGGCCATGACATGGACCATTACGCCGACGATGCGCTGGCGGTGGTCACGCATCTGGGGGTGAAGAATGTGGTGCATGTCGGCCACTCCACCGGCGGTGGCGAGGTCATCCACTACATCGCCCGGCATGGGCAGGACAACGTCGCCAAAGGTGTGTTGATCAGCGCCGTGCCGCCATTGATGGTCAAGACCGAGAGCAATCCGGGTGGTTTGCCGAAATCGGTGTTCGATGATTTTCAGGCACAACTGGCGGCCAATCGTGCGCAGTTCTACCGCGATATCCCCAGTGGCCCGTTCTACGGCTATAACCGCCCGGGCGCCAAGCCCTCGGAAGGGATCATCGGCAACTGGTGGCGCCAGGGCATGATTGGCGGGGCCAAGGCGCATTACGACGGGATCGTCGCGTTCTCCCAGACCGATTTCACCGAAGACCTGAAAAAGGTCACCGTACCGGTGCTGGTGATGCACGGCGAGGATGATCAGATCGTTCCGTATGCGAACTCGGGGCCTTTGTCGGCGAAACTGCTGCCAAATGGCACGCTGAAATCGTATCCGGGGTTTCCGCACGGAATGCCGACGACTGAGGCGGCGACGATCAATGCGGATCTGCTGGCATTTATTCGCGGCTGAGGAGAGTAGCGCTCACGCATTTCTCCTGTAGGAGCGAGCCTGCTCGCGATGGCGATGTATCAGGCAACAAATGTTCAATCTGTTCCGACGCTATCGCGAGCAGGCTCGCTCCTACAAGGTTATGCCTCGGAACGCCCCGTCCCTTCGCGATCACGTTCGTAGTGGTGCGCCAATGGCAGCGCCGGCAACCAGGCCTCGCGACGGATAGTCCACAGTTCATAAGTCGGCGTGAACTGGTTCGGCGCGTCCAGCGAGCCGACATTCACTTCAATTTCATCCCCCGAACGCGCCAGTACCGGCGAACCACAGCGCGGACAGAACACCCGCCCTTGATATTCGCCGGTCATGCCACTGACGGTCACCGCATTCTCGGGAAATATCGCCGAGGCATGAAACAGCGCGCCGTGGTGTTTGCGACAATCAAGGCAGTGGCAGAGGCCGACGCGGTAAGGTTGACCCGCTGCTTCGAAACGCACATCGCCGCACAGGCAACCGCCAGTCAATGGTTTCATGGTGTCTATCCTCTGCCAGACTCTGTTCAGCCTTTGAACATAGCAGCCGTACAAGCGAACGCCCACATTCTGCCTTACCGGAGACTGCGCCATGCCCTCCCCTGAGTCCACCCTCTTACAGAGCTGGCACGCCAACGCTGATGCCTGGATCGAGGTAATCCGCAGCGGTGCCATCGAAAGCCGTCAGCAGGTCACCGATCAGGCGATCCTGTTGGCGATCATGGGCCGGCAACCGGAACGCGTGCTGGATCTGGGCTGCGGTGAAGGCTGGTTGCTGCGGGCGCTGGCGGATCGCGGTATCGATGCGGCGGGGGTCGATGGCGATGCAACGTTGATCGAGGCGGCGCGCGACGCCGGTTCGGCCGAGGTGCATGCCGCCAGTTACGCGGCATTGGTCGACGCCGAAATTGATATTGGCGGTGATTACGATTTGATCTGCGCCAACTTCTCGCTGCTGCATCAGGACATCATTCCATTACTCGCCGCGATGCATACGCTGCTGGTTCCCGGCGGCGCCATGATCATTCAGACCCTGCATCCGTGGGCCGTGGCGGCCGGCAATTATCAGGATGGCTGGCGTGAGGAGTCGTTCGCCGCGTTCAAGGGCCAGTGGCAGCCGATGCCCTGGTATTTCCGCACGCTGTCGAGTTGGTGCAACGCGCTGGACATGGCCGGGTTTCAAATTGTCAGTTTGCAGGAGCCGCAGCATCCGCAAAGCCCGGTGCCGCAGTCACTGTTGATGATCGCCGAACGCCGCTGACTCCCTGCACATCCTGACTGAGTCACAGATATTGTGGGAGCTGGCTTGCCAGCGATGGCGGTGGCTCAGGCAACATCACTTCTGAATGTGCCGACCTCATCGCTGGCAAGCCAGCTCCCACAGGTTTCAGGGTGTTGGCTGAATTGCATTGCACTTGTCGATCTACGGCACCGCCATTCGACCAAGGACTGACTACGCTATAAATCCTGCGTGTCTAACCTGCCGAGGATGACTGCCATGCAACGCTTTCAAAAACTCACACCGTGCCTGTGGTTCGATGATCAGGCCGAAGCGGCGGCGAAGTTCTACTGCTCGATCTTCGATCATTCGAAAATCACCGGCCTGACCCACTACAGCAAGGTCGGCCAGGAATTTCACGGCAAGCCGGAAGGCGCGGTGATGACTGTCAGTTTCGAACTCGACGGCCAGACCTTCACCGGCCTCAACGGCGGACCCATGTTCAAGTTCAGCGAAGCCATTTCGTTTCAGGTCAATTGCCAGAATCAGGAAGAAGTCGACCACTTCTGGGGCAACCTCTCAGCCGGCGGTCCGGTCGAGGCCCAGCAATGCGGCTGGCTCAAGGATCAGTTCGGGGTGTCGTGGCAGATCGTACCGGTGGCGTTCATGCACATGATGCAAGACCCCGACACCAGCAAGTCGCAACGGGCGATGCAGGCCATGTTCAAGATGAAAAAACTCGACATCGCCGAACTGGAGCGGGCCTTTGCCGGCCAGAGCTAATACACTCTGGTGTCTGGCCTGCCGGGAACCATAACGATGAAACACGCTGCCGCCAAAAACCCTGAAAAAGCCCCTCGCTTCTGGCGCGACGATGCTCTGCCCTTCATCGAAGCACGGGCCATCGCCGATGGCCGTGAGGTCTGCTACTCACGCCATTCCCATGCGCATTTTTCGATTGGCGCGATCACCGCCGGGCGGAGCATTTATGTGCATGAGCAATCAACCTTCGAAGTCGCCGCCGGCACCGTGGTGCTGATGAATCCGGGCGACGTGCATGCCTGCAACCCGCTCGATGATCAGCCGTGGTCGTACTTGATGCTGTATGTCGAGACGCCGTGGCTGACGGATCTGCAGCATCAACTGGGGTTCAGTACGGAGCTTGAGTTTCGGCGGTTTTCCACTACTCATCTGGATGACCCGCGACTGTTTCGTGACCTGCAAGGGCTTTACGCCACACTGGTCGACGAGCAGCAGGACATACTGCGCAAACACAGCGCAGTGGTGGAGTTTTTCAGCGATCTGCAGTTGCGCCTGAACCCGGCAGAACCGGCGCTGCGTGAGCCGAATTTCAAGCTCGAACGCGCTGCGGATTTCATCCGCGAACACTGCACCGATCTGCTCAGCCTCGATGACATCTGCACGGCGGCGCAGTTGTCACCGTCGTATCTGATCCGTGCGTTCAAACAGCATTACGGCATGACCCCGCATGCCTTTGTGGTCAACCAGCGCATCCAGTTCGCCCGCGAACGCCTGCGCAGCGGCCAGTTGATTGCCGATGTCGCACTGGAAGCAGGGTTTGCCGATCAGGCGCATTTTCAGCGCGCATTCAAACAGCATCTGGCGGCAACCCCCGGCCAATATCGCGGCTGACAGGCGAAAGCGGCTACGCTGAGGATCAGCGGCCAATTCCGGCCCGGGAGTCTGCTCAGGATGATTCTGATTCTTCTGCCAAATGCCGATTACGATCCGACCGAAAGCAGCGTGCCGTGGCAGGCGTTGCGCAACGCAGGCATCGAAGCGCGTTTTGCCACGCCGCAAGGCCTGCCGGCTTACGCCGACCCACGTTTGGTGAGTGTTGGTTTCGGCCCGTTGAACGCCATGCTGATGACCCGTAAAGCGGACTTGAACAGTTACGCGCAGATGATCGAAAGCGCGGAATTTCAGCAGCCACTGGCGTATGCCGATGTCGATCCGTCTCAGTTCGAAGGTTTGCTGATTCCCGGTGGTCACGCCAAAGGCATGCGCAGCCTGCTCGAGTCCGGGCAGGCCCGGCAGATCGCCCTGCAGTTTTTCAAGGCACAGAAACCGGTGGCGGCGGTGTGTCATGGCGTGTTGTTGCTGGCGCGCACCCTCGACCCCGATACCGGGCGTTCGCTGCTGTTCGGGCGCAAGGTCACAGCGCTGCTGGCAGCAACCATGGAGTTGCCGGCCTGGCTGCTGACCGCACCGTGGCTGGGGCGTTACTACCGCACGTACCCGCAGACCGTCGAGGCAGAAGTGACGGCCGCGCTGTCGCGCACCTCCGACTTTATACGCGGCCCGCTCATTGCCAGACGTGACAGCGCGCAGGCGCCGCAAACCGGGTTCGTGGTGCGCGACGGCAACTTGCTCACGGCACGCTGGCCGGGTGATTGCCATCGCTTCGCCGCAGAATGGGTCGCCATGCTGCAGCAGGTTGAATGATCACTCCCCGGCAGGAGCTGCCGCGGGCTGCGATCTTTTGCTGTTGCAGGCTCAGGGCAACAACAGATAAACCGCGCTCGCCGCCAGCAACAAAGCCATCAACCGATTGAACAAGCGCATCCCCGCCGGATTGCCCAGATAACCACGCAGAAACGTCCCAGCGTACACCCAGCAACCGACCGACAGATAACAGATCACCAGATACACCGCCGCAAACTGCCAGACCAGCCGCGCCTCGCCATCGGCGACAAACGCACCCATCCCTGCCACACACGCCAGCCACGCTTTCGGGTTGAGCCATTGCATCACCGCGCCGTACAACATCGATGGCGCCCGCCCCGTCTCGCCGGCATGCACCTGGCCGTCATCGGCAGCCAGTTTCCAGGCCATGAACAACAGAAACGCCACCCCGGCCAGTTGCACTACCCGGGTCAGGAACGGCCACAGTTTCAGGACTTCATGCAGGCCCAACCCCATCAGCACCAGTAACAACACAAACCCCAGCGTCGCTCCCGCCACATGCCGCTGACTGGCCCGAAAGCCGAACTGCGCACCGGAACTCAGCGCGACAATATTCACCGGGCCCGGGGTTATCGACGCTACCAGAGCAAACGCCGCCATCGACACAATCAGACTCATTACACACCTGCTGCAAATCGGGGAACAAGGAGCCGACATTAGCCAGTCCCGCGCACCCGCGTATTGAACAAAATCACCCACGACCCGTGCCACAACTCAAGTGCCCGAAGCTGGCGACGAAGTTTCTGTTGCCACTTAATACATCAAGCAAACATCTCGACACTTCTAATAACAGCTTGCAACTTAAAATCAGAAACCAACGTTGCGTCATGTTTTATATTCCCGACAACTTCACGAGCAACCACTTCAACCTGGCTGCCAGCTACTCCACGCAACCCAAAACCAGAAGAAATCAATATGGATATTAAACGCAATCTTTTTGCCGTTGCCCCTGCATCAGCCGACGAAGCAGAACGACTGAACATCGCCAAAGCGCTGGAGAACCGAAATTTCCTTCGACAAACCTTTCGCGTTGAAGAAGACTTCATGCAACTCGCCACGGAAGTGGTTTCAGGAAGCCGTTTCGACAGTGAACATCTCGCCGGCAAATTATTGCTGCGTTCAGTAAGCAAACATCCAGATTTCATTGAATTCATTAAATCCTTCAACCTTCCTGCCGATCACTTTTTTATGGTCAGCAGCAATGGTGAAGTTTACGCAGCCTATGAAAAGCACGGTTCTACGGGCTTCTACATCCATTACACCATCATCACCGATGAACTGTATGAAATCGAATCATTACGGCCCGATATCGAACTTTTGTCTAAAACCGCATGGCGTTCTGGCGGGATTGTTTCCTCCAGCGCCACCCTGCCACTGCGCAACTGGCTTGCGTTTCATGAAATCGATACGCCCAAAGACGACGCAGACATTGTAAACCTGATCGACTACCTGAACTTCACTACGCCCGCAGCGCCCATATTCGGCAACTACTGGGGCATTTCCGAAGAGACTCAGGATGTCGCCCTGATAGTCGAGCCAGACCAATATCCTGTGATCATGCAGGAAGTGCGAAAGTTGATGGCCGACTCGGGTCGGCGTGCCGAGCCGTTGATCAATTATCTGACGGATGTGCTGCTCAAGGAGTGGAGCGGCGCCTTGCTGCAGGAAAATCCGCGCCTGGCGTGGGAGCATCTGATGCAAACGAGCGAGGCAAAACGTCTGGCTCAGAGCTGTTTCGATGCACTGCTGATCGAGGGCAAGGCCCACACAGTTACGGAGATCACCCGCAGCCGGCTGCTGCTCGCCGCTGTCGTGCTGGACCTGGACATGGGCTCGGAGGAGCGCGTCGAGACTCATCGAGCTCTGCGTTACGGATCGCTGCATGTGCATGAAACTCCGGCGCAGGCGTGTGCTGGTCTCAAAGTCCATTTTGAACAGATCAACCGCGTCAGTCCGTTCGCCGCCTACCTGGCAGTGGAATTGGTGCTCGCGGGGCAATCTCCTGAGTTCCTGGTCGCTACCCCGGCGACACTGCTGATCGGTTCACCGGGCTGGGTCATGTTGCGCAAGGCGGTAATGCTGATTGAACGGATCGCTCCCGGGTTGTCACTGAAAATGTCTTATGAGCAGTTGATGAAGTTTGCCGCACTGGCGCCGCTAAGCGACGCGCAGCGCTCCCTGCATCAAATACTCAATCTGCAATGCGTACTGGATTGGGCAAACATCAACGAACTGATGCTCGGTGAAGACTCGTTATCGCAAGAACAAATCGCAATGGCGGCGATGAATCATTACAACACTTATGCCGGTGAGCTGGAGGCGGCAATGAAGTCGATAACCGCTGCGCCGGTCAGTCGACGGGCACTGGCGCAGCAAACACTGTTCGACGCCGGCATCGACCAGCATGACGAGGTATTCGCTTCGCCGCGCAATCAAGGGGGATTGATCAGCGACACGGTGATCAATCTTTATCTCGCCAACCAGTTACACCGTAAAAACCTCATCAGCAAATCGACCAAGCGCAAATTGCATGACGTGCACCCTGCTCTGGCCAGCCTTGCGCCAATCAATCAGTTGTATGCCGAAAAGCTCAAGCCGCAGCACGAAACCTTCAAGTCGGGCATCAGCACCCTGATCCGGCTGGCGTTCTCCCGGCTCGACATGAGTGATCGAGAAGCACTGACACAGGGCGCATCAACGTTCTACCTTGTGCGCGGCAACCCCAATATCCCTGTACGCAGTGCAGACCACTTCTCCCCGCATGGTGTGGTCATCCTGTGCCGTCACAAGTCGAAAAACCGATGCTTCGAGTTGTTCCCGTTACAGGGACTGTGCCGCAAAAGCGATCGCCTGGGCGAGGCGTTTGCCGACGCATCGACTATCGAACACTACGTAAAGTACGACGAAACGACCAGCGACAAGACCGGGAGCTTCCCGAGCCTTATCTATCTGGAAAGCGTCATTACCGAGTACGCAGCCTACTTCGAGGGTGCAATACCTCGCCAGAGCGAACAACCGGACATCAACACGTTACTGCCGTACAGTCATTGGGAACTTGCCGAGTATGCAGATGTGCACGAGTACGGCATGCTGCTTGAGCGCTTTGGTCAATTTGCGCAGCACGATGAACCTTCAGCCTGGTTCACATCACCAATGGAAAGTTATCAATCGCCGAGACTGAAAGATATTGCTGATTTCATTGCGCAAAAGAACCCGACCATCACCTATGACGAATACTACCGGATGGGCTATGACCAGACTGATTACGAGGAAAAGCAAGAAGAGTACGAGCGCATTGCCAATATCATTCTGAATATCTTCATCCCATTCAGAGGCTGTATCCAGCAACTGACTTCGGATGATCCGAATGAACGCAGCGGGGCAGCCTTCACCTGTATCATCGACACCCTCGCTGTGGCTTTTGTCTTTATCGGGGCCGCCGGAGCGCTGGCAAAAGCAGTGGCCAGCAGTACCAGGCTACTGAGCCTCGGGCGCGTGGCCGGCAGCGTTCTGGTGTCGATCTTCAACCCCGTCGACGGTATTCCCCAATTGCTTATCGGCGCCGGGAAGCTGGCAGGCAAAGGCGTGCTGAAACTCAGCCACTATGGCAGTTCGATCAGCAAGGCCGGAGTCCGTCAGCTGCGTCGACTTACGACCACCAGCAGTGGCTCCTACGACCTGGTCAAAGCGCTGAGCAAGTCCGGGGCGGCGGCCGAGATTCGCATGACCCTGCCGACGGTGGCGCATGCGCGCGCACTGTTCAAGGATGATGCTCTGGAAACTGTTGAACAGATCGTGGCCCGACTGAGCCAGGACGTTGTTTCCGTCCCCAAAGGAAGCAATGCGACAGAGCTGCAGCATCTGTTCAACACTGCAACGAGGGAAGTGGCTCAGTCCTCAAAGGGGTTCGAGAAACTGGAATCGTTAATAGGTCATGCCGCAGCGAAGGACGTACTGATCACGTTCACCAAAAGCAAAGGCCCCAGGTTCAAAGATACAAAGTTCACGACAAACGCTCGTGACTATTCCGACACACTCGAGATCATGGCCGAGCTTGAATCAAAGAAAGTCATCTACCTCAAGAATCATCAGCAAAGCGTCTTGAAGCTGGATCTTGGCAAGCCGCCCTACACCGACGTAATGCCTGAATCAGCGTTCAACCCGCAGGGTTTCACCGACAATGCGCAGCGAGCCGGGGCGTGGATGGTCAAGGGGTCGGCCTCTGACAACGAACTGGAGCACATCGTGGCGATCCTGCGGGAGTACACGAGCAACAATAAATCGCTCACCGATGTGACCGTGGTCAAAGAGATCCACTCTCGATTGGTTCCTCAACTGGCGGGGTCTGTGCGCGAGGCAGGACAGACATCAAAATTTGGTAGCAGCGTCAGCGGCTATGCTGCGCTGGAACAACACCTGAAGACGCTCGATGCCGCCCATGAGCATCTCGACAAACACTTGCTGGCGGCCATCGCCGGTTTTCAAGGCTTCGGCGACGGCAATGGTCGTACCGCCAGCGCGGTGTATGCGATCAGCCAACTGCGCAACAATCGATTTGTACCAATGCCGAAACACGTGTTCATGTCGTTGAGCGATTTGGGCTAACCACTCAAAATCCGTGCCCCGTTTAACGTGGCACGGTTTTTTTCATTCACCGGCAAGCATCGCCGGCACCGTAAACCGAAACTCCGTACCCTCACCCGGCTCACTGCTGGCCTCGATGCGCCCGCCATGAGCTTCAACAATCCCCTGCGTGATGTACAAGCCCAGTCCGGTTCCGGTCGGGTTGCCCTCCTTCACCGTCCAGTAGCGGTCAAACACCCGCGCCAGGTTTTCCTTGGGAATGCCTTCGCCGGTATCGCGCACGGTAAACACGATTTCCTTGCCGTCAGATTTGGCCAACACGCCCACCGAACCTTTGCGCGGGGTGAACTTGATCGCGTTGCCGATCAGGTTCGACAGCACCTGAAACAGGCGCTCCGGGTCGGCGTGGATCTTCAGATCGGGATCGGCCTGGAACGAGATACTGATGTCCTTGTCCAGCGCCAGTGGCCCGAGCAACGACTGGGTTTCCTCGAACATCTGCCCGACATCCAGGGTCTGCGGGGCGATGGTGTAGCGCCCGGCGTCGATCTTCGAGGTGTCGAGCAAGTCTTCGAGCAGCGTGTTCATCCGTCCGGCGGCCTGCTGCATGGTATCGATCGCGGTGGAAATGCGCCGCGAGGTGTGCGGGCCGTCGGAGCTGAAGGTCTTCTGCATCATGCCGCAGAGCATGGAAATCACGGTCATCGGGTTGCGTAGGTCGTGGGAGACCACTGCCACCAGTTCATCACGGGCGCGCACCGCCTCCTGCTCGCGGCGCACCTGACGCGCCAGGTCGTTTTCCAGTGCCGAGCGGCGTAGATCATTGGCCGCAAACAGATCACCGTGGCTCCACTTGGTAGAGATTCCGGCCATCTCGACTTTCCAGATTTCGAACGAGGTGCGCGGGCGCAGGCGCAGGCCGGCGTCGGAGTTTTCCAGATCCAGCGGCTTGCGCGGGTCGCCGCTCCAGTTGATGTTTTCCTTGACCTCGGGACGGAACCACATCACCCCGTTGTCCACCGGTTTGGGCAGGCTCATGGCGAGCACGCCGCTGGCCACTTGCTGAAACTGCGCGGCTGGCGGATAGACGCTCGCCAGATGATGGTTGGCGAACACCGGCTCACCGGTTTCCTGCAACCACTTGTGCAGCGCGCGAATCTCTTCCGGCTCCGGGCAGTTACCGTAACGGTGCAATTGCTTGTCTTCGATGATCGCAATGCCCCCGGCCCCGGCCAGTGCCATCAGCACTTGCGGCTGCTGCGCCAGACCGTCGAAGACATTTTCCGGCGAGTCGATCATGGCCTGATTGAGCAACGCCAGAGCCTCGACTTTCTCCTCGCGCTGGCGGCTGATTTCCAGCGCTTCCATTGCACTGATCTGCAGCGACAGCACCTGACCGATGGTCTGGCAGGCGCTGCGCAACTCATGCGGCACATGCAGCGGCTGGCGGTTGCCGCAGCTGATCAGGCCCCAGAGCTTGTCGCCCTTGAGCAGCGAGATGCTCATCGACGACAGCACGCCCATGTTCTTCATGTACTGGCAATGAATCGGCGAGACGCTGCGCAGGGTGGCGAAACTCAGATCCAGCGGAGTCTGGGTATCGGGGCGCAGCTTGGGCACCAGCGGTACTGGCTGGTAATCGGCATTCGGAATGATCCGCAGCCAGTTGGTGCGGTACAGCTCACGCGCCTGCTCGGGGATGTCCGAGGCCGGGAAGAACAGGCCGTTGAACACTTCCATCGACGGATCGGACGCCTCGGCGATCACCTGACCGTGACCCTCCTCCTCGAAGCGATAGATCAGCACCCGGTCGTAACCGGTCATCGCCTGGATTTCCTTGACGCTGATGTCATACAGCGCCTGCAGCGAAGTGGCCGCTTGCAAGCGCTGAAGCATGCGCCCCAGATGGGTCTGGTTGCCGGCGACGTTACGCGGCTGGAAGTTTTCGACGTGGATTTCCAGTTCCAGAATCAACACGCCTTGATGACGGTGCAGCAGCCCTTCGAACGCGGTGCCGTTGAGGCGAAAATGCAGCGGGCCGGCATCGGCAAACACCGGTTGTTGCAACGCCTCGCGCACGGCCGACGTGTGCGTCTCACCCAGCAACTCGTGCAGCGGCTGGCCGACCAGTTCCTGCGCCGGACGTGCCAGCAGGGTCTCGACGTTGGCGCTGATCTGAATGATGTCCAGCGCCGGCTCGCTCAGGGTCAGCAACAGGCCGTGTGGCTGGATCGCCCCGGGAAAGCGGATCGGTTCGTCGGCACAGTTGGCCAGCAGTTCTTCAAAGGCTTGTTGGTCTTGCGGGTTCATGCCAGTACCTCCCGGCTTTCGAGCCAGCGCTCGAAACAACTGAATGTGGTTTGGGCTGCCGCGACCACGGCTTCACGTTCGTCCGCATTCAGCGGGCGACTGCCCAGGTAGTCAATGAAATCGCGCCAGCGGCGACCGGTGGCGGCGCCATAAATGTCGAGGAATGCCGCGCCGCTGTCGGCGTCCAGGCTCAACCGCGAAGCGATTTCGCGACGCAGGATCTGCCCGCCGAGGGTTGCCCCTTCCAGCACGTACAACACACCCAGGCAGGCAGCGCTGGAGTCGATCACCGGCAACGACTGACACAGAGGAAGATGGCCGATAGTCTCGGTCGTCAGGCCCTGAGCCCTCAGATCATTGAACAGGGTCGGCGCCTTGAGACGTGGCGCAAGATCGAAATCGACCGGGATCACGCCACTGTCGAGCAGTGCACTTTCCAGCGGCTGATAAAAGCCGTAGTAGGCCTGCATCAACCGTACGAAAGCGTTGGAATCGAGGGTATCGGAGAAAAAAGGAAGACGTTTTTCCAGTGCGATGTGCAGTTCGGCAGTGCCGGCTCGCAGATCTTGCAACACCGGTGGCACATAAACTTCACGGGCCTTTGCTTGCATGTAGATCGCTCTTGGTGGGGCCGCTTCGGGGCCGGCAGGGTGTTTGCAGCTTTGGACGGATATTACACGGCAAACGCCTTTTTCTGACTTGGCGCACAGATTTTTTTGACGAAACCAGCGCCTTCAGACCTTTGAGAGTTCTGGAGAATCAGAAAAGTTCGACTCGATCAAAGAGGCTGCCAACGCTGTACCGCGACAGCACCGCGTGACTGTACGGGTCAACGCGCCTGCCGCCTGTGGTAAAAAAGCACCATCGTTTCCGGAGCCCAAGCCCATGGATCTCGCCACGCTGTCGCTGTTTCTCCCGGCCTGTTTTGCTTTGAACATGGCCCCCGGTCCGAACAACCTGCTGTCGGTGAGCAATGCCACCCGCTACGGCTATCGTCGGGCGTGCGCCGCCGGTGTCGGACGAATTGTCGCGTTCGCCGCAATGATCGCCCTCGCCGGCGCGGGACTGTCGGTGGTGCTGCAGACCTCGGAATGGCTGTTCCATGCGATCAAGATCATCGGCGCGGCGTACCTGCTGTATCTGGCCTGGCAACTCTGGCGCGCCAACCCCGAGGCCGAGCAGCAAGTGGCAGCAGCGTCGGTGGGGTTCTGGCAATTGGCGCGTCAGGAGTTTCTGGTAGCGGCGGGTAATCCGAAAGCGATCCTGCTGTTCACCGCGTTTCTGCCGCAATTCGTTGACCCAAGCCGCCCGGTGCCGGCGCAATTCGCGGTGCTCGGCGCGTTGTTCCTGCTGCTTGAGTGGATCGCGATCGGCGCCTACGCGTGGATGGGCCTGCACATGCGCCGCTGGTTCGCCGAGCCGCGCGGCAAACGGGTCTTCAACCGTTGCTGCGCAGGGCTGTTGTCGGCCGCGGCTTCGGTGTTGTTGCTGGCGAAACGCGCTTAAGCCTCGGACGGGCCTTTGAGCTCGACCTGATTGCCGTCCGGGTCGAAGCAATACAACGACAGACCGTAGCCCTCGGCGCCAAAGCGTCGGGCGGCTTTTTCCACGCTCAGGCCGCAGGACTGCAAGTGTTCGATCAGCGCCGGCTCATCGAACGGCTCGATGCGCAGGCAGAAGTGATCGACGTTGCGCCGCTCGGTACCGGCCGCCCCGCCACCCTTTTTGCCCAGTTCGCCTTGCAAGTCGACGAGGTCGATCATTGAGGTCCCGGCGCGCAGGTGCACCAGCCCCAATGGCTCGTTGTGCCTGACCACCTCGGCACCGAAGACCTGGCGGTAAAAGTCGATACTGCGTTGCAGATCGGCGACGCGCAGGACGATGTGATCAATATGTTGAATCGAAAACGGATGCATAAACTCGACACCTCACCCACTCTGTAGGAGCTGCCGCAGGCTGCGATCTTTTGCCTTTGATTTTAAGAAACAAGATCAAAAGATCGCAGCCTGCGGCAGCTCCTACACGGTAGTTCAGGGCATTTGAAAATTCACTGTCGATTTTTCGGTGGAGCCATCGAAAACCTGGATTTAAGCTCAGGCCATGAACATACAAACCGCACTCCTGCCACCCCACGCCGAGATGGTTCGCGCCATGCTCGAACGCGACACCGCCTACGAGGGGGTGTTCTTCACGGCCGTGAAAACCACCGGGATCTTCTGCCGCCCCAGTTGCACGGCGCGCAAGCCGAAACCGGAGAACGTCGAATTTTTCGCCCACGCCGATGAGTGCTTGAGCGCCGGCTACCGCGCCTGCCTGCGCTGCAAGCCGCTGGACGCCGCCGCCATCGCCCCCGACTGGGTGCAGCGTCTGCTCACCGCCGTCGATGCCGACCCGGAAGTACGCTGGAGCGACGCCCAGTTGCTGGCCGAGGGCATCGAACCGCTAAAGCTGCGGCGCTGGTTCAAGCAGCATTTCGGCATGACCTTCCATGCGTGGCTGCGTACCCGCCGACTCGGTATGGCGCTGGGCGGGATCAAACAAGGCACCTCGATTGACCATGCGGCATTCGATTCCGGCTACGAATCGCTCAGTGGTTTTCGCGATGCGTTTCAGAAATCCTTCCACATCACCCCGGGCCGTGCGGCCAACAGTGAACCGCTGCTGTTCACCCGCCTGACCACGCCGCTGGGGCCGATGATCGCCATGGCCGAACGTCGCGGACTGGTGTTGCTGGAGTTTCTCGATCGCCCGGCGTTGACCCGCGAAGTCGAAGAGCTGCAAACCCGCCACGGCTACGTGGTCGCACCGGGGCACAACGCGCATTTGCGGCAGATCGAAGAGCAACTCAACGAATATTTTGCCGGGACCCGCACTCTGTTCAGCGTGCCACTGCACCTGCCCGGCAGCGCGTTCGACCGGCAAGTCTGGGAGCAACTGCTGCAGATACCTTATGGCCAGACCAGCACCTATGGCAGCCTCGCGGCACGTCTGGGCAAACCCGGCGCGGGTCGTGCGGTGGGATTGGCCAACGGGCACAATCGGTTGTCGATCGTGGTGCCGTGCCATCGGGTGATCGGTGCGGACGGTTCGTTGACCGGCTATGGTGGTGGACAGCCGCGCAAGGCGTTTTTGCTGAGGCTGGAAAACGCTGCGGTGCAGCTCACGCAACCACTGGCTTTCTGACACTTCGCTCCACTCACAAGAAGGGATTTCGATGAACGCGCTCGACACTCGGTTCCACCAGTTACACCAGGAAGGTCTGCTGATCCTGACCAACGTCGCCGACGCCACTGGCGCGCGACTGGTCGAGCATGCGGGCGGTAAAGCCGTCGCCACCAGCAGCGCGGCAGTCGCTTGGGCGCATGGCTATCCAGACGGCAACACCCTGCCCCTCGAGCGGCTGATTTCAACCGTGGAATCCATCGCGCGGGTGATCCAGGTGCCGCTGAGCGTGGACATCGAGGCCGGCTATTCCGATGACCTCGGGCGCGTGGCCGAAGTCATCGAAGCGGTGCTTGCTGCCGGTGCGGTCGGGATCAATATCGAGGACGGCAGCGGCGCCCCGGAGCTGTTGGCGCGCAAGATCGAAGTGGCACGCGAAGTCTCCCGCAAACGCGGTGTGAAGCTGTTCATCAACGCGCGCACTGACGTCTACCTCAAGGGTCTGGTTCCGGCCGAGGATCGCGTCGCCGAAACCCTGCGCCGTTCGGCGTTGTATCAGGCCGCCGGGGCCGATGGCTTGTTCGCCGCTGGCGTGACCGCCGCTTATGAAATCGAGGCAATCTGCAAAGGCACGTCACTGCCGGTGAACGTGCTCGGCTTCGCTTGCCTGCCGTCGCCGACCGAGCTGCAAGCGCTGGGCGTTCGGCGCTTGAGCGCCGGGTCTGGCATCGCCGAATTCCTCTACGGCGCGATGGGTTCGCTGGTGAAGAGCTTCCTCGCCAGCGGCAAGCTCGACACCCATGACCTGAAGGCGCTGACCTACGGCGAAGTCAACGGACTGCTGAAATAGCATGCTGGATCGTTATCAGGCGGCCAGTGAGTTTCTGGCCGCGCTCGACGGGGACTGGCAGCGACACGTTGCAGCGGTCGGCCCTTGTCTGCATCAACCACACCCGGCGCGCGATCCTTACGAATCGCTGGTGCGGGCGATTGCCTATCAGCAACTGCACGCCAAGGCTGGGGATGCAATTGTCGGGCGTCTGGTGGCGCTGTTTCCGGGGCAGACGTTTCCCCGGCCGGAACAGGTTCTCGCGACCGACTTCGATCAACTGCGCGGCTGCGGTTTTTCGGCGGGCAAGATTGCGACCATTCAGGGCATCGCCCGGGCAACGCTGGACGGCGTGGTACCGGATTATCCCACGGCGCTGGCGATGGACGACGAGGCGCTTATCGAACGCCTGGTCAGCCTGCGCGGAGTTGGCCGCTGGACGGTGGAGATGCTGTTGATCTACAGCCTGGAACGCATGGATATCCTGCCGGCGGATGATTTTGGCGTGCGCGAGGGCTATCGGCGGTTGAAGGGGCTGGAGGTGCAGCCGACGCGCAGGCAAATGATCGAAATCGGCTTGGCGTGGAGTCCGTTTCGGACGGTGGCGGCTTGGTACCTGTGGCGCATGCCAAAACCGCTGCCCTCACCCTAGCCCTCTCCCGGAGGGAGAGGGAACTGACTGGGAGAGATTGGAGATATCCGCCGACCTGAAATAGCGGCTGTGAATCCAATAGTCGCCCCGGATTTTCAGGTCGATGTATTACGCAAGACTCCTCGGTCGGCTCCCTCTCCCTCCGGGAGAGGGCTGGGGTGAGGGTTGGCTTTTCAGAGGCCAGACTTCAACTTGCTGAACGCCCGAATCAAAGCCCGATTGAACGCCTTGCCATTGTCATTCTTGCTGTACAGCGAAGCCCGCACTGCCGCTGACGGGTACGTCCCCGGATCATTGCGAATCGACGCATCGACCAAGCCGTCCGCCGCCGTGATCGCATTGGCGTAGTGGATGGTGTCGGTGATCGGCGCGATCACCTCAGGTGTCATCAGGTAATCCATCAACGCCAGCCCGGCCTGTGGATGCGGTGCATCCTTGGGAATGACCATGGCGTCAAACCAGATCAGCGTGCCTTCTTTGGGGATGCGGTAACTGAGCTGGAACGGCTTGTTTGCCGTTTGCGCCTGCCCTGCCGCAATCGCCACGTTGCCGTTCCACGACATCGCCACGCAGGTGTTGCCGTTGGCAAGGTCGCTGATATTCAGATCGTTATCGAAGTAGCGAATGTACGGACGGATCTTCGCCAGTTGCTGTTCGGCGAGTTTCAGGTCATCGAGGTTCTGCCGGTTGATGTCCAGGCCCAGGTACTTCATGACCGCAGCGAACACTTCGTTCGGGTCGTTGAGCAGACTCACGCCACAGTCGGCAAATTTCGAGACCACCGCCGGGTCGAACAGCATCGCCCAGCTGTCGGTCGGCGCATTCGGCAGACGCTGCTTGATCGCCTGCTCCTGATAACCCACACCAGTCGTGCCCCAGGCATAAATCCCGGCGTAACGGTTGCCCGGATCGAACACCGCCATGTGCTGGCGAAACTCCTCACCAACCCCGGCAAAGTGCGGCACCCGCGCCTTGTCCAGCGGCTGGATCGCACCGCTCTCGATGGCCCGCGAAAGGTGCTGGCCGGCGGTCAGCACCAGGTCATACCCGCTGCGCCCGGTGAGCAGTTTGGTCTCCACGGTTTCCAGCGAATCGAAGTGATCGGCGACCACCTGAATGCCGGTCTGCGCCTCGAAGTTCTTCAGCGTATCCGGGGCCAGGTACTCGCCCCAGATATACAGATTGACCACCGGTCTGGCGGGGTCGGCGGCCTGCACACACAGGGGTGCAAGCACCAGAAATAACGCTTGAGTCAGTTTGTGCAGGCCCATCATCACACCCCCTGGCGATTAGACGTGCCGGCGTATTGCGGCATGGTGATGCATGCGACGTTGCCGCCACCGAGGAGGATCTCCCGGGAGTTTTCGATGCCGACGATCTTGTGCTGCGGGAACAGTTCGGCGAGGGTCGCCAGCGCCACCTGATCGTTGCGATCGCCGAACAGCGGCACCACGATCGAGCTGTTGCCGGCGTAGTAGTTGATGTACGACGCGCAGATTCGGGTGCCGGCCTGACGGGTGTGAGTGCTGTCCTGCTGATCGAGGCCTTCGGCTTCCTCGGCGGTCCACTCCAGCACGTCCGGTTGCGGCAGTTTGTGCACGATCAACTCACGACCTCGGCTGTCGCGGGTGCTGCGCAGGATGTCGTAGGCCTCCTGATAGATTTCCCATTGCGGGTCGTCGCGGTTGTCGGTCCATTGCAGCACCACTTCGCCGGGGCGCACGAAGCAGGCGAGGTCATCGACATGGCCATCGGTCTCGTCGAACTTGCAGCCGCGTGGCAGCCAGATCACCTGTTCGGCACCGAGGTAATCGGTCAGGCGCCGGGTTACTTCGTCCTTGCCCAGATGCTGGTTGCGATTGCGGTTGAGCAGGCACTGTTCGGTGGTGAGGATGCTGCCCTGACCATCGCTCTGGATGCCGCCAAGTTCGGCAATCAGCGGTGCGCGGTAACGGTCGAAGCGTTCGATTTCGAGGATCTTGCTGGCGATCTGGTCGTCCTTGTCCCACGGGTAGTACAGCCCGCCGTCGAGTCCGCCATAAGCATTGAACTCGAAGTCGACGCCACGCACTTTGCCGCTCTGGTCGTTGACCACAAAGCACGGGCCGCTGTCGCGGAACCAGGTGTCGTTGCAGGTCATCTCGACCACGCGCACTTGCGGCGGCAACTGGCGGCGGGCGGTGGCGAATTGCGCGGCAGAGGCGCACACGGTGACTGGTTCGCTGTGGGAGATGGCGGTGACGATCTGCACCCAGACTTTCTGCGCCGGTTTCGCGCCGTTACGCCACACGTCGGTACGCTCCGGCCAGCCGAGCCAGCAGCCGGATTTGGCTTCGAATTCGCCGGGCAGACGGAAGCCGTCGCGTTTGGGGGTGGAGTCGAGCAAACGTGCCATGGTCAAACCTCGTCTTGGGGTTGGGAATGACCACAGGCTACGATCGCGGACGACTGACCCGCCAACGATGATTATTGCGGAACAGTTGAATTCAACTCATCAATCGGCCAGTTGATCGTTGAACCATTCGAGCATCTGCGCCACCGCCGGACGCTCCAGGCGCACTCGCTCGCAGACCAGCGCGTATTGGCCGAGCGCGGTCATGCTCGACGTGAATGGTCGCACCAGCCGCCCGCTCAGCAAGTCCTCCTGCGCGGTGAGGTTGTCACCCATCGCCACGCCCTGCCCCTGCGCCGCCGCTTCCAGCGCCAGACCGGCATGGGCGAAATACAGTTGGCGCTGCGGGCGCAGGTCGCCGGCGTGGCTGGTCAGCCAGGCGGTCCAGGTTTTGCCGTCCTGATCGTCGTGCAGCAGGCAATGACGGGCCAGGTCTTTCGGGGATTTCAGACTGCCCTGGTTGAACAGCCCGGGGCTGCACACCGGGAAAAAATGCAGCGCCGGCAACGGCCGCACGAAATACGCGCTGCTGTCCACCGGTCCGGTGCCGTAGGTGATCGCCAGGTCGATGTCTTCGCCCGGCGCGCTGGCGTCGATCGGCTGTTCGTAGAGGTGCAGGGTGATGTGCGGATAGCGTGCGTAGAAATCGGTGAGGCGGTTCATCAGCCACTTTTGCGCCAGCTCGGCGGTGACCGCCAGCCGCAAGACCGCCAGCGAGGATGGATCGCGCAGTTCATCACAGGCTTCACCGATCAGTTCGAAGGCCTGTTGCAGGCTTTGCATCAAGCGCCCGGCGGCAATAGTCGGACGGATCTGCCGGCCTTCGCGGATGAACAGCGAGACGCCGAGTTGCTCTTCGAGCTGGCGAATCTGGTGGCTGACCGCGCTGTCGGTGACGCACAACTCGGCCGCAGCCCGGCCGAAATGCGCGTGGCGGGCGGCGCATTCGAAGGTTCGCAGGGCCGCCAGTGAGGGGAGTCTTCGCATGGGTTTGGGTGCCTTTTTTGGGACATGCTGACCGGGCTGGCGGTGGGCGTCCAGTGCGACCGAGTTATCGTTCATCGCGAGCAGGCTCACTCCTACAATTGGAATGCATTTCAAATGTAGGAGTGAGCCTGCTCGCGATGGCGTCCGAACAAACCCTGCAAAACCTTCTAGGCTCAACCGCACCACTTCAGCCACTGGAGGCCCCCTCATGCACCTCGAAGGCTCCTGCCATTGCGGCGCCGTCACTTTCAGCCTGACCAGCGCCCATCCCTACCCTTATCAACGCTGCTACTGCTCGATCTGCCGCAAGACTCAGGGCGGAGGCGGTTACGCGATCAACCTCGGTGGCGATGCGGCCAGCCTCAAGGTTCAGGGCCGCAAGCACATCAGCATCTACCACGCGAAGATGAAGGAAGCAGGTGAAAAACGTGCCCATCGCAGCACGGCCGAGCGGCATTTCTGCTCACAGTGCGGCAGCGGCTTGTGGCTGTTCAGCCCGGAATGGCCAGAGCTGATTCATCCGTTCGCTTCGGCCATCGATACACCGCTGCCGGTGCCGCCGGAGCATACGCATTTGATGCTGGGATCGAAGGCGCCTTGGGTCGAGGTGGAGGCCAAGCCCAAAGACAAGCAGTTTGCGGTGTATCCCGAGGAGTCGATTGCGCAGTGGCATGAGCGACTGGGGTTGGTCAAATAAGTCCAGTCTTGTGCTGTGATTGATGGCCCTATCGCTGGCAAGCCAGCTCCCACAGGTTTTGTGTACGCCCAGTAACCTGTGGGAGCTGGCTTGCCAGCGATAGGGCCGGAACTGACAGCACAAATCAGTCCAGATGCGCCCAGGTCATCCGAAACGACGCCCCACCCCACACCGATTCCCCGACCTCGACCTGCCCGCCATGGGACTGCGACACCCGCCGCACCAGCGCCAGCCCCAGGCCAAAACCGCCGGTGCGACGGTCGCGACTGGCATCCAGCCGCGAGAACGGTTCGAAGATTTTCTCCCGGCCCTCAACCGGCACACCCGGGCCGTCGTCGTTGACCCGCACCTCGTAATAATCACCGCTGCGTTCCAGCGTCACTTCCACCCGCTGTTCGGCATAACGAATGGCATTGCGCAGCAGATTGATCACCGCCCGCGCCATGAAACGCGGCTCGATGCGCACGGTGTCGATCCGGCAATCACCGATCAGCAACTGCACTCCCGCCGCTTCCGCCTCCAGCGCCACGCTGCCGACCACGCTGTCGAGCCAGTTGGCGGCCTGAATGTTTTCCCGTTTGATCACCGTCGCGCCGCGTTCGAGGCTGGCGTAAGTCAGCAGCTCGGAGACCATTTCCTCCAGCTCGCCAAGGTCGGCGTACATGTCGGCGATCAGTTCGCGGTTCTGGCTGGCGTTCGGTTGTTGCTTGAGCTGGTCGAGTTCGAACGACAGCCGCGCAATCGGCGTACGCAATTCGTGGGACACCGCGTTGGTCAGCTCGCGCTGATTGGCGATCAGGCTTTCGATCCGTGCCGCCATCAGGTTGAAGTGTTCGGCCAGGTCGCGGATGTTCGAGCGCTTGGACAGTTGAATGCGCACTGACAGATCGTTGTCGCCAAAGCGCTCGGCGGCCAGACGCAGTTTTTCCAGATCGCGCCAGTGCGGACGCACCCAGAAAAACAGCACGATGCCGATCAGCACCGCGAGCATCGCGTAAGCCACCGCGATGTAAAACGGCATCAGACTCGGCTCGGGCGGCAGCTTGATGCTGAGCAGTTGCGAGCCACCGTCGATGTTGCTGATGAACTGGGTGTAATTGTCGCGAATCACCAGCAGGTTCTGCGCCAGTTCGGCCTTTTCCTCGGGGCTGAGATCCAGTTGATCGGCCTCGATCAGCTTCAGCGACAAGCCGTAATGCGGGCGCAACGCCTCCAGTTGCCGCTCGCGCGCCGCACCCTGCTGATCACGCATGTGCTCGACCAGTGACCACGCCTGACCCCGCACCGCCTCGCGGTTGTAGGCCTGCATCTGGTTGTCGAGCAAGGCGTTGAAGGTGTGCTCGACGGTTTGCAGGGCCAGCACCAGCCCCACCGTCATCACCAGAAACAGCCCGAGGAATAACCGCAGCATCTACAGCTCCCACGCGAACGGATTGAACAGATAACCCTTGCCCCACACGGTCTTGATGCACACCGGTTCGCGGGGATTGTCCTTGAGTTTGTTGCGCAACTTGCTGATGTACACGTCGACGCTGCGATTGAGCCCATCGAAAGCGATACCGCGCATGCGGTTGAGGATGTCATCGCGGGACAAAGTCTTGCCGGCGGCGCTGGCCAGCAGCCACAGCAATTCGAATTCCATGGTGGTCATCTCGATGATCTCGCCGGCCAGACGCACATCGCGACAGCTGCGATCGATGCGCAAACGGCCGAACTCCAGCGCACTGACCACGCCGGTCTCCGGTACCTGGCGCCGCTGCAAGGCGCGCAGCCGCGCGAGCAATACCGGCGGTTTGATCGGTTTGATCACGTAGTCATCGGCGCCGGACTCCAGACCGAGGATGTGGTCGAGATCGTCCTCCTTTGCGGTGAGGATGACGATCGGCGTGTCCGACACGCTGCGAATTTCCCGGCACACGTGCAGGCCGCTCTGCCCCGGCAGCATCAGGTCAAGCACCACCACTTTGGGCTGGAACTCGAGAAACGCGGCCACCGCCAGATCACCGCGATGCACCGCGCGCACCTCGTAGCCATGCTGCTCGAGAAAGTGCGCAATCAGCGTGGCCAGACGCTCATCGTCTTCGACCAGCAGGACTTTGCCAAAACCCAGGTTATCCATAACGACCGTGTGCCAACCCATGTGTGAAGTGGGCGACATTATGGCGGCAATCGATGGCGAGGCGTTGTTTCAGGCAGTAAAAACCGGCCGCGGGGGCCGGTTTTCGGTGATCTTTCATACTCTTAAGAGTTTTTAACAGTTTGTGTTTCAGGCCGCGGCCGGCACACCGCTGTGAAAACGGAACTCTTCATCGGGTGACTCGATCAGTTCCTGCTCGGCCGCGCGAACCCTGTCGATCACCTGAGCGATGTCCTTCGCATCGCCGTACTGGTAAGCCAGTTTCAGATAACCCTGAAAATGCCGCGCCTCGCTTTTCAGCAGGCCGAAATAGAACTTGCCGAGTTCTTCGTCCAGATGCGGCACCAGCGCCTCGAAACGCTCGCAACTGCGCGCTTCGATGAACGCGCCGACCACCAGCGTGTCCACCAGTTTCACCGGCTCGTGGCTGCGCACCACTTTGCGCAGACTCGACGCGTAACGCCCGGCGTGCAGCTGGCGCAGCTCGATCTTGCGGCGTTTCATGAGGCGCATGACTTGTTCGTGGTGCACCAGTTCTTCCCGGGCCAGACGCGACATCATGTTGATCAGGTCGACGTGGGAATGGTACTTGGCAATCAGGCTCAACGCGGTGCTGGCAGCCTTGAACTCGCAGTTCTTGTGGTCGATCAGCAGGGTTTCCTGATCGGCCAGAGCGGCCTGGACCCAGGCGTCGGGCGTGCGGCAGCCAAGGAATTCGTGGATTTCGGGAAGGATCATGGGGCTCACGGTAAAAGGTGTACGAGCAAAGGCCGCCGATTATACCGGCCTGCCCGCAGACCACCAGTCGCAGGCGTTGATATGCATCAAGTCGCAGGCGCATGAGCAGCAACTATAGTTGTGCAACGCCGTGCCTTTTCTTTGCTGGAGACTCCGCTCATGCAAGCCATTCGCAGCATTCTGGTGGTCATCGAACCCGAACATTCGGAAAGCCTGGCGCTCAAGCGCGCCAAGCTGATCGCCGGCGTGACCCAGGCGCACCTGCACCTGCTGGTGTGTGACCGCAAGCACGACCACGCCGGCATGCTTGGCGTGCTCAAAGCCGCACTTTTAGCAGATGGCTATAGCGTGACCACCGAACAGGCGTGGAACGAGAGCCTGCACGAAACCATCATCGATGTGCAGCAGGCCGAAGGCTGCGGTCTGGTGGTCAAACAGCACTTCCCTGACAGCTCCCTGAAAAAAGCCCTGCTGACGCCGGCCGACTGGAAGCTGCTGCGTCACTGCCCGACCCCGGTGCTGCTGGTGAAAACCTGCACGCCGTGGAAAGACCGGGTGATTCTTGCGGCAGTCGATGTCGGTAACGCCGATGGCGAACACCGGCATTTGCACACCACGATCATCGATCACGGCTACGACATCGCCAGCCTGGCCAAAGGGCATCTGCATGTGATCAGCGCCCACCCCTCGCCGATGCTCTCGGCAGCCGACCCGGCGTTACAGCGGAGCGAAACCATCGAAGCGCGTTATCGCGAGCAATGCCGGGCGTTTCAGGCGGAGTTCGATGTCGATGATGAACACCTGCATATAGAGGAAGGCCCGGCGGATGTGCTGATTCCGTTCATGGCGCACAAGCTGCAGGCGGCGGTGACCGTGATCGGCACCGTGGCGCGCACCGGGCTGTCAGGCGCGTTGATCGGCAATACCGCCGAGGTGGTGCTGGATGCGCTGGAAAGCGACGTGTTGGTGCTCAAGCCGCAGGAGGTTGAGGATCATCTGGTGGAGTTGGCGGTGAAGCACTGAGGATTACGGTGCCTGAACCGGCGCCTTCGCGAGCAGGCTCGCTCCCACAGTTGAAATGCATATCCCTGTGGGAGCTGGCTTGCCAGCGATAGCGGTGGGTCAGTCAACATTGACATTGGATGCACTGCCCTCATCGCTGGCAAGCCAGCTCCCACAAGATCTGTTGGCGCCTGCAGGATCTGCATTCCACTCCGATCATTGTGGGAGCGAGCCTGCTCGCGAAGCTTCTAGGCGCCGAAGGCGTCTTTCAGGAAGCCCGGTGCGATGTAGCGCTGATAATGCGCTTCCGACAGCAGGAAGAATTCCCGATCAATGGCATCGCGCAACTCCGGCAGGTTCCAGTCGCGGAACTCCGGCAGCAACACCATCCCGTAGGCTTCCAGATTAATGATCACCCGCGCCCCGCGTGCAATCAGCTGATAGGCCCAGCAATATTCCGACTGATGCGGCACGAAGCGGATCTTGCGCTGTTCCAGCTGCTGGCGCAGGCGCGCCGGATCGAAGATCTCGACCTTGCTCGCCATCACTTGTGACAGCAATTGTTCCAGCCGCAACCACACCGCACGCTTTTCCTCCTCGCCGTAACCATTCCAGTGGATCACTTCGTGATGGAAACGCTTGCAGCCACGGCACACCAGATCGCCGTAAACAGTGGAGCAGAGGCCGACGCAGGGGGTCTTGATGGTCTGATTGGGCATAAATTGGCAAAACACTGAAACGCGGAACAGGCCGGCATGTTAGCCCTTTGTCGGGCATTGATCACCCCTCAAACGTCAGGGGCAAGCGCTGGCTCGCGGTTTACCCTGCCCGTGCACAACGCCACCAAAGTCCAATAGAGCCTGACTTACCTTTAAATTTTTTTTGCCGTAGAATCAGCCAGCCTTTTAAGGCGCCAATGTCCGTTAGAAGCTGTTTTCAAAGCGTCACGAGCACAGTCGTTCCTTCAGAGCGGTGTTGGCGAAGGGTTTTTCCAGCGGGGAAAAGCCCAACGCCAACCCTCATCAGCTCCCCGTTCTGCAGGCGTAAAACTTTGAAAGCAGCTTCTGTAAGGAATGCCCGGTAATTCTGGCTAAGTGGCCCACAACGCCACGCAGCGCATGAGTACGAGCATTTCGCGACGAGCGTCCCGGACAGCCATTTGGGACAACTGATGAGGGTAATAACTGTGCTTGAAGCCTTCCGCATACATATCGAAG